>JAOATP010000019.1 GCA_030158185.1 Propionicimonas sp.
TCTCGTAGCGCATGTCGATGACGCCGGTGCCGATCTCGATCCGCGACGTCCTCGCACCGATGGCTGCGAGCAGCGGGAACGGCGATCCGAGCTGGTGGGCGAAGTGGTGCACCCGGAAGTAGGCGCCGTCCGCGCCCACCTCCTCGGCAGCAACGGCCAGCTCGATCGACTGCAGCAGGCTGTCCGAGGCGCTGCGCACGGCGGAGTGCTGCGAGTCCGACCAGTGGCCGAAGGACAGGAATCCGATCTTCTTCACACCCGATGGAAACGCGCCGGGCGCCGGATCATTCCCTCAGCCGGCCTTGGGGTCGGGGATCGGGATGCCGAGAGCCTGCGAGAGGTAGGCGTAGGACTCGGTGAGCCCCGCGTAGTTCTCGCTGTGGTGCTGCCACGACACCAGGTCGTGGCCGAGTCCTGCGCTGGCTGGGATGACGACGACATCGAGCTGGTTCGCGGGGACGAGGCGGGTGAGGAAGCGTTCGTTGAACGCCCCGTCGATCCGCGGGTCACCGTCATTGCGCACCAGCGTGAAGGTGGAGTGTGCCGGCGGCTTGCCCTGCGCGTCGGCCCAATGGAACATCGACAGCAGGCCTGCGATGCCCTTCAGGGAGAAGCGCGGGTAGTCGTAGCCCTTGACGTTCTTCTCCTTCTCCTCATCGCTCCACCAGTTCCAGATGTCCACCGGTGACAGCCGCAGCGCCCGCACCAGCGGACGGTCCTGCCACTCCTCGTAGCCCAGCGGGTGCAGCAGCGGCGTCAGCAGGACGGTGTGGTCCACCTCCGGCCGCTCGAACCCTGCCCAGACACTCAGGGACCCGCCCCCGGAGATGCCGATGACCGTCAGTTCCTCGCCCAGTCCCGCACCGATGTCGATGCTGGCGTCGACGAAGTCGCGGAGCTCCGACGCCGTGATCTTCGAGAACTCGTCCGTCATCCGGTCGGCCATGCCGTGGCGTGGCAGGCGCGGGATCCACACGTTGTAGCCCTGGGCGCGGTACGCGTCCCCGACGAGCCGGAACTGCTCGGGCAGCACCGTGTAGCCGTGGAAGATGACGACGGCCTTCGCTGCCGGCGCACCGGTGAGCATCGCGATGCTGTGGCCCTCCGGCTGCAGGTCCATGCCGGCCTCTGTCGCTGCGACGGCCTGGATGCCGGCGGCAGCAGCCTCGTAGGTGGCGGCCGGATGCGGACGCGAGGCAAGGGACGGGTCCGTGATCGAGGTGAACAACACCAGGGCAAGGATGACGATCAGGGCAAGCACAGAGCCGCCGAGAATCGTGAAGAAGCGCTTCATCTGAATCCCCCCCGTCAACGGGTAAGCAATTTCAGCCTAGAGCGCGGGGCCCGCCCGCGGGTGGCGTCCGGGGAATCGCGGGAGAAGTTGCCTTTCTGAGCGCGGACGGGGCTAGCTGCCCGACTTCAGCGGACGGGCAGCCGGCAGGACGAGCAGGGCGAGCAGCGAGACGGCCCCGACGACAAGCAGCGCGCGCAGCATGCCGAAGTGGTCACCGAGGAAGCCGAGGAGCGGTGGCCCGGCGAGGAAGGCCGTGTAGCCGATCGTTGCCACGACGCTCAGCCGCGCGTGGGCCCGGACCGGGTCGTCGGCGGCGGCCGACATGCCGACAGGGAAGCCGAGGCTGGCGCCAACGCCCCAGATGGCCGCGCCGATGAAGGCGACGACGGGGTTGCCGAAGACGACGAGCAGGCACCCGATGACCGCGGAGCCGAACAGGATCCGGAGCACGGGGACCCGCCCGTACCGGTCCAGCAGGCCCGTGCCGAGGATGCGTCCGGCCGTCATGAAGG
>JAOATP010000020.1 GCA_030158185.1 Propionicimonas sp.
GCCTGCTCTACGTGGGCTGGCTGGCCGTGATCGCATTCCGGCCGGCCGTCGCCGGAGCAGGGCTGCGGCGGCTCGGCTGGATCGGCGACCCGGGCTCGGTGGGGTCGATGACGCTGGGCCTCGTGCTGGCGGCCGGCCGCGATGCGGATCCCTTTCCTGCTCTCGGCCTGGTGCGCCGCTTGGGCCCTCCCGCTGGTCGCCTCGGGCTCCAGATGGCACGACTGCTGGCGATCAGCGCCACAGTGAGCGACGTCACCTCGGTGCTCTTCGCGGTCTCGGGGTCACAGCTGGACCGGTTCGGGCTAGGGCCGAATCAAACAGTGCCCTAGTTTGTACTGCAGAGAGTCGAGACTTTCGTTCTGTAGCCCTCAGGGGGCCTTTTGTTGATCTCTCCCGCCACGAAATGAACTAAACAAAGCGTCGTCCGGGACGCCCGGGCGGCATCGTCTGCCCTAGCCAGGCGCCAGTTGCTACCCATCGAGGTACACTGCATCAGTTGTCGGCGACGCTCCCAATAGGGGTGGGGGTATAGCCAGAAATGGCCAGAAACCGACCTTGAACGCGTCCTTTTGGCACACGGCGTGCCCATCGAGGACGTCTCACGCAACGGCAACGAAGGCATCGGCAAGCCCGAGGCCCTCAAGCACGACTCCGCCGGCTACTGGTCACGAGGCATCACCGACGAACACCGGCTCGTCTCCAAGATCGTGAACCACAAGATCCGGATCGCCGCCTGCCGCTACCACTACGGCCGGTGAGCACCGGGGCGGATATCCACAGCACCCCGAAGGGACGTCCCCATGTGGGTCGGGCATGGCGCTGACGGTCGAGACGAGCGGGCTGGAGCCAAGGCTGTTCGGCGTCGAAACCCGCGTAACCGGATGCCGCTTGGCAGAAGGCCAGCGCCTCGCGCCCTGGTCGCACGGCGGTGTCTGCGACCATCACGTCAGGTCCACCGGGCGCGGCAGGTCCGTCCGCGGCTCCAGGCGCAGCTCCGCACCCTTGCTCCTGAGCAGGGCGCGCGCCATCACGGCGCGTGGTGCCTGTGATTCGCGCCGTCCGGTCAGGTGGCTGAGCACGTCGAGTGTCGGACGGGCCGAGTAGCTGACGGCCCGGTCGAGCCCTCCTCCGCTGGAAACCCAGCCGAGGCTGGACGCGATCGCGGCGGCCTCGGCCCGCGATTGCCACAGGTCTTTGTCCGCTGCGGCGTAGAGCAGCCCGAGCAGGCCCGCGTCCCGCTCGAAGTCGCGGCCGAGAGGCAGGCGTGCGCGGACATGGTCGAGCAGTCGCCACGGGTCGTCAAGCATTGCCACCCCGGCCTTCGTGACGGTGAGCCGTCCCCTGGCCTTGCGCACCAGGCCGAGCGCGGTGGCGGACTCCCGAAGCGTCAGCACCGGCACCGTCAGGTGCTCACGGTTGCCCTTGCCGACCCATTCCGCACCGAGGTCCAGGTCCCGGCACAGGCCGTCGACGACCGCAGGCGGGAGGTAGCCAGCTCCCGTCAGGTTCAGACCGCGCCCGATCGTGCGCAGCAGCACCCGGTAGCGCAGCGTCGCCGCCTCGACCACCGCGTGATCGACGTCGTCATGGTCGCGGAGCGCCTTCTTCACCAGCGCAGTGAGGCCGCTGGCGCCGAGTGAGCCATCCCGAACCATGAGGTCGGAGATGCCCGGGTGCCACTCCTCCAGATCCGGCATGGGGCCTTCCTGCAGCGCCCGGTTCACCTCGTCGAGGTCGAATGCGCCCGGGTCGAACCCGACAGGCAGCCAGGCGAGCCGTTCGGCCATCCACTCGGCCTC
>JAOATP010000021.1:0-23667 GCA_030158185.1 Propionicimonas sp.
GTCCCGAAGGGGCTGCCTGCGGGAGTGGTGCGGTGGAACCTCGGCCTTCCGCTGGTGGGCGAGGAGGGCGACCGCGAGACCCCGATCGCCGCCTTCCCGACGGCGTCGGGCACGGTGCTCATCGCCACCTCGGGCGGACGGGTACAGACGCGCGCGGCGCCCGGCGGGGAACTGCGCGGCGAGGTGACGGCGGGCGCGCCCGCGACGGCGTACGACCTGGCCCGCTTCAGCGCGGACGGACGCCATCTCGCCCTCATCGACGTCGGCGACCTCACCGTTGACCGGGAATCGACGTCAGCAACGCTGCGGGTG
The DNA here is from genome assembly GCA_030158185.1 of Propionicimonas sp. GTDB lineage: Bacteria > Actinomycetota > Actinomycetes > Propionibacteriales > Propionibacteriaceae > Propionicimonas. The sequence goes on from JAOATP010000021.1 coordinate 313, forward strand.
GTCGACAGCGGAACCGGCGCCGTGATCCACGAGCAGGCGTGGGCGGACGGTGAGGACGTGGCGGGGCTGGAGTTCGCCGGCACGACGCTGCTGGTGACCCACCTGGACGGCTCCGTCGACGTGCTGCCCGACCTGGGACGCGGCGCCGCGCTGCTCGTCTCGACGGCGGGCACGCGCACCAGTACGGGCTCGATCCAGCCGAATCCGCCGGTGGTCGGTGGCGGCGGGCTGGTCGGCTTCCCCACCCGGTCAGGTCTCCAGCTGTACGACCTGACGACGATGCAGCCGTCGGCAGCGGTCCCCGTCCCGCCGGGCTTCGAGGCCGTCCCGCGCACGTACGCGTTCGCACCCGACGGCCACACCCTTGTCACGGGCTTCTTCGGTGGCGAAGCGCGGACGGCGCGGGTGAACGTCCGCGACCTCGCCAGCGAGGCAGTCCTCGGCCAGGTGTGCGCCAGCGCCGGCGGCCCGATCAGCGACGGCGAGTGGCGGCGGGTCGTCGGCGACGCGCCGCCGGACGAGCCGGGGTGCCGATGATGGCGACGGATCACCCACCAGAGCAGGCCAAGGCACGCGGGAAGGCACCGAGATGACGAATGTGGCCGAAGGCCGACCTCCGTCGGAACGTCGGGCGCTCCTCTGGTGGCTGGCCGGCCTCTTCGCCCTGATCGGCCTCGCGCTCACGCTGCTCATCGCTGTTCCCGCGGTGACGCGTCCCGACTGGGCGATCACGCCCGGGATCGGCACCGAGTGGTGGCAGGCCGGCCCCGACGACGACCTGTTCCTTGTCGCGATCCTGATCGCCTTTGCCCTGGCGATGCGCTTCTTCGCGAGCGCCCGGGGGCGGCGCCGGTTCATGGAACGGGAGTGGGTGGTGCTGCTGGCCGTCCTCAACCTTGGTCTTGGTGCAGCGTCCTACGCGCCGTGCCGGGGTGACTCGACCTGGGCGTCCCTGATCATGTGGACGATCAAGCTCCTCTCCGGCCAGGTGGAGGAGAGCGTGATCGGGCCGTCAGCGACGTCGGCCTGCGTCGGCGAGTTCCCCCTGGCGTTCCAGGCGGCTCGCCTTGCCGGGGTGAGCACCGTGTTCCTCGCAGCTGCAAGCCTGCTGATCTCTGCGTCCATGCGTGGCCTCGACCGCTGGTGGACGTGGTGGGCCCGCGACATCGACATCGTCGCGGGGCTCAATACCGAGTCCGTCCCGCTGGTGCGGGCACTGCTCGAGGAACGCGCCCGCGAGCGGGCAGCCAGGCCCTGGTACCACCTGACCCTGGCCGAGCGGCTCGGTCGGCTCCTGCCCCATCGTTCCGGCGTGGTGGTTCTGCGCGGCAACCTCGAGGACGAGCTCCTGAGTGACGTCAAGGACCTCGGCGCCCACGTCTACATCGCGAGTCCGACATCGACCGACACCTGGGAGCGCCTCCTGTTGCGGTGGCAGCGACCGATCCCGCTGCGACGGCTGTTCGCGGTGAGCGTCTCCCAGTCCCGCAACATCGACGTGGTCGAGGCCGCGCGCGCGGCCATCGACACCGGGCTGCAGTCGGTTCGCCGGCGACCGTTCAACGACGTCCCCCGGCTGGTCGCCCGACTGGACGACCCCAATGGCGCGCGGGCGTGGCGGCTCGCCAACCTTGACGTGCAGGGGTGCTTCCTCGACGCGATCACCACCGACGAACTCCTGGCGCGCCAGTTGGTCGTGGTGATTCGCGACATGGGCCACAACACGGTGGTTCTCGCGGGCGATACGCCGTTGACGACGAGCCTGCTGGACGAGCTGGCGCTGACCGAGGCGTTCGACGAGGACCTCCACGGGCACGATCCGGCACAACCCGCGCGACCACCCAGGAGTGTGGTGGTGTGCGAGCCGCGAGCGGCGGAACAGGTGGCGGAGTGGCAGGCCGGCCGGACGCCGGGAGCGGTGAGCGACCCGTTCGTCGTGAGCGCGTCGGAGCAGGACTGGGAGCACTACGTTGCCGCGAATCGCGTCCGGATGACCGTCATCGTGACCGAGCCGCCCCTGCCTGACACACCGGCGCGGGCACGACGGGTGGCGCAGCTGAATCCGCAGGTGCTGATCGCCTGCCGCTCGCCGTACACCCAGGGCGTCGATCTCACCGATCCGCTGTCCAGCCTGATCACGTTCGGGCCGACGCTGCTGCGGTCCGGTGGGGTGCCCGAGGACTCCTGGACGGTGCTGGCCCGCCACAACCATGACTTCTTCACCGATGTCCAGAGCACGCGCCCGGCGTCGCGGCCGTGGGGATCGCCCACGGATCCTCCGGAGGAGCGCCTTCCCGCCTTCCTTCGCGAGGACACCCTGCGCCAGGAGCGGCTGATCCTGCAGCAGGTGGAGCGCGAGCAATTCCGCTGGCTGCCGGCAACGCCCGGCCGGGTCGTGCCGGCGTTGCCCGAGGACGTGGTGGAGCGGATCACCGGGGCGGAGCACAAGCGGTGGTGCGCGCTGCGGATGGCGAACGGGTGGCGGTGGGGACCGAGGTCGACCGATCGCGCGGAGGATGACCGGAACCGGCGCAATCCCAACCTCGTCGACCTAGGGTCGGGTGCCCGGCTGGGTGCCACCCCGCCGAGTGTGGCGAGCGCGGACGAGGTCGCGCAGATCCGGGAGCACGACCGGAACACGGTCCTCGGCGTGATCGGCCGGCTGAAGCTGTGGGGCATCGTCGGTATCCCGGTGTACGAGCGGACGGGCGCAGTCGTGGCGACGCGACTGACGAAGCGGACTTCCTGGGTGGCCGAGTCCGGCGAGGAACTGGTGAGCGAGAGCGGTGACTGGTGGGTCACCGACGAGGACGGGACCAACGGCAGGGGGGTCGCGCCGGACGCCTTCGCGCGCACCTACGTCGCCGACCCCGACCAGGCCGGTAGGTACCTGCGCGTCGGACGGGTCGCGGCACACCCCGCCGTTGGGGGCGAAGTCGTCCACACCCTTGAGGGCGAGGAGCGGGCGAACCCTGGCGACTGGATCGTTGTCGACGAGCTGGGCAACTCCTGGCCGGTTCCCGCTGCCCAGTTCTCCGCCGGGTACCGGCCCGCGCGGGCCGCTGCGGTCACGGGTGACGAAGTCTCCGGAACAACCGGAGCACCAGCGGCACCCCCCAGATCAGGACCAACAGTGTGAGGTAGCCGGCCCAGTAGTTCCGGTCGAGCAGGCTGGGGTTGTCCGGTCGCCGTCCGAGACCCGTGAGGAAGGGAAGCGCGACGAGGCTCACGAGCAGTGACAGTGCGGACGCCGCTGCGACGTCACGGCGCCAGCCCACGGGTATGAAACGCGAGATGGCCACGCCGGTGATCACCACGATGGGCACCACCAGCAGGTCGACGATCAGCGGACCACCCAGCCACCAGGCGCCGACTCCGAGAACCGGCGCTGTCCGGTCGAGAAGCAGGTGCAGCATCTGGACGCCCCCGAACGCGATCGTCGCCGACCCGGCCAGCAACAGCAGGACCTGCAGCCTGGTCAAGCCGCCGACAGCAGCCCTGACCTCTGCAACCTGCTGGTTGCGAACCTCGACGATTCTCCGCCGGAACACCCGAACCAGCGCTGTCCGCCTGCGTGCGTTCATCGACGGACCTCGATGGTGGTGACCCACTTCGTCTGCAGTGCGCCGGGCCGGTTCGGGGCGATCAGCCGGGCCGGGAAGCCGTGGTCGAGGGCCAGCTGTTCCCCGTCGATCCGCAGCGCGAGCAGGGTGTCGGGATGGTTCAGGGTCTGCCGTGTCACCGTGCTGACGCCGTAGCCGCCCGGGTCGGCCGAGCGCACCGTCAGCTCTGCGACGCCACCGGGGTCGTCCACCAGCTCGCTGAGCCGCACACCCTCCCAGGTCGCCCACACGTTCCAGCCCTCGACGCAGGCGATCGGCAGCAGCGCAGCATGCTGCGGCATCGCCTGCAGGTCGGCGAGCGTCCGCGTCCGCTCACGCCCCCGGTCACGGACGCGCAACTGCCAGTCCGGATCGGCCACGACGCCGGCGGCGACGGCACTCCGGTTGACCGGCAGGCCTTGCGGCCCCATGGCGCTGCGCTGCGAGAGCACCCCCACCGGCCGGAGCGCCGGCAACTTGTCGCCCGCCGTCGTCACCGCTGCGATGACGGCGCCGAGGCCGGCCAGCCGGAACACGTCCCTTCGGCGAAGGTCGCCGGTGGCCACGGCCGGTTCGGGCGCCGTCCACAGCTCGCGCACCTTGGGCAGCTGGACGGCGACGTGCACGGCGATCGCACCGATCGCCAGCCACGCGACCGCGTAGTGGACCGGCGGGAAGTAGAACCCGAACGCGTACCACTCGGCGACGTTCAGCAGTCCCGTGACGAGCTCGAAGACCGCAGAGGCCACCAGCACGAGCACCGAGCCGCGCTCCAGCATCCGCAGCACACCGCCCACCAGCGGACGCTGCCAGAACCGGGGGGCCACCGACCACAGCTTCACCGCGAGCAACGGAATCGAGGCGATCCCTGTTGTGACATGGATGCCCTGGCTGACGGCGTACCCCCACACCGGCCCGTCCGGCAGCGGGAACAGGCCGGGATGCTGGTGGAAATGGCTGATCAGGCCGGTGACGAAGCAGGTCGCGAACGCGATGCCCAGCGCCGTCCCCACCCGCGCACTGAGCCAGCCGCCCCGTGCCCGGCCGGGGTACCACTCCGGACGCGGAACGAGGTCAGCGGGCTTCATCGCGGGCTCGCGTGCCAGTGGCTGGACACGCCAAGTTCGGCCTGCCAGCGTTCCGCCGATCGCCAGACGCCGACAAGGCTGAACCCGCAGGCTCCGGCGATGGCCGGCAGCGCGCCGGTCGGCAGGCTCGACCAGTGGAACCAGTCGCTGGCAACGCCCTCGGCACGCAGTCGTAGCCGGTGGGTGCGCACGTGGGCGCCCGTGCCCTGCAGGTCGAGCAGCACGGTGCCCCCGGGCGCCAGCAGTTCCCGGCACCGCAGGAGGAGCCGGATCGGGTCGCCGCCGATGCCGATGTTGCCGTCGGCGAGCAGGACGTGTCGCCACGCGCCCTCACGGGGCAGCGGGGAGAACACGTCCCGCTGCAGCACAGCAGCGCCCCGTGCGCGTGCCTGCGCGACCGCTTCGGTGTTGACGTCGATCCCGAGGGCGAGGATGCGCCGGGCGAGGAGGGCCGCGGCCAGGCGTCCCGGTCCGCAGCCGACGTCGAGGGTGGGGCCGACGCACCGCTCGAGCAGCGTCTGGTCGCCGTCGAGATGGTCCCTTGTCCACTCGGCAACGGGCAGGTCGCGGGGTCGGGTGCCCTCGAGCCAGACCCGGTCTCCCCGCAGCCCGAGGCTGTACACCTCGGCTGTGGTGGTCATGACGCCACCTCCACCGGGTACAGCGCGCGGGCCAGCGCGGCGAACCGCCCGTCGGACCGGCCGGCCACCGCGAGGACGTCGTCGAGCGTGTCGACGTCGCGCAGGCTGGCGAGCTGCTCGACCCGGTGCTGCTCGGCCTTGAGTGCCGCCAGCGTGTCCGCTCCGGTGTGCCCGGTCGACATCGCCACTCCGACGAGGCAGCGGGCTGCGCCGGCGCGGCGCAGTCCGAGGGCCCACCAGCCGCCGTCCTCGGCGAGTCCGAGCACCGCGTCCGGCCCGTCCGGTGCGCAGATGCGATCAAGTCCCTCCGCGAGCACCACCGGCTCGAGCTGCGGGGTGTCCATGCCCACCTGCAGGGTCGTGCCGAAGGAGCCGGACGCGTCGAGATGCGCCGCGGCGAGCCGGGCGGCCAGCCCTTCGCCACGCTGGGGCACCACCCGCATCGCGGCGAGCGCAGACCGGATCGCCGCCTCCGACACCGCGTGGGCGAGGTCGCCGTCCAGCGCGACCACCACCTCTGCCCCGGTGAGGCGGGCGGCTTCACGGCAGGCGTCGAGGGTGTCGAGGAACGCCGCTGCGGCCAGTGCCGCTGCCTGGTGGGGTGTGAACGGCGGGGTCAGGCGGGTCTTCACCAAGCCGGGTACCGGTGCCTTCGCGACAACCAGCAGAACCGGCGCTCGCCGGATCACCGGGACCGCCTGCGCAGCAGTTCGCGGTGGGCGACGAGTACGCCGCAGAAGTCGCGCAGTGCCCGCACGGTGCCGCGGATGCTGCCCGTCACCTTCGACTGGCCGCCGTCGCGCGGGTGGTAGGTGATCGGTTGCTCGGTGATCCTCCAGCCGGCCGCCCTCGCGCGGAGCAGGGTTTCGAGCGGGTAGCCGAAGCGCCGGTCGGCGATCGCGAGGTCGAGGAGCGCTGCCCTGCGCGCCACGCGGACGGGAGCGATGTCGTGCAGGTCGAGGCCGAGGGCGGCCGAGAGCACGGCGGCCAGCACCCGGTTCCCCCACCGGGCATGCGCCGGCCAGGCCGCTCGCGTCACCGGTTGGCGTGCGCCGCAACACAGGTCGGCGCTGCCATCGGCCACGGCGTCGACGAGGCTCCTCAGGTCGTCAGGGCGGATGGAGCCGTCACCGTCCAGCACCACGACGATCTCCCGGGTCGCGGCCAGCAGCCCGCGGTGCACGGCAGCGCCGTAGCCGGGTTGATCCTCGTGGACGACGGTGGCGCCGGCACGCCGGGCCACCTCCGCTGTGCGGTCACGGGAGCCGTTGTCCACCACGACAACCGCCCAGCCGGACGGCACGGCGGCGAGCAGGGCGGGCAGCGCTGTCTCCTCGTTCAGGCACGGGATCACCAGTTCGACCAGGTCGGTTGCGGCGGGAGCTGGGTACATGGCTCGACGCTAGGGAACGGTCGACCGACGGAGCAGTCGCGCGGGCTTACCGGAGTCTTTCCGGGATCTTCGCGACCTTACGGAAGTCTTTCGGGCGTGCCGCTGCCCGTCCGGCAGTGCCCGATGCACCGTAGCGTCACGACGTGAGCACCACAGCGGCACGCGAGAGCGCGCCAGTCGACGGTGGGTTCGACACCGGAGACCGCCTCTCGCGCGGCGACCTTGCACTGCTCGGTGCCGCCCTTGCGCTGGTCCTCCTCGCCCATGTCGTCGGCCGGCAGCTCGAGGCGCACGGGGCGATCCTCGTGTTGCCGTTCCCACCGATCTTCGCCGAGTGGGCTCCGCACGTCTCGCTGTGGACGCTGCCGGCGGTGGCCCTCGTTGTGGCGGGAGTACGGCTGCAGCGGGTCGCCGGCACCCTGCGGTGGGGCTCGCTCCTGGCATGGGGATGGCTGTTGGGCTTCGCCTGGATCTTCTCGCTGGCCTCAGTGGACGGTGACTGGGCCACCAAGCTGCTCTCGCCCCACGAGTACCTGCACGACCTGCCAGCCATCGGCGATCCGTGGGTGTTCCTGCACGACTTCACCGGGCGCATCGTCGGCGTTCCGGACGCGTGGACCACCCACGTGTCGGTCCATCCCCCGTTGGCGACGTTGTTCTTCTGGTTCCTGCAGCAGGCCGGGCTGGCCGGCCCCGCCTGGGCTGCGCTGGCCTGCATGCTCGTGGGCAGCCTTGCCGGTCCGGCATGGGCGGTGACCTTGCGAGCCCTTGGCGCCCCGGCAGCCGCGCGTCAGCTGGTGCCGTGGGCTGCCCTGTTCCCGGGAGCCGTGTGGATCGGCGTCTCCGGTGACGCCGTGTTCCTCGGGGTCGCGTCCGTGGCGGTGACGGCCGCCAGTTGGGGTGCCGTGCACCGGCACGCCGGCGCATCCCTTGCCGGTGGGGTGCTGCTGGGCGCCACGGTCTACCTGTCGTACGGGCACATCCTGTTCGGGGTGGTGGTCGTCACGGCACTGCTGCTGTCGGTGCGGGTTGCCGGCTGGAAGGCGGTGCGGGTGGGCTGGCTGCTGGCAGCACTCGGCACGTCCGGCGTCGTGGTGTTCTTCACGCTGGCCGGCTTCCGCTGGTGGGATGCCCTGGTGCAGGTGCAGCTGCGCTACTACGAGGGCATCGCCAGTGTGCGGCCCTACAGCTACTTCGTGTGGGCGAACCTTGCCGCCTTCGTCGTGTGCGCCTCGCCGATCGTGGTCCTGGTGATCGCCGAGGCCGTCCGCGCCGTCCGTCGACGCGGACGCGACGCCGAGGCTGCCCCCGCCTGGCTGGCCCTGGCCGGCGTGGTCGCGATCGTCCTGTCCGACCTCAGCGGGCTCTCCAAGGCCGAGACCGAACGGATCTGGCTCACGTTCGCGTTCACCGTGTGGTGCGCAGCAGGGCTCGCACCGCCGTCGTGGCGGCGCTGGGGGCTGGTCGCTGCGGCGACCTGGGCCCTTGCGGTCAATCATCTGGTGCTGACTGAATGGTGAGTCGCGTGAATCCGGGACAGGAGGGACGGGGCATGCCTGCGAAGTGTGTGCTGGTGATCGAGGACGATCCGACCACCCGCGATGTCCTGCGCCGCTACCTCACCCGCGCCGGGCTCGACGTCATCGAGGCCGACACCGGTCCGGGCGGGCTGGACGCGTTCGCCCGCGCCTGTGCCGACCTCGTGATCCTCGACCTGATGCTGCCCGGCATCGACGGGCTCGACGTGTGCGAGCGCATCCGACGCACCAGCGCTGTGCCGATCATGATCCTGACGGCGCTCGGCAGCGAGTCCGACCGGGTCGTCGGCCTGGAGCAGGGAGCCGACGACTATGTGGTCAAGCCGTTCTCACCGCGGGAGGTGACGCTGCGGGCGCAGCGGCTGCTGCAACGCTCCGCGCCGCGACAGACGCAGGCCGCGCCGCTGGTCGACGGCGACCTCGCGATCGACCTGCCCGCCCGGCGCGCCACCGTCGCCGGGCGTGAGCTGGTCATGACCGCCCGCGAGTTCGACCTGCTCGCCTTCCTCGTCGCGCACCCCAACCAGGCATTCCGCCGCTCCGAGCTCCTCGCCCAGGTCTGGGAGTGGGAGTTCGGCGACGACTCCACCGTCACCGTCCACGTCCGGCGGTTGCGCGAGAAGGTGGAGAACGACCCGTCCAATCCCGTACGGCTCCAGACTGTCTGGGGAGTCGGCTATCGCTACGTCCCTGTGGGAGTCGGCACATGAGTGAGGAACTGCTGCACATCGGCCCGTGGGCGCTGTTGACCTGCGGCGTCACGATCTTCGCCCTGTGGGCACTGCTCAAGGTGTTCCAGCGCCACCTCGGCGTCTGCCTCGCGCTCGTGGAGGTGGTGCCACTGCTGGCAGCCCTGGGTTTCGTCGTCGCGATCAGCGGCTTCATGTTCACCGAGCAGCTCGGCTGGACGCTGGTCACCTGCCTGCTGATCGGGGTGATCCTCGTGCCCGGGTCGGTGCTGCTGGGCCAGCAGTTCGCCCGCCGGACGCTGGCGATCGAGCTGCGCCGGGCAGAGGAACGGGCACGGGAACAGAGCCAGCGTGAGCTGATCGCCTGGATCAGCCACGACCTGCGAACCCCCCTCGCAGGCATCAGGGCGATGGCGGAGGCCCTGGAGGACCAGGTGGTGGAAGACCCGGCGGAAGTCAGCGACTACGGCGCAAGGATCGGGCGCGAGTCCAACCGTCTCGGAGCGATGGTCGACGACCTCTTCGAACTGTCCCGGATCAGCAGCGGCGCCCTCGACCTGCGGCTGGAGCCGATCGCCCTCGACGAGCTCGTCGAGGAGTCTGCGACCAGCCTTCGCCCGGTCGCGGACAGCCGTGGCATCCAGCTGGACGTCGACCTGCCGAACCTTGTCGGTGTCGGGTCGGGGCGCGAGATGGAACGCGTCGTGCAGAACCTGATGGTCAACGCCGTCCGCCACACCCAGCCCGGGCAGTCGGTGCGGGTTCGCGGCGGCGGCGGGTCTTCAGGTGCCTGGCTCACCATCACCGACGGGTGCGGCGGCATTCCCGCGGACGAGCTCCTCCGGGTTTTCGACGTCGGCTTCCGCGGCACGACGGCCCGGTCGCCGGAAGCTGCACCGCTCAGTCCGGGCGCTGGACTCGGCCTCGCCATCGTGAAGGGGCTCATGGCTGCCCAGGACGGCAAGGTCGCGGTCAGCAACGTCCACAAGGGCTGCTGCTTCACCGTCAGCCTGCCGGCCGTCGAGCCGGCGGCCCAGGCCGGCTGAGCCGGCCCTCAGCTGCGCATCGGTGCTGCGGCGAACTCCGAGATGCCTTCGCGGAACGGGACCTCGGCCGCGAAGCCCAGCTCCGCCCTGATCCGTGCCGGGTCCGCCACCACGTGCCGGACGTCGCCCGGCCGTCCGCCGCCGACGACGACCGGCTCGGGCCCGTCGAGCTCGCGGGCCAGCGCCGTCGCGAGGTCAAGGACGGTGTGCGGCTCGCCGGACGCGACGTTGTACGCCCGATGGCCGGGTGTGCGTCCTGCTGCCGCACCCACGGCCTCGATGGCCACGAGGTTGGCCCTTGCCACGTCATGGACGTGGACGAAGTCGCGCATCTGAGCCCCGTCCTCGTACACCTTCGGGGCCTGCCCGGCCGCGAGTGCCGAGCGGAAGATGCTCGCCACCCCGGCGTAGGGGGTGTCGCGTGGCATCCGGGGCCCGTAGACGTTGTGGTAGCGCAGGCTGATCGCACGGCCGCCGGACTGTTCGGCCCAGGCAATGGCGAGGTGTTCCTGCGCGAGCTTGGTCGCTGCGTAGGCGTTGTGCGGTTGCAGCTGCGCGTCCTCCCCGACCAGGCCCCAGGTGACGGGGGCGCCACACGCCGCACAGGCGGGCTCGAAGCGGCCGGCTGCAAGGTCGGCTGCCGTCCGCGGCCGCGTGGCCACGTCTCCGTGCAGCGGGCAGAGCTCGCGTCCGCCCCCGTAGACGACCATCGAGGAGGCCTGCACCAGCCCGGCCACACCGGCGGTCGCCATGGCGGAGACCAGCGACGCCGTCCCCACGACGTTGTGCGAGGCGTAGTCGGGAGCGTCATGGATGGTGAGTCCCAGCCCGACCATCGCCGCCTGGTGGCAGACCACGTCCACTCCGCGCAGGAGGCCGGTGATCGCGGCCTCGTCGCGCACGTCGACAACCCGGAGTTCCTCGTCGACCCAGGGTGGACGGGACTGGTGCGCGCGATCCAGCAGCAGGTCCACGCACACCACCTGGTGGCCGCCCTCGCGCAGGAGTTCGACGATCGTGGAACCGATGAACCCGGCCGCGCCGGTGACAAGAATCCGCATGGTGACAGTCCAGTGGAGTGCGGCCGCCCGGACCAGAGCTGCGGCCCTGCCGAAAGAAGTCCGTAAGGTCTGCGGTGGTAGCTTCGGAGTACGTGGAGGGCCGGTTCGGACCGATGGCTGAGAGCACTCGAGTGATACGACCAGGACAGGTCCGCACCAAGCGCCGGCAGCACCCCTTGGTCCGGGTCGTCGTGGTTGGTCTGGCCGGGCTCATCGTGAGCCTTTCGGCACTCCTCACGCTCGATGCTGAACGCTCCTTCGCCCTGGACTCCCCCGACCGGCCGACGACCAGCGTCGTCGACCACTCGATCAGCTACGCCACCTACCCGGAGCGTGAGGCCAGGGCCCACACCGTCGACGCCGCGCTCGTCGAGCAGTGCCGCGCGAGCCACTTCGTCGTGGTCGCCTTCAGCGGCACCGGCATGGAAGCGAGCCAGTACCAGGCGAACGTGATCCAGCGCCCGATCGAGGATCTCGGCGGCTGCGTGATGTACCACTGGTACGGCCACACCTACGACGCGGCGGCGTCGGCCCGATCGGTCGCCGATGCGATCGCGCAGGTGACGCCGGACCGGCAGCGCAAGCGCGTGGTCTTCCTCGGCGCCAGCTTCGGCGGCATCGCTGCCGAGGACATCGCGACCGAGCCGGTCGTTGCCGACTCCACGTTCATCACCCTTGAGCGGGTCATCATGATCGCCACCCCGGTGGACATGAACGACGTCCTGCAGGACGTGTTCGGCGTGCCGGTGCCGCTGATCAAGGACATCCCCGTGGGCATCCCCCGCTTCGGCGGGCTGGTCGTCCTTGGCAACGCGATCAACGGGCAGGGCCAGCGCGGCCAGCTGCTCGATCCGACCGAATGGAAGAACACCTTCACGAATGCGGCGAAGACCCGTCCGGTGCTGCTGTGGAGCGAGCTCGAACGCCTGCGCAAGGGGATGCTCCGGGTCCGGACGGACGTCCGCGTCGACTACCTGGGCTCCCCCGACAGCGAACTGACCGTCGACACGGACAAGGCCTACGCCCAGATCGAGAACATCGTCATCGCCGAGACCCGCTATGTCCGTCTCCACAACGGCGGCCACGACCTGGGCTGGCTCACGTCGACCGCCGGGGCGTACAACGAGAAACTCGTCCCCATCTTCCGGGAGATGTTCGGGCCGGCCTGAGCGCGTTCCCCCACGGGTGACGCCCGTGAGGGGTCTTTCTGTGTGCTCGAAGAATGGGCACAGTTGCCCTATGTCGATCTCCCCCCGGACATTCAGCACCATTGAAACCGCCTCCGAAACCTCGAACGCGAACAACGCACCCCTCGTCGCCGTTCCCTGGTCCAAGTTCGGCGCACGGCGCCTCTACATTGACACCCCCGACGGCCAGCACGTCGGCTGGGTCGATCTGAACACCGGCCACCGCTCGCTCGCCATGCCGGAACTTGCACCCGCCTTCTCGCTCGCCATGTCTGAGGCCGAGGGGGCGCGCGCCCCGCGCCGCGCACTCGACCAGGCCATCGAGTTCGCCCTGATCGCAGGGCACGCCCCGCTCAACGTGAGTGAACCGATCCCCGCGTCCGCACCCCAGGCACTGCCGCAGCCCAGCGTTGCCGCCGACGACAGCGACGACGAGCAGTTGGTGACCATGCGTCGCGGCTACCGTGGCAAGCAGGCGTTCTCCACCTGGGATGTCGGCGCACGCGGCAAGCGGCTCGTCGCAGAAGACCTCGAGCAGCACGTCTCCAGCGGCCCGCGCATGGCCTACCTGAACTCGGTTTCCGACGGACGCATCGCAGAGGTCGCGCACCTCTTCGGATGACCCTGGCTTCCCGACGTGACGCTGACTCAGGCTCAGGGATCGTTGGCTCGGGCGGTAGATGAAGAACCCCTGTGGCCGCCATCCGGGCGACGGTTACTGTCGATGTCGACCATCGGGTTGGTGTGGCACTTCCCGGAGCTGAGCTGCGAACAAGGTTGAGAGTCCGCTGGTGGTGCCGGAGGAAACCAGATCCTGGGCGACAAGGGCGAGCTTGCGGTTGGAGTTCTCGGACAGGTGCCGGAGCAGGTCGAAGGCCTCCTCGGCCGTGACCTTGTACCGCTCCATCAGAATGCCTTCGGCCTGTCCGATCAGGAGTCGCGACACCATCGCCAGCCCCTTGTGCTCACTGAGGCGGGCCGCGGCCACCGCCACCGCAAGGTGGGCGGCGAGGCTGTGGGCAACCAGGATGTCCTCGGTGGTGAAGGCGTCCGGACGGCTGGCGTACAGGTTGAGTGCGCCGTAGGAGTCCTCGCCGCTGTACAGCAGCAGGGAGAGGATGGATCTGACGCCGTAGCGCTGGGCGATGGTCGGGCCCCAGCGTGGCCAGCGCGGATCGGCGACGATGTCACCGCTGATCACTGTCGCCTGAGTCTTCACCGTGTCCACACAGGGACCCTCGCCAAGTTCGATCTGGAGCTGATCGCCGCCCGTGACGAGCTCCGCGGTCGCGGCCATGGTCTCCAGGCCGTCCCGGGCGACCATCGTGACTCCGGCCGCATCACAGCCGTCCACCATGTCGACGACGACGGCGACGGCGAGCTGCAGCTGCTGCGGCTCACCGAGCGACGTCGACAGGTCGCGGGCGAAGGTGGCTGCTGCCGCCACCGTGCCGTCCTTCGAGGGGTGATCCACGACACCTCCGACGTGATCGCGGTTCGAGCACCCCGAGGCTGTTCGGACGGGGACCTCATGATGTGCCTCCAGTATCGACCACTGCGGTGAAGCCCGCGTCACTTCGCTGAGGACGCCGGACTCGTCTGGGCTCCCCAACGAGGGGTACTCGAAGGACAGGCGGCTGTTGACGCAGAGAATCTCTCACCGCTCAGGCCCCGCCGGTCAAGACAACGGGCGGCGGGACCGCCTCCATCGAGGACCTCTCAGCCGGCGCCGGCCAGGTAGTGCTCCTTCACCTGGGCTGCGGTCAGGGCGACCGTGTACACCGCGGCGTACTGGATCCGGCCGGTGAAGTAGCTGGGTCCGTTGAAGTCGAGGGCTGTGGAACCGGACGCTGCGGTTGCGGCGTTCTGCCAGCCGGTCACGGTTCCGCAGCCCACCTTCCAGTACCCCGTATAGCTCTGCGCGGTCGTGGTCGCTGCTGTGGTCATGACGAGCGTCCCGTCGACGTACAGCTTCTGCCCGGCTGAGGAAAGGGTGCCGACCACGTGGTGCCAGGCGTTGTCGGCGTAGTCGGTGCCAGCCGGGCTGTAGACGACCTTGATGGCGTTGGGGTAGACGCCGAAGACGATTCGGCCGTCCTTGTCGATGTAGAGGTGGCGATCCCACGACCCGTCGGCAGCGGTGGTGCGGGAGTTGCCGAAGCCGATGATCTTGCCGTTGCTCTTCGTGGATGTCCGGAACCATGCCTCCACCGAGAAGGTGGTCGGATTCACCTGCGAGGTGTTGGTCGCCGAGTTCATGTACAGGCACTGGCTGGTGCCGTTGAAGGTGACGGACGCGGCCGGGGTGTCACGCCCGCAGCCGACGCTGGTAGACGTGGCGACGGTCGCGTTGTACCTGCCGGTGCGGCCGTTGCCCGACAGGTCGACCTCTGTCGTGGCTGTCGTGCCGAGCGCGAAGGCGACGAAGGTGGAGCCGGCTCCGAGACTGGAGCTGGCGTTGCGGCAGTTGAAGAAGGTGCGGCTGCCGGCGGTGTTCACGGTGGCCTGGATCTTCGCCGTCGTGGCGGCGAACGCCTTCGGCAGGGTGAAGCCGATGACGATCATCGTTGTCGCGATCACGATCGCAACGACGGCCGCCACCGGGCGGCGAACAGGACGGCGGCGAACCTCGGGCTGGTCCTCGACCCGGATGAGCAGTGAGGCGACCAGTGGGCCCAGGCACACAAGGCCCAGCAGGACGAGCTGCCACCAGTCGAGGGAAGGCGTCGGTGTGAGCACATACCGGCCATCTGCTGCCGCCTGCACCACGTGCACGACGGCGTCCTGGCCGCTGACGAGCCGGGTACCGATCGCATCGAGCGGGAACAGCCCGGTATTGACGATGTGCATCAACACGCCTGCGCCGTCGGGTGCCGGGGTGAAGCCGAGCATGTTGACGTTGACCCACGGCCTGAACCACAGCACGACAAGGCAGAAGACAAGCGTGGTGCCGGTGATCCGGAGCGCGACCTGGCGGTGGTGCGGGGGCTTCCCGATCAGGGTGAGCAGGTGCACCATGATCGAACCGATGAGCAGCCACGGCAGGCCCTCGATCAACCAGCCGACACCGGGCACGATCACTGTGACCTTGCCGACGACATCGGACGGAAGGGTCGGAAGCGGGTCCTCGACGGCGTTCAGGTCACCCTTGGTGATGAAGCTGCCGTCCGCCTGGACGCGCACGATCCGGTGGGTGTGGCTGAGCTTGCCGGCAGTGAAGGAGATGATGTCGCCCTCGACGTAGGCCGGCTGGCGAGTGGTGAGGATCAGGGTGCCCACCGGTGCGACCTGGCCCATGCTGGGGGTCTGGACGGCGAACATCCGCACGCCAGCCAGCAGGGCCGGCACCAGCAGCAATGCTGCCAGCACCAACCCTGCTGAGCCCCAGAGGGCGAGTCGCCTGATGGACACCCGGGTCACATTTCGGTCATGCGCCGAAGGTGAAGGTCATCGGCTGGGTGACCTTCAGGCCCTGGTAGGTGTTGCCCGCGCTGGAGTCGAGGGTCACGGCGAAGCTGAACGGGACGGTCGCAGCAGGCAGGACGCCGGCGCTCGCCAGCAGGGAGTTGATGTTCAGGTTCTGCGTGGCGAAGGCCTGCGCAGTGCCGGTGAACAGCGTGGTCGAGCCGGACTTGATGACCAGGTTGATCTTGGAGCAGAGGTCGTTGGCCGAGCCGTTGGCCGAGCCGTTGTTCGACTGGGTGCAGGTGCCGCCGGCAAGGGTGAACGCCGATGCGGTCACGGTGCCGGTGTTCTTGATGGTGAGGGCAGTGGTGACGGTCTGGCCGGGCACCATCGCCATGTTGCCGCCGTAGCTGTTGATGGTCGCGCAGGTCGCGCTGTTGGTGGAGACCGAGCCGCCATCGGTGCTGTTGCACAGGATCAGGCCGGTGGAGTCAGCCTCCTGCATGATGAGCGTCCCGGAACCGGCGGTGTTGACCGTGTTCTGGATCGACGCGGCCAGGGCGGAGAAGGTCGGCGTCATGCTGAAGGCCAGCAGGACCGAGCTGAGTGCACCGGCGATGATGACGGGAATCGCGAAGCCGCGTCGGCGCGCGTCGGAGTTGAGTTCGGTGTTCATTTGTTACCCCTCTGGATGAAACGCCCTCTCGGGCACGTGCCTCCCCCCTTGAGCGGCACGCTCTGGCACCAATGTCGAGGCCCCAAACCTCGGCACCGGTGACCGGTACTCGTCCTCTGCGCCAGGGTCCATCTGGCGGCGGCTGCATTTCGAGCCGGGGGCGTTTGTCGTATTCGACTGGACTGACCCCCTGTGTTGCCATAGTAATACCCCCAATACACGCATTGTCAACAAAGGTTCTTTTTGTCACCTATTCGGGTGACTAATCACCTACTCTCGCTTTAATCGTGGGGCTGACGACGCATGTCACCTATTCGGGGGACCCTGCGGTGGCGACCGATCCGAGCGACATCAGGCTCTATTGTCACCCATTCGGGTGACGCACCGAGAAATCTGTGCGTTCATTGTGAAATCAGTTCTGATAGCGATAACAGTGCTGTTGTCGCCCGGAAGGGGTCTGGGAACCACCGTCGCGGGTGGGCAGGCTGGTTCCGTGTCAGTCGCTACCCCATTGAGGTCCATCGTCGAAGCCACGCGCCATGATCGCGCGCCGGCACCATACGTCCCGCAGTACGGCGTTGATGACGACACGGGCGACCAGTCGCTGGTCGTCGTCCCCTGGTCGAACTGGGGCAAGCATCGGCTCTACGTGAACACCGCGAACGGAGCGCAGGTGGGCTGGGTCGACCTCGACACCGGCGAACGCTCGCTGGTGATGCTCGAGCTCGCCTTCGAATTCGAGGCAGCCATTCAGAGCCACGACGAGGAGGAGCAGTACCAGCCTCGCCGGGGTGTCGTCGCGTCCGCCCAGAACTCCCGTTCCACCGGGGCGTATACCGTCCATCGGTTTGGTTCGATCCCGGGAACGCGCTCGTACGCCGGCTCGGAGCCGGAAGCCCACCACGAGCCTACGGTCGCCGAAGAACTGGACGATCTCGTTGCACTCGATCCGCGTTGGGCCTGCATCGGCGCGATCCCCGTCGGAGCCCATGGGTCCGTCATCGACCACCTGGTCGTCGGCCCGGGTGGGGTGTTCACGATCAACGAGTGGCACCATAACGTCCCCGACAGCCGGCACGAGGCCGAGCGTGCCGGGAAGCTCCTGAGCGCCACGGCCAACGCCGCCATCACTGCGCGAGGCCTGATCGTCCCGGTGGGCGTCGCGGAACTCACCGTGAAGGAGCAGCCGGTCGACGTGCAGGTGGTGGAGGCCTCCGCGCTCGTCGACTTCCTGATCGGCCAGCCCGAGGCACTCGACGCGTACACGATCGCGCTGGTGATGACCTGCGCACGGCTCAGCTCGACATGGCGTCCGGCCTCGACGAGCGACTAGGCACAAACAGAACCGCGCGTTCCCGGTGCCGGGAACGCGCGGTGCTGTGTCCGGGGGGACGAATGGTCAGGCGCAGCCGCCCCACGGGCGGGTGCCGCGCTTGGCGTAGAGGCGGTTGGCCACGGTGATCTGCTCTGCCTTGCTGGCCTTGTGCGGGTAGGACGCGAAGTCGCGACCGCCCACACCGCGCCAGGTGGCCAGGTTGAACTGCAGGCCACCGTAGTAGCCGTTGTGGGTGTTGATGTGCCAGCGACCGCCGGATTCACACCGTGCGATGCGGTTCCACATCTTCAGACGCGCAAGGTTCAGGGGAACCTTGGTTCCGACTTCGACGACCTGTGCGACGGGGGCCACCAGGACGACCTCGCCAACGAGCTCCTTGCTCTTCTGCTTCCCGTTCACCGTGGTGATCTTGTAGGTACGGTCGGACGAGCCGGGAACTCCTGCGACGAGGATGTTCTTCGTGCCCCGGGGCAGGTCGGGGTTCTTCTGCTTGATCACGGCGAAGGGGACGACCTCTGCAAGGACCGTGGTGGTCACGACCGTGATCCGGTAGATCTTCACGTGCATGTGCTTCTTCAGGCGCGTGGTCAGGGAGGGCTTCACGCGGTCGAACTCACCGAGGGTGACCCCCCGCTGCGCGAGCAGGTCGGCGACGGTTCGCGCGGTCGTCCTGATCCTCTTGCGCTTCGCAGCGCCGTCCTTGAGCGACACCGTGCGGGCGACGAGCTTGACCTGCGGCACGGCTGCTGCAGCGACGGCAACGACGCCCTCGGCTGCCTGGCCGGTCAGCGCCTGAGCAGGCGTGGGCCCGGTGGCGACAAGCGCCAGGGTGAGTAGTGCGGTCGCGATCAGCTTCATCAAGGTTCCTCTGACGTCTGGGCACGGCTGGTCAAACCTGTGAAGAGAATGGCCGATCCTGAGAGAATCGTCAATATTTCTTCAGGAATTGCACAGGATCTGAGCGGACCGCAGGCCCGGCGTACGCAGGATTGCTTGCTGCCGCGATCTCGACCGTTGGTCGTGCCAACTGGCACCGTTCACAGATAACCGACGGCACGCCGCCGCATCAGCGTCGCTGGGTGAGTCGGTCCGGGCCGGGGGGCGCCGTGGTGCAGAAAGCTCGCTCCGCGTGGCAGCAGAGGGGTGGCTGGGCAGTCGCACTCTGCCTGCTCGGCTGGGCCGCAGCGCCGTCGGTTCCGGCGATGGCCGCACCGGTCGACAGCTGGCGACCGGTCGACAAGGGCGTTGACTGGACGGGGCCGGAGATCACGCCGGTGCCCGCGGACGCGGTGGCGGGATGCGCCGGTCAGCGCTCGAGGTGGGACGGCGAACCCGGGGTCGTGACCCTCATCGTCCTGCAGTGCACGGATGCCGGTGCTGCGAACGGCGCGGTGACGGCGATCCTCGCTGACGCGAACTACTCCCCCGTCGCCGACGCGTCGCCCGTCCTCGGTGAGGACTTCGACGTCGTCGTACGGTCGGCCGAGGGGAACGTCGATCGTTACTGGTCGCAGGGCACCACCTATGTCGGGGTCGGGACGAGTTGCCACGAGCGCGACTGTGTTGCCGCGACAGCCAGGTATGAACGCGAACTCTCGGAGCTGGTCGGCGGCCGGCCGAACCGGCTGTGGCCGGCACCGGTGACGGGACCCGTCTCCTCCTTTCGGCCAACGGGTGGTCCGTGGCTGCAGGTCAGGGACGCCGTCCTCCCCTCGACCCAGTTGCGGGTGACCGACTGCGCCGAAGCCCAGCAGCTCGAGTGGCGCTCGGCGGGACGTGTGGTCGCGATGGCGTCGGTCGTCGACTGCGGCACCCCGGAACTCGCCTTCCGGGCGTGGGGCGATCTGTGGGCAACCATTTCCTCGAGGCCGGCCGACGGTGGGGTGGTCGCGCCTGGCATGGACGCTGCCGGTAGCTGGGACGTCGGCGACGGGCGGACCGGCTTCGCACGGGCGTGGGTGCAGGGTGGCCAGTACGTCTACGTCCACCGACTCTGCGAGCCCGCCGACGTGGTGGCGTGCGGCAGGGCGACGGCGGCGGACGCCCGCGCGATGGCGTCGCTGGTGCCGGGCGAACTCCGCCCGGACAACCGTGGCATCAACCTCGCCGTCCGCGTGCTGCAGATGCTCGTCCTGTTCCCGCTGTTGACGATGGCCGTCCTCGTGGTGGCGCGTGCCGTGTGGCGCCGCTCGCGAGACGGTGGGTGGTCGGTGTCCGCCGACTCTCCCGCGTTCCGGGCGGTCGACCAACAGGTGCGCCGCGCCCAGCTCGCACGCTGGGTGCGGACGGTCGTCGTTGCCATCCTTGTGGTCGGCAGTTACGCCGGGGGCGTGATGTGGATGACCTCCCTGGGCAACACCATCGCCTTCGCCGTGTGGATGTTCGCGAGCCCGATCGTGCTGATCCCGATCGTGACCGGGCTGATCCGCCTGGTCTGGCCGCCGCACCCGCTGGCCCGGATCGCGCGGGGGCCGCGCGGCGGGGTGACGGCGAGCTCTGTGACCGGAGCGGGCCTGCGAGTGGGTGCGAGCGGGTTCGCCGCGCTGGCGTTGCTCGGCTACGCCGTCTGCGCGGTGCTGCTCCTGCTCGTCAGCTGGCAGACGCCCGACGCGGTCGAGCGGAGCGTCTCGTCGCTCCTTGCCTCCGGGAGGCCCGTCGAGGTCGCGGTCGGCCTCGTGTTCGGCCTCGTGGCGCAGCTGGAGAGCCGTGGCCTGGCGCCGCTGCTGTTCCTTGCCGTGCTGGCCGGACCGATGACGGTCGCCTACCTGCTGCATCGGCTCGGGAAGCGCCTGAGCCAGCACTCGCTGCAGGCGGTGCTGGCTGCGGACACCCGTCCCCACATCCTGTACCTTCGCGGGTTCGAGGAGGACAAGCTGCGGGTGACGCCGTCGCTGACGCGCTCGGGCTTCCTGCAGTGGCTGACACCGTTCGGGCGTCCGCGGTTCGAGGAGGTGCTGGTGCGCTACCTCTCGCGGTTCGGTCCGGTCATTGCGGTCTCCGGTCAGCAGGGACGCGCGTTGCAGGAACTCGGAGCGGCGAAGGCCACGTTCTCCGGCGGCGAGTGGCAGCACCAGGTGCACGCCTGGATGGGCGACGCGTTGTTCGTCGTCGTGGCCGCCACCCCCATTCAGGTGCGGGATGGCCTGATGTGGGAGCTCGTCCAGCTCTCCGACGACGAACGCCGCGCCCGCGTCCTGCTCGTGACCTCCCCCTGGCCGCGGGAGCAGTTGCGGGCCCGGTGGCGAGGCTTCCTTGAAGCGACGGCTGGGCTGCCCCTGTTCGCGGGTCTCGCCAGGGCGTCCTTCCCCGACGGCGTCCAGGTGATGACGTGGACGTCGGACGCCGGCTGGCGAGGGTACGGGGCCCGGCGCCGGTGGGACTGGAGCTATGCGGCGAGCCTTGTCGCAGGGATCGAGGATGCCGCCGCGGCGTGGAACCGTGACCGGGTCGCTGAGCGCGGCGACACGATCGAGCCCGACGCGATGCCAACCAGGGCCGCCCCGAACCTCCCCTCCTTGTGAGCGATCCTCAGGGCATCGTGACCGGTCGGGTCGCCGGCGACGTCTTCGAGAGGGTCGTGTAGCCGCTCTTCCTTCCGGTGACCCTCACCGTCATCCTGTGGCCCTTGCTCGCCTTGGTGAGCTTGTAGGTGGACGTGGTAGCACCCTTGATCCTTGTCGAGCCGCGGTACCACTGGTAGGTCCGTGTCACCCCGGACGGGCTCCAGGTACCGGCGTTGGCCTTCAGTGTCCTGCCGACCTTGGCTGTGCCGCTGATCGTGGGGGCGGGGGCCTTCTGGAAGCTCGCGGTGGCGACCGTTGCCGTTGTTGCGGAGGTGCGTGCGGTCAGGGTGTAGCCGGTCAGAAGGCCGGTCACCGTGACCGACAGCTTCGCGCCGGCGTCGCCGGCCTGGACGGCGTAGCGCGTGCTGTGAGCGCCACTGATCGCCGTCTTGCCGCGGTACCACTGGTAGGAGAGGCTCACCGAGCCGGGGGTCCACGAACCGGCGCCGACCGTGACGGTCTGCCCGACCTTTGCGGCTCCGGTGATCCTCGGCTGGGTGGTGTCCAGCGCCATGAACAGCGCAGCCCAGGTGTTGGAGTCGACACTGTCCCTTGCGCTGCGGCCGGCGACGGCCTGGAAGGCTTTCAGCGACGACACGGTGGCCGAGCCGAACCCGCTGCCACTGGTGGTGCGGTAGCCGAGTCCACCCAGGAGGGCGTTGAGGGCACTGGACCGCGAGCCGCTGGTGCCGGCGCTGAGCTTCGTGAACAAGGCTGACAGGGTGCGCGCGCCGGCCTGGCCGTCCGGATCGAGCTTCCTGGCCTTCTGGAACTTCTTCACCGCGGAGCGGGTGCCGGAGTCGTACTTGCCCGTGATCCTGATGCTGTGACCGGCCGCCTTCAGCAGGTACTGCAGGGCTGCCACCCGGTAGCCGCTGTCTCCGGAGACGAGCACCCGCTTGATCGTCACAACGTCGTAGTCGGTGAGCTTGTAGGTGGAGATCAGGCCCTTCAGGGTCCTGGCGTAGCCGCTGGCGTCCGTGGGCCTGACGACCTTGGCGATCGCGTCCACGAACCTGGGGATGCTGGCCATGACCTTGCGGGCGCTCGCGTAGGCGGAGTCGCTGGTGATGGCCGCGGCGTTGCCGTAGAACGAGTTGGTTTTCGAGGAGAACTTCGAGTAGCTCGTCGATCCGATCTTCAGGCAGCCGGACTTGTAGATCCCGGCGCCGGATGCCTTGACGCTGTCGCCGTTGGAGAGCGCGAACGACGTGAGGCGCCGCAAGCCGGCGTAGTAGGAGCGCTTCTTCCAGTAGCTCAGGGTGGAGCGGACCACGCCGTCGGCGCGCCCGCGGGCCTCGATGATCCGCCAGTCGCCGTGGCTGAGCTTCTTGGTGAGGATGGCGACGTGGCCGATGCCGTTGGAGCGGGCCGGGTTGTTGCGCAGGAAGACCAGGTCGCCAACTCTCGGTGAGCCGGTCACCTTCTTCGTCACCTTGTACTGGGACGCCGCGAGGTCGGTGATCGAGTTCCCCGAGCGCCCGAAGAGCCACTGCACGAGCTCGGAGCAGTCGAACTTGGACGGGCTGGGCTGGCTCACCAGCGTCTCGGCGCCGAGGACGTACGGCTTGCCCACCTGCGCGTCGGCCAGCTTGGCGAACTGGCTCGCGGTCATCGTGGCACTGCACCGGGTGTCGAAGTAGTTCTTGGCCTTGGACGCCACCGTCGACGTGCCCCAGGTGGAGGCTTCGATGGCCTGGGCGATCAGCACGGAGGCGGGTACCCCGAACTTGCGCTGGGTGCTCTGCGCGACGCTGACCAGGCTCGAAATGAACTTTGATTTGGAACTGGTCGAGACCGCACTCGCGACCGGTTGTTGAGCGAGGGCAAGGCCCAGCACGAGGGCGATGCCGGTCGTCACGGAGAGCACTCTTGTCAGAACCTTCACAGGTCTGGGTACCAAGGTGCCGAGTTCAGGGGCAAGCTCTGGCTTGAGGGTTTGGTTCACAGCCGCCGAGAGCAATATGCGCCTGACTAGGTGATTCAATGCTGAGGAGCCTTGAGTCAGCGTTCAGGGTTGGGTTGAGGTTTGCCTTACCCGGACTGCGGAAGTCCAGCCTTGTGGAATTGGCGCACGAGCGGCCCGTGGGTGGTGGATCATGATCCGGTGTCTGATCGAGCCCGTACGCC
>JAOATP010000021.1:23677-27923 GCA_030158185.1 Propionicimonas sp.
CAAGCTTCCGCTTGAGGGTTGGGTGCACCGCCGCCGAGGGCAATATGGGCCTGACTAGGTTATTCAATCCTGAGAGCCCTTGAGTCAGCGTTCAGGGTTGGGTTGAGGTTTGCCTCACCCCGATGAGCCGTGGTCCAGCCTCGCGGGATTGGCGCACGAGCGGCTCGTGGTTGGGGGATCATGATCCGGTGTCTGATCGAGCCCGTACGCCTGAGGACGTCGCCCGGCTCGTGGATGCGGAGCGGGTGCGCCAGCACCTGTCGATCCGCGCCGCAGCGAAGATCGCCGGGGTTCCGTCGGCAACGGTGCAGGGTTGGCTGAACGGCAGGCATGTGCCGACCCCGGCACTGCGAGGCAACTTCGACCGGCTCGTGGCGGCGCTCGGGTTGAGCGAGAGCCTGACCGCCTGGGCCGATCTCGGTGCCGCGCTCTCCCGGTTGCGGGATTCGCGACCCCCCTACGTCGGCCTTCGCCCGTTCGCGGTCACGGACGCGGCACGCTTCTTCGGGCAGGACGCGGAATCTGCACGGGTCGCGCGCGTGATCCTCCACCGCAACGGGCGCGGGATGGTCGCGGTGGTGGGCCCGTCCGGGTGTGGCAAGTCGTCGTTGCTGGCGGCAGGGGTTGCGGGCCGCGAGTGCGGGCCCGATGGTGTCCTTGAGGGCCGGAAGGGTCACGTCCTCGCGGCAGCCGACGTGCCCGATTCGGTGCCGGCCGACGTCGACTTCGTCGTGGTCGACCAGCTGGAGGATGTGCTCGGCTCCCCGGAACGCCTCACGGCGACGATGACGTCGCTGGTGGCCCTGGCCCGTGACCACGTCGTCGTTCTGGGGATCCGGTCGGACGCGTTCGGGCTCCTTGCAGCCCAGCCCGCCTTGCGGGACGCCCTCGAGCGTCCCATCCTGCTCGCCCCCATGACCCGGACGGGCGCCGTGGAGGCCATCGAGAAGCCCGCAGCCTTCTCCGGGGTCACCGTCGAGCCGGGACTTGCCGCGCTGATGATCAGCGACCTGGCGCCCAGCGCGTCCGTCGACGAGGTGCCTGCCGGCGTGCTGCCGCTGCTGTCGAACGCCCTGCTCCTGACGTGGAGCATCGGCCGGGGCGAGCGGATGACGGTGGCCGACTACGAGGCCACCGGTGGGTTGGGTTCTGCCATCGAGGCCCTCGCCGAGGGCGTGATCAGCTCGCTCGACGACCACCGGGCGCGGCAGGTGCGTCCGCTGTTCCTCAAGCTCCTGCGGGCCTCGGAGGCCGAAGTCACCCGTGCCCGCCTTCCGCTGGAGTCCGTCAGCGCCGCCGAACGCGAGGTCGTCGAGCAGTTCGTGCAGGCACGCATCCTGACGGTGACCGCCGATCACGTGCAGATCAGTCACGAATCGCTGTTCCGGCACTGGCCGCGCCTGGCCGACTGGATTGAGCAGTCACGCGACGAACTCCGGGTACGCGACCACCTGGAGCGCGCCACCCAGCTGTGGCTGGACAGCGGCCGGTCCCCCGATTCGTTGCTGCCCGTCGACCGGTTGCCACTGTTCATCACCTTCCTCGAGAACCCGGGCACGCAGGCCATCCTCGGACCGCGCGAACGCGAGTTCCTCACGGCCAGCAGGGAACACTTCACCAATCAGCTGGACAACGAACGGCTGCGCTCGGCAAGGCTGCGGCGGCGCGGACGCATCTCGGTCGTGCTCGCGGTGCTGACCTCCTGCCTTGCCCTGGTGGCGGCCGTGGCGGTGGTGCAGACCCGGGCGCTGCAACGGGACGCCGAATCGCGGCAGGTCGCGTCCCAGGCCAACACGCTGCGCAGCCGCGACCCCAACCTGCAGGCGCAGATGGCGCTGGTGGGCGACGGCATCACCCGCACCCGCGAGGGGCTCTCGGCGCTGCTGGACGCCACGTCGGTCGAGCTGCCCACCCGGTGGGTCGGCGACGGTCCGGCGGTTCTCGCGGTCGACCCCAAGGGGAGCCTCGCGGTGCGGGGCGGGAGCACCGGCCAGGTCACGCTCTGGACTGCGGAGACCCTGACCAGCAGCCCGGGCCTCACCTTCGCCACCGATCCTGCCGGTGGTGACCTCGCGGCTATGGCGCTGACCGACCACGCGGGACGGAAGGTCCTCGGCCTCGGCGGAGCCGGCGGGTACCGCGCCCTCTGGGACGTCACCGGGACGCCGGCCAAGCTCGGGGACTGGACCGAAGGCACCGTTGCGGTGACCGCGATCGCCTTCGACAGTGCGGGGACGACCATGGCGGTCGGAACCGACGACAACAGCCTCGACCTTTACGCGCTCGACGATCCGGCCCACCCCACGCTCACGGCGCACCTCACCATGACCGCTGCGGTGACGTCTGTCGCGTTCGACCCGGTGCGGCCTCGTCTGTACGTCGGCGGCGCCGACAACGCCCTGGGCGTGGTGGACCTGTCCGCGTCCGACCCTCGCCTGGTCGGTTCCTGGCCACACACCACCGACCGGAAGTCCCGCAGCCTTTCGCTCGCTGTGAGCCCCGACGGGCACTGGCTGGTCGCCGGCCTCACCACGATCCTGATCGTGCGCTGGGACCTCACCGCGGACCATCCCACCCCGGAGGTGTCCGGCGGCGTGCAGAACTATGTGGACGCGGTGGCGTTCAGCCAGGACTCCTCGACGCTGGCCGCCGGCGACATCAACCAGAAGGTTCACCTGCTCGACGCGGCGACGATGACCGAGCGGCGCACCCTCGACGGTCCCCTACCGGTCAGCGGCGTCGGCTTCGTCGACGGCGTCCCGATCGCGACCAGCAGCGACGGCACGCTGTGGTCCTGGCCGAGCCACGGTCGCGTTCTCCGGTCCGGCGGAGGCTCGATCTACCAACTCGTCGTCGACCCGACCAGCCGCCGCTGGCTCGCCGCGCCGTCTCCGGCGGACCAGAACATCACCATGTGGCGGCTGGACGGCGGCGTCCGCCAGGCCTTCGTCATTCCCGCGCCGGCCGGCGTCCGGCTGACCTCGTCCGCGGCCTTCAGCCCGGACGGCCGCATCCTGTATGCGGGCACCAGGGACGGCGAGGTCGTCAGCTGGCCGCTGCAGGACACCGGTGTCGGTGCGCCGCGGGTGCAGCGGGTCTTCCCGCAGGGACACGCCGCCGACGTCTCCAACGTCGCCGTCAGCCCCACCGCGCCCGTCATGGTGACCCCCGACTATGCGGCCCAGACCACAGTCGTCTCCCGGGTGGCCGCGGACGGGGCGATCACGCCGGTGGCGACGATCGACACCCCCACGTCGCAGGTGGCAACGTTCAACGCCACCGGAAGCCTGCTCCAGATCGGGACAGAACTCGGCGTCCAGCTGTGGGACGTGGCGGTGCCCGAGCACCCCGTGCTGGTGTCCACGATCCCGACCGACGCGCTACCAGCGGCGTCCTGGTTCGCGCCGCGCTCGCCGCTGATCGCGACCGGCACCGACTCCGGGCGGATCACGGTGTGGGACATCTCGAACCCCCAGCAGCCCCGGGAGGTTCGGCACTTCACCGACGCCCGCTCGGGCATCTACGCCGTCACGTTCAGCCCGGACGAGAAGACCCTCATCGCCGGCGGAGGGGACGAGGTGTACTTCGGCTGGGACCTGACCAGCCAGCGCACCGACGCCACCTTCATCCTGCAACCCCGGATGGGCCGGACCACCGAAACCCGCTTCGTCCTCGATGGCTCCGCCTTCGTCGGGGCCGGCGAGGACGGCACCGTCCGCATGTGGACCCTCGACCCGGCAGCTGCCCGTGCGTCGCTGTGCACGGTGCGCGGAACCCCGCTGACCACCGAAGAATGGGCACGATTCCTGCCCGGGATCACACCGTTCGAACCCTGTTGAGGGCCCGGCTGGGAACCAGCTCGGGCAATACCACCGTGGCCGATCGAGCCGGGAGCGGCGATGGGTTCAGGACTCGAAGGCGGGGATCACCCAGTAGCTCTCGATCACCTTCTGGATCCTGGCCTGGGTAGCTGGATAGAGGCCGCCGTCTCCGGTGACCGCGACCCACCCATCCAGCATCACGTCGCCGAACGCATGCCCGTGCCGGGCCGGCACGTCGGTGCTGGCGATCATGTCCAGCGCGACCTGCACTGCGGTGACAACCGGGATCCACTCCATGTGCGGGCTGACGTCCGTGGCGCGGTTGCCGTCGGTGAGCCATTCAGGGCGCTGCCAGACCAGTTCGGGGCCTAGCCAGGTGACCGGGTCGGTCGAATGCTGCAGGATCGCGACCCGCGGCGCCTTCC
>JAOATP010000022.1 GCA_030158185.1 Propionicimonas sp.
AGATCGCTCCTGCCTGGCCCCCGACCAGGCCGATCGGCAGGAACACCGCGACCGTGGTCAGGGTGGAACTTGTGACGGCGCCGGCCACCTCACGCACGGCGTTGGTGATCGACTTGCGACCGAACTCGCCGTACCCCTGGTGTCGTTTGATGTTCTCGATCACGACGATCGAGTCGTCGACCACGCGTCCGATCGCGACGGTGAGTGCGCCGAGGGTGAGGATGTTCAGGGTGTAGCCGCCGACGTAGAGCCCGATCAGCGCGATCAGCAGGGACAGCGGAATGGAGATGGCTGTGATCAGGGTGGGCCGGATCGAGCCGAGGAACAGCAGGATGACGAGGATGGCCATCGCCAGGCCGATCGCACCTTCGACGCTGAGGTCACGGATGGAGTCCTCGATGTAGGGCGCCTGGTCGAACACGACGGCGAACTCGGCCCCATTGCCCAGCTGGCTCCTCAACCCCTCAAGCTGCTTGTCGATGAGGTGCGAGACGGTGACGGTGTTCGCGTCGGGGCTCTTGGTGACCGTGCTGGCCAGCGCCGTCTGGCCGTTCACCCGGGAGATGCTGGTGGTCTCGACAGGCTGCTCCTTCACCGTGGCGACGTCACTGAGCAACACCGGGCCGTCGGTCCCCTGCAGCATCAGCGTGGAGATGTCGTCGGCGCTGGAGAACGTCGTGCCGGTCTGCACATCGAAGTTGGCGGTGTCGGTGCGCACGGTCCCGGAGGGGATTGCGGTGGAGTTGGCCGCGAAGAACTGCCCGATCAGGGTGGGGTCGACCCCGTACTCCTTGATCCTCGACTGGTTATAGGTGATGACGATCTCGTGCTTCTGCTGACCTGAGACCGCCGCGTCGCGAACCCCCGGGGTCGACTTGAGCGCCGGCGCCACGATGTCGGTGACCTTGTTGGACAGGGTCGTCAGGTCGTCGTTGGAGTAGATCGCGAGGACGATGACGGGGATGTCATCGGTTCCGCCGGTGATGACGTTCGGGTCAACGTTGGCGGGCAACGTCGCGGAGATCGAGTCGATGGCGCTGCGGATCTTGTTCGCCATGTCGTCGGCGACAAGGCCGTAGTCCCAGGTCGCGGTGACCTGGGAGACGCCACTCGAGCTCTTGGACGTCACAGAGGTGACGCCGGTCACGGTCTTGACCGCGGTCTCGATCGGCTTGGAGATCTGGGCTTCGACAACGTCGGGAGCTGCACCCGGGTAGATCGTGAGGACGCTGCCACGCGGCAGGTCGATCGAGGGGATGAGCTCCTGCTTCAGTGCGCCGGCGGCGTAGACACCGAGCGCGATGGTGAGCAGGCTCAGCAGGAGCACGACCGTGCGGTGCGCGAGGCTGATCTTGGTCAGACGAAGCACAGCAAATCCCCTTTGTTGCGGTTCCCACGTGCGGCGTGGCCGTAGTCGGTCACATCAGTTAGCATAGCTCTAACTATTAATGCCCATGAAAGCGATCTCCGTGCACCCGATTGAAGGCCTCGACCTCGACGAAGAGCGGGCTGCTGTGGTGCAGGAACTCTTCGAGATCAACTCAAGGGTGCACGACAGGGCAATGGGACTGGTGGGGCCGATGCCGCTGCCGCCGGACCTCACCATGCAACAGGTGCGGGTGCTCGGTCATATCGTCAAGGATCCGGGGATCACCGGCCACGAGCTCGGCGATCGACTGGCCGTGAGTGCGCCCACAGCGAGCGGCCTGATCGATCGCCTGGTCGAGAAGGGCCTGATCACCCGGGTGGACGATCCGGACGACCGCCGGGTTCGCCGGCTCCATCCCACCGCGGTGGGGATCGACGTCATCCGCCAGATGGACTCCATGTTCGGCCGGGCCCTCGGTGTCGTGATCCAGCGCCTTTCGCTGGAGGAGCTCGAGCTGTTGGTCCGTGGTTCCCAGGCCATGCTGGGAGCTCTCGACCGCGCCCAGGCCGAGCAGTCCGAAGCCTGATTCCGGGCTGCTCCGTCCGTCCCGGCACGGCTGTCACACGACACGCCGACGACACGCCGAGGGCTCGGAAATTGGCCGAACACGTCCCCCGGAACCCCTTGCGGGGTGGCTCCGGAGAGGACTAGAAATCTACCTACCGGGCCACTTCGGTGGACCGGGGATCGGAAGCAGGAAGTCAGCTTGCTGGTGGGTTCGCCTACTGGGACACCCGGTGATGCGGGAGTTGGCTGGCTGGTGGCTACCGGTGAGATGCGAGCATCACGTCGTGTCGATCAGAAGGCCCCGGAGACTCATACTCGCCGGGGCCTTCGCCTTTGTCCGACGAGCCGCGGGCCCGGCAATACTGGCCGCGTGACCGAATCCAACCAGCGCTCCATCAGCCTCGCCCGCACCGGGCCGTACACCTTCGAAGCTGTGAACAGCCGCGGCACTCGTCTCGTCCTCGGTGAGGGTGACACCAGCGACTTCACCCCGATCGAGGCGCTGCTGGCAGCAGCGGCCGCCTGCAGCGCGATGGACGTCGACCACATCACCCGCAGGCGGGCGGAGCCGGAGTCGTTCGAGGTCGCTGTCAGAGCACCCAAGCTGCGCGACGAACTCGGCAACCACCTGGGCGGGATCGAGCTGGACTTCCGGGTGGTCTTCCCCGCAGGCCCGGAAGGGGACCGCGCAAGGAGCGTGCTCAGCCGGGCTCTCGCGCAGTCGCGGGACCGGTTGTGCACGGTGTCCCGGACGGTCCAGCTCCCGACGCCCGTGTCCTACCTGATCGACGGCGATCCTGTCGGGTGAAAGGCGAAGGCCCCGGCGAGTATGAGTCTCCGGGGCCTTCTGGTTGACGAGGCGTGATGTCCAACGTCGCACCGGAGAACCACCAGCCAGTCAACCCCCGCATCACCGGGTGTCCCAGTGGGCAAGCCCACCAGCAAACTGACTTCCTGCTTCCGATCCCCGGTCCACCGAAGTGGCCCGGTGAGAGATTTCTAGTCCTGTTCCGGACCACCCCGCAAGAGCTCTTCAGCGACGATTTCGAGCAATTTTCGAGAGCCCGGCGTGTCGTCGGCGTGTCGCGTGACAGCCGGGATCAGACGGACGAACCGGCCGCAAACGACCGTCCCGGCACGAAGTGCAAGAGAGGGGCAAGAAAGGGGACAGTCCCCTTTCTTGCCCCTCTCGCGGGCATGTCGGGCTCAGCCGGCGTTGCGTGTCAGCTGACCAGCCACTGGGTGGTGGTGACGTACTCCTCGCCGGGCCGCAGCACCGTGCTGGGGAAGTTGTCGTGGTTCGGGGCGTCGGGGAAGCCCTGCGGCTCCAGCGCCACGCCCGCCCTCCGCACGTACGGCACTCCGGAGGTGCCGGCTGCAGTGCCGTCGAGGTGCTCCCCGGTGTAGACCTGCAACGCCGGGGCGTCACTGCGTAGCACGAGGCTCAGCCCGCTCGCTCCGGTGAAGCGGCAGTGCTTGCGCAGCCCTGTGCCGTCGATGACGAAGTTGTGGTCGTAGCCGCCGCTGCGGGTGATGCCTTCGGCAAGGGCGCGCTCGCGGGCCGGGCCCAGCACCCGGCCCAGCCGGAAGTCGGCCGCCGAGCCGGCGACATCGCGGATCTCGCCGGTGGGGATGCCGTCGTCATGGTTCGGGGTGTACGCCGAAGCGGGAATCCGAAGCTGGTGGAAGTCGGTGTCGCCGGAGTCCTCGCCGTCGAGGTTGAAGTACGGGTGGGTGGTGAGGTTGACCACCGTCGGGGCGTCCGTCGTGGCCCGGTAGGTCACCTGGGCGCCGCCGTCCACGATCTCGAACAGTGCGGAGATGGCCATCTTGCCGGGGAAGCCCTGGTCGCCGTTCGGGCTCTCGAGGGTGAACTCGACCCAGTCGTCGCCGACCCCCTCGACGTCCCACACCCGCGTCGAGAAGCCCTTGGCCCCACCGTGAAGCTGGTTGGCGCCCTCGTTGGCGTCCACGATGTAGCGCGTCCCGTCGATGCTGAACCGGGCGCCACCGATGCGGTTCGCGAAGCGTCCGACGCTGGCCCCGAGGTAGCCGACGTTGTTCTGGTAGTCGGCAGCCGTCGGATGGCCGAGCAGGATGTTGCGCCAGTTGCCGTCGGGCAGGAGCACCTCGAAGCGGCGCAGCGTCGCGCCGAGAGGCAGGAGTTCGAGCCGGACGGTGTCGCCGGCGAGCTGGATGATGGCTTCGTCAGTGGTCACGGTGGCCACGCTATCGACTCAACCCGCCGGAGTGGGTCCCGCGGCGGTCACATCTCGTCGGTGGGCTCGTAGGCAGGGGCGTCAGGGGTGGCGGCCGGCTCCAGGTGGGTCATCTGCAGGTGGCGGCGCCACAGGAACCACGCGACGGTCGTCAACGCGAGGGCAGTGACAGCGAGGCTGGGCTGCGAGAACGCAACGGCAGGCGCGAGGATGCCGGCGATCGCAGCATTCGCCATGAGGGCGACGAAGGACTGCACAGAGGACGCGGACCCCCGGGAGTTGGGGAAGAGGTCGAGCATCGCCAGTGTGAGGATCGGAAAGGCGATGGCGATCCCGAAGGAGTAGACCGGCAGCGGCACGACGGCCCAGGGCAGCGCCTGGGTCGCGGGGAACAGCGAGAACACCAGGTTCACCAGCCCGCCGGCAAGGCTGATCAGGTACCCGAGGGACGCCAGCCTGCGTCCGCTCATCCGTCCGGCGAGCCGGCCACTGACCCACGAGCCGAGCACGAGGCCAGAGATCAACGGCACGAACAGGATCCAGAAGTCCTGCTCGCCCTTGCCGAGCAACTTCAGCACGAACAGCGGAGCGGAGGAGATGTAGAGGAACATGCCGGCGAAGTTGAACATGCCGGTGAACGCCAGCCTGCGCCCGTTGCGGTCACGCGCGACCACGAGCAGTCCCGCAACGAGCGTGCGCGCGTCGAACTTCGACCGCAGCTCCGGCGGATGGGTCTCGACGAGGGCGAAGATCACCAGCAGGAGGATCACCACGCCGAAGCCGACGAGGAACCAGAAGATGCC
This sequence comes from Propionicimonas sp., assembly GCA_030158185.1. Lineage (GTDB taxonomy): Bacteria > Actinomycetota > Actinomycetes > Propionibacteriales > Propionibacteriaceae > Propionicimonas. The sequence goes on from JAOATP010000022.1 coordinate 4,959, forward strand.
GCGCCAGCTGCCGATGCCCAGCAACCAGCCGCCGACGATCGGAGCGAGCGCCGGGGCCAGCCCGAAGATCATGGCGATGTGGCTCATGGTCCGCTGGGCCTGGTCGTCGGAGAACACGTCGCGCACCATGGCGCGGCTGATGATCTGGCCGGCGCCGGCGCTCAGGCCCTGGATCGCCCGGAAGAACAGCAGCACCGGAAGGCTCGGCGACAGCGCGCAGCCGACCGAGGCTGCGATGAAGAGGACCGTCCCGGCGATGATCACCGGCTTGCGTCCCAGGGCGTCCGACAGCGGGCCGTGCAGCAGGCTCATCACGGCGAACGACAGCAGGTAGACGCTGATCAGCTGCTGCAGCGCGAGTTCGGAGACCCCCCACTCCGCCTGCATCTGCGCGAAGGCGGGAAAGATCGTGTCGATCGAGAACGGTCCCACCATGCCCAGCCCCGCCAGGATGACGAGGAACAGCCACTGCGGACCGATCGCACGCTCCGGCGGGGTGCTGATCGCTGGTGGTGGGAGCGCTGTCATTGGGTCATCCTCCCACGGACGACCGACCGTTCCCGGACCGATCGCGACACCGGCAAGGAGGGGGCAACTATGCTCACCGCGTGTCGCGCGCCCTCAACATCACCTTCGTCTCCATGCACACCTCGCCCGCGACCATGCCCGGGACGGGGGACGCAGGCGGCATGAACGTCGTCGAACGCGCGCAGGCCGAAGCCCTCGCAGCGCTCGGTCACCGCGTGGAGCTGGTGACCCGGCGCTCGCACCCCGAGGATCCCGACAGCGTCGAGCTCTACCCGGGCGTCACCCTGCGCCATCTGGACGCCGGCCCGCGGACGCCGCTGGCGAAGAGCCTCATCGACGACCACATCGCGCAGTTCAGCGCCGGCCTCGCGACCCTCGAGCCCAGTGACGTCATCCACTCCCACCACTGGATGTCGGGGGTGGCCGCGCTGCCGGTCGCGGCGCAGTGGGGCGTCCCGCACGTGCAGAGCTACCACTCGGTGGCGGCACCCGTGGGCTCACCGCTGTCCGCGGGCGAGCCGCCGGAGTCGCCGCGCCGTGTGCCCGGCGAGGCAGCTGTCGCCAGGGACTCGCAGGCCGTCGTCGCCATCTCCGCTGCGGAGGCCCAGACGGTCATCGACCGGTGCGGCGCCGATTCCGACCGGGTGTCGATCGTCTCCCCTGGTGTGCGACTCGACCAGTTCCGCCCCCTCGAGCCCGGCGAGGAGCGTTGGTCCCTGCCGCAGATGGGCCCGGAGGACCTGCCGCACGGCTACGTGCTCGTGGCCGCCCGCCTCGAACCGTTGAAGGGCCCCGACCTGGCGATCCAGGCGCTGGCGCGGGTCGATCCGGAGATCCGTCCGCACCTTGTGGTCGCGGGGGGTGCCTCGGAAGCGTTCCGCTCCTATGAGCAGTCGCTACACGCCATGGTCACGGAGCTCGGGCTTTCCAGCAGCGTGACGTTCCTCAGTGCCCAGCCGCGTCCCGACCTGGCTCGCCTCCTGCGCGGCGCGCGCGTCGTGCTCGTCCCGTCCCATTCCGAGACGTTCGGCCTGATCGCCCTCGAAGCCGCAGCGAGCGGGACGCCGGTGGTCGCGGCTGCAGCCGGTGGCCTGCGCGAGGCCGTCGCCCACGGTGTGACCGGGCAGCTGATGGACTCCCGCCGGCCGGAAGACTGGGCGCTCGCCCTCACCCGGCTGCTGATGGTGCCCGGCCTGCTGGGCCGGATGAGCCTTGTCTCCCGCGTCCATGCCCGGAGATTCGACTGGGCCTTCGCAGCGCTGCGGCTGTCCGCGATCTACGAGGGGTTGATGGGCGAATGACCGCCTGGGGACAGCGGGTGGTCTTCCTGCACGCGCATCCCGACGACGAGACCCTCGCCACGGGTGTGCTACTGGCAGACCTCGTCGACACCGGCCACACGGTGGCTGTGGTGACGGCCACCCGCGGTGAGCTCGGCGGCGTCGTGCCGGGACCACTGTCCGCGCTCGAGGGGACGCCGGAACTGGTCGAGCACCGCCTCGGGGAGCTGGCCGGGGCGCTGACAGAGCTCGGCGTCACCGACCACGTCTTCCTCGGGACGCCGCCGGCTCGCGACAGTGGCCGTCCCGCGCGGCGGTACACCGACTCGGGCATGCGCTGGCTCGACG
>JAOATP010000023.1:0-16408 GCA_030158185.1 Propionicimonas sp.
GAGTAGCCGTTCGAAGACTTCGGCTGGGGTTTCCCAGTTGAGTCGTCTTCGTGGTCGGCCGTTGATCTCGGCGGCGACGTAGGCGAGTTCTTCGGGGTCGTGGACGGACAGGTCGGTGCCTTTGGGGAAGTACTCACGGATCAGGCCGTTGGTTGTTCTCGTTGGTGCCGCGTCGCCAAGGGCTGTGTGGGTCGGCGAAGAACACTGGCATCCCGGTGGTGGTGGCGACCTGGGCGTGCAGGGCCATCTCCTTGCCCTGGTCCCAGGTCAGGGACCGGCGCAGGTGTTGGGGCAGGTCGGTGAATGTGGTGGTGATTGCGGCGGCGACGGTCGCGGCGGTGTGGTCGCCGACCAGGTGTTCCAGCAGCAGGAAGCCGGTGGTGCGTTCCACGGTGGTGCCGATCGCCGACTTGCCGGCGGCGCCGATGATCAAGTCGCCTTCCCAGTGCCCGGGAACGGCCCGGTCGGCGGCTTCGGCGGGCCGCTCGGAGATGTTGACCATGCCCGGGATCCGGCCGGTCCTGCCATCGGCGGGCCGGCCTTGGTGGTGGCGGTGTTCACGGCCGTAGCGCAGCACTTTGCCGTGCCGGATCGCGGCCCGTACTTCTCGGGCCAGCTCACCACGCGGGTTCACGTACAGGGCTTGATAGATCGTCTCGTGCGACACCCACATCTCCGGCTGGTTCGGGAAGTCACGGCGCAGCCGGCGAGCGACCTGCTCGGGGCTGTGATGGTGCGCCAAGCGTGTCATGACCTCTCCGCGCAGCGCAGCCCTGAGCTCGAGCTTGCGCGGCTTGGGACGGGCCCTGGCGTGGGTCGCCTGACCGTTCGCAGCCATGGCCCGATAGCGGCCCACCGGGCAACGGGCAAGCTCGCGACCGATCGTGCACCGATGCCTACCCAACACCGCCGCGATCCTGGCCGGCGACCACCCAGCCCGGGCCAGTTCCTCGATCCGGCACCGCTCGAGGAACCCGATGCGTCGCCCGGTCTCCTCGTCCTGATCAATCCGAGGTATCACCCCGCCAGCCTCAGCCAGCCACAAGCGACCCGTCGACTTCGACACGCCCGCCGCACGCGCCGCCGCGGTCACGCACTCCCCGGCACGTAACGCGTCAAAGAACCGATCCCGAACATCGACACCCAACCGGCCACCCCTGGGCCGGCCCGTCCTTCGAGCCATCGCGAACACCTCCAAGAATCAGGTGTTGCGACGACCACTTGAGCCCACCCCCGGAAATTCGGGAGCAACGGCACTTTTCGGGAGCGACCAGCGGCGGGGCGGGGGGCCGGGGCCGGGGGCGGACGGCGGCTAGGGTTGCTGCGTGAGGAAGCCGCTGGCCGAACTTGTCGCCCCGGACTGGGCAGCGGCGCTGGCACCGGTCGAACCGGTCATCGCACGCATGGGCGAGTTCCTGCGGGCCGAACTGGCTGCGGGTCGCGACTACCTTCCTGCCGGGCCGAACGTGCTGCGGGCCTTCACCCGTCCCATGGCCGACGTGAAGGTGCTCGTCGTCGGCCAGGACCCGTACCCCACCCCCGGGCACGCCGTCGGGCTGTCGTTCTCCGTCGCACCCGACGTGCGGCCGCTCCCCGGAAGCCTGCGGAACATCTACACAGAACTCCAGTCCGACCTCGGCATCGAGCCCGCAACCTCCGGTGACCTGACCCCATGGTTCACCCAGGGGGTGCTGCTGCTCAACCGGGTGCTCACCGTGCGCCCGGGAGCGGCGGGCTCGCACCGCGGCAAGGGCTGGGAGGAGGTCACGGAGTGCGCCATCGAGGCGCTCGTCGCCCGCGGCGGCCCGCTCGTCGCCATCCTGTGGGGACGCGACGCGCAGTCACTCGCCCCGCGGCTGGCCGGGGTCGCCCAGATCGCCTCCGCGCACCCGTCCCCGTTGTCCGCCTACGCGGGGTTCTTCGGGTCGCGGCCGTTCAGCAGGGCCAACGCAGCGCTCGAGGCGCAGGGCGGCACCCCGGTCGACTGGCGGCTCGCGTGAGCTGGAATGCCGGGGACGCCGGCAGCGTTTCCACGAACGTGTTCGGAACAAAGTCACAGATGATCAGCCCGGAGGTCGCCCTGCCCGGAAGGGAGCGCGGCCTGCTCATGGGGCCTGCCTTCCACGAGGTGCTCGGCACCCGCATCGACCAGGTGCCTGAGGGCGCAGAGGTCGCCTACTTCGCCCTCGGGTGTTTCTGGGGCGCGGAGAAGCTGTTCTGGCAGCTCGACGGCGTCATCACGACGGCGGTCGGCTATCAGGGCGGCTACACGCCCAACCCGACGTATGAAGAGGTGTGCTCGGGCCGCACCGGGCACGCGGAAGCCGTGATGGTGGCCTACGACCCGGCAAAGGTGTCCTACGGCACCCTGCTGAAGGTGTTCCTGGAGAACCACAACCCCACCCAGGGCATGCGCCAGGGCAACGACAAGGGCACCCAGTACCGTTCGGCGCTCTACGTCACCGATGCGGAGCAGGACGCGGCTGCGCACGCAGCGATCGCCGACTACCAGCCCGAGCTCTCCGCTGCCGGCTACGGAGCGATCACGACAGAGGTGCTGCCTGCCGGCCCGTTCTACTACGCAGAGCGCTACCACCAGCAGTACCTCGACAAGAACCCGAACGGGTACTGCCCCATCCACGCCACCGGAGTGACCTGCCGCGCTCCCGGCTGAGGCGGCAGAGGCGCGGCGACCTTGACCGGTTCTCATCTCTGCCGGTTAACTGGCCGCGACGCCAGCAGAGAGAACCATGAAGGATCAGGAACAGGACACGGCCCGGCCAACGATGGCCGATGTGAGCCGGGCTGCCGGCGTGTCCCCGACAACGGTCTCGCTGATCCTGAACGGCCGGGACGGGAAGATCAGCAAGGCGACCCGCGACCGCGTCCTCGCGACGGTCGCCGATCTCGACTACCGGCCGAACCGTGCGGCGCAGAGCCTGCGGCTGGGCAAGACCAGCACGATCGGGTTCCTCACAGACGAGATCGCCATCGAGCCGTTCTCCGGACCGATGATCGCCGGCATCCACGACCTCGCGTGGGAAGAACGCTCCCTGCTGCTGATGGTGAACACCACCCGCAACCCGACCCGCCTGCGCACGGCCGTCCATGACCTGCTCGACCGCCAGGTGGACGCCCTGATCTTCGCAGCGATGGGCACCCGGCAGGTCGACTTCCCCGACGTCGGCGGCAGCAAGGTGCCGATCCTCCTTGTCAACGCCTTCACCCCGGACGGGCGCCTGCCCTCGATCCTTCCCGACGAGCTCGCCGGCGGACGCGCAGCAGTGGAGCACGTGCTGGCGATGGGCCACCAGAGCATCGCCTTCATCGCCGGACGCGAGGGCGCCTGGGCGACCAGGATGCGCATCCAGGGCTACCGCGAGGGACTGGAGGCAGCCGGCCACGACCCCAGCAAGCACCCGATCTACCTCGGCAACTACCGCATCGACTCCGGCTACGAGCTGACCCTGCGCGTGATGCGCGGCAAGAAGCCGCCGACGGCGCTGCTGCTCGGCAACGACCAGATGGCCACGGGCGCCTACCTCGCGCTCGCGCGGATGGGCGTGCGGATCCCCGACGACGTGTCGGTCGTCGGCTACGACGACGAGCCGATCGCCGCCGACCTCACACCAGCGCTGACCACCGTCCGCATCCCCTTCTATGAGATGGGCCGGATCGCGGCCCAGCACACCCTCGAGGGCACGATCGGGCAACTCCCCGCGCGGACGTTCGAGCCGTGCACGATCATCCACCGCTCCTCGACCAACCCGCCGCCCGGCGAGTGAAGGTGGAAGAACAACCGACGCCCTGATGGTTGGCTGCGCGGCCCGTTCGGGTTAGCCTCGCCCGCATGTGTCGAAACATCCACACCCTGCACAACTTCGAACCGCCGGCCACCAACGACGAAGTGAACGCCGCTGCCCTGCAGTACGTCCGCAAGGTCGCCGGCACGACGCGTCCCTCCCGGGCCAACCAGGAGGCGTTCGACGAGGCGGTGGCAGCGATCGCGCACGCCACCGAGCACCTGCTCGACCACCTGACCAGCTCTGCCCCTGCGAAGAACCGCGAGGAAGAGGCAGCCAAGGCGCGGGCGAGGGCGGCCACGCGGTACGCGACGGTGGGCTGAGCGGGCTGCTGCCCATCGCGGGCGGTGCCGGCATCGGAAGCCTGGACTGGGTTCCGGTCCGCGACGCTGCGAACCGGAACCCGCTGCCAGGGACCTAGCCTGCGGCTGCGGCCAGTTTCTCCAGTGCCTGCTCCCACTTGTGGGTGATGGCGCCGGCGTCGAAGTATGCCGGGATGTGCTCGTGGCGGATCTCCACCCTCGTGCCATCCTCCGCAGCAGAAAGGTCGACCTCGACGATGGTCTTCGGGGCCTCCTCTGCGGCGTGCCAGCTGAAGCGGATCTGCTCCAGCGGGTGGTAGGAGCGGATGACGCCGAAGGTGCCGTCCGCAGCGTGCCAGCTGTCGCCCTTGTCACCAAGTTCGCCACCGGCCCCGAGCAGGGCCTCGGCGCCCTCGCGGGTCACCAGCAGTTTCCAGATTTCCTTGACAGGTTGGGACACCGACCGGCTGACAGTGACGGTGGTGTCCACAGGGTTCACGAGAGTGTCGCCCTGGCTCTGTTCGATCATGTAGACCTCGTTCCACTCAGTGGTTCGAACGGCCCCCGGGAGGGGCCGGATACCGACACCCTACTCGCGATCGGCCCCTGTGGAAGGGGGTTCAGAAAGCCGCATGGACGAGCTTCTGCAGCGGCTCCGCGTGTCGCTCCCCGGGGTTTGGGCGTTGAGCCGACAGACTTGGGCCCAGGCCGGACCAGGTATGAGTTGGTCCGGCTTTTCACACCCCTGAGCCCGCTCCTGCGGTGCAGTTGGGACGGATGTGAACGCCTGTGACAGGGCCATGGAAAGTCCCCCGAAGAACTTCCCGAAACCCCTTGCGCACAACTGCGCCCGGGCGTAGAACTGTCCTACGCAGATGACGGGGCCGGGCCCGAAAGGGAACGGAAGACCGAGTCAGCGGCCGGACAGCAATCGAGGTCCTCAGCCGGCGGAGCGATCCGCAGGAGCCCCCGGACGGGGGGTGGGGCCAGCCGGGCTTCCGGGTTCGGGAGTCGTTCACCCCGGACGAACCTGAAGGCCGGACCAACTCATACTTGGTCCGGCCTTCGCCTTGTTCGGCGTTGAGCAGGCCTCACTAGGATGCGCCCATGCGCACCGACCGATGGCAGACGTGGCTCCACTGGACAATCAGCGTGCCTGCCGTCGCAGTCGTGCTATTGGCTGCGACGTGGGGACGCGACCCCGGGCCCGTGCTCCTCGTGATCGAGGGCGTGTTCCTGATCGGCTCCGTGCTGGCAGCCGTCCACCATGCGGAGGTCGTCGCGCACAAGGTCGGTGAGCCGTACGGCTCGCTGGTGCTGGCCGTCGCCGTCACCGTCATCGAGGTGGCGCTGATCGTCACCCTGATGCTGTCCGGCAAGGGCGACACCTCCACGCTCGCCCGTGACACGGTCTTCAGCGCGGTCATGCTGACCATGAACGGCATCGTCGGACTCTCGGTGCTCGTCGGGGCGCGGCGGCACCACCTGGTGGTGTTCAACGCGGAAGGCACCGGCTCCGCCCTGGCGACGGTCGTGGCCCTCGCCGGCCTCACCCTTGTGCTGCCGCGGTTCACGACGTCCGAACCGGGACCCGTCTTCAGCCCCTCCCAGCTGGCGTTCGCCGCCATCGCCTCGCTCGCGCTGTACGGGCTGTTCGTGTTCACCCAGACCGTTCGACATCGCGACTTCTTCCTCCCCACCACACCGGCCGGCGACGTGCTCGCCGAGGACGACCATGCCGCGCCGCCGACGATGACAGCGACGATCACCAGCCTCGTGGTGCTGATCGCAGCCCTTGTCGCGGTCGTGGGGCTGACCAAGATCGAGTCGCCGGCCATCGAGGCAGGGGTGGCGGCGCTCGGCTTCCCGCAGTCGTTCGTCGGCGTGGTGATCGCGCTGCTGGTGCTCCTGCCGGAATCGATCGCAGCGGTGAAGGCAGCCCAGCGCAACCGGCTGCAGACCAGCCTCAACCTTGCCTACGGCTCAGCGATGGCCTCGATCGGCCTCACCATCCCGACCATCGCGATCGCCTCGATCTGGATCCCCGGTCCCCTGGCGCTCGGCCTCGAGCCGGTGCACATGCTCCTGTTCGGCCTCTCGGTCGTGATCGCACTGCTCACCGTCATTCCGGGGCGTGCGAAGACCCTGCAGGGCTGGGTGCACCTCGTGCTGCTGGCTGCCTTCCTCTTCCTCTCCGTCCGCCCCTGAGGCCCTCCCTTTCCGACTTGTCAGAATCTCAGGCTGCTATAGCCGCCTGAGGTTCTGACAAGTCGGGAGCGGGGTCACCAGTCGAGGTGGCCGGGCACGATCCGGGGGCTCGGGCGGTAGGCGGAGACGCTGGGATCGCCGTCGGCCCAGAAGCGCCATGGACGCCGGTGGGCGACGCTGACTCCGACCCGGGGGCCCGCGAGCACCCGCCCGGACGCGATCCCGGGCTCGAGCCCGAGATCGCCGACGGTGAAGCTGCGACCCGAGTCGGCCGGTGTCCAGCCGAGGGCCCGGCCGAAATTGCCCGGACCCCGCGCCAGACCAGCATCGGCGACCCCCGGACGGCGCTCGCGCGCGAGGTCGATACCCGCCAGCACCCGGCCGGCGCGCAACAGCACCGCAGACCCCTCGCCCTCTGCGCCGCAGACGACGTTGCCGCAGGTGTGCAGGCCGTGGGACAGGTAGCAGTACAGCGTCCCGGGCGGGCCGAACAGGTGCAGCGTGCGCGGCCGCGGTCCGATGAACGCGTGCGCCGCGGGGTCGTCCGCACCGGCATAGGCCTCGACCTCCGTCACCTGCAGGGTCACACCGCCGTCGCTGAGCAGGGCACCGACCAGCAGCGGCGCAAGGTCGACGGCGGGCAGGGTGAGGTCGAGCACAGCGTCCAGTCTGCCCCCGCTCGCGCTACCCTCGACGGGTGACCAGCCGTCCCCGCGCCGCCGCGATCATCGGCTGGGTGCTCGCGGTGACGCTGGCCGGCTGCGTCCCTGTGCCCACGAGCGCGCCGACGGCTGCGAGCAGCCCCGCCTCGACACCCGCCGATCCGGACTTCACCGAACCCGGCGCCGCCGCCGCCATGGTGGCTTCGCTACTCACGGACGCCGGCAGCCGGCAGGCCCTGATGGTCGAGATCTCCAGGGACAGCGTGCAGGTCAGCGTCCTCTCCGCAGAGGGCAAGCCGGTGACCTGGGCCCACAGGGACGGGAAGTCGGCAGAGGTGCCCAGCGACCTTGCCTACGTCGACCAGGCGACCTTCGATGTGGCCCGGTTCAACCTCTCCAACGTCGGCGGGCTCTTCCGTGCTGCTGCCAGCATGTCCGGCTCCGAGGAGAACCAGAGCCTCACCATCGTCGACTACTCCGGTGGTGAGGTCGTCATGTCGGTCTCCACCCTCCCGGAATCGCGCACCGTGTTCTTCAACCCCGACGGCTCGCTGCTCGAGCCCCTGAACTTCGACGCCCCGGGCGGTATCGAGAACGGCATCAGGGAGGCGATCGGGCTCCAGCTCACCGTCTACTCGGTCACGGTGCAGTCCGACCAGGGTGCCTGGGCCGACTACCCCGGCGAGAAGGAGGGCACGACGGTGCGCCGGACGCGCACGGCGAAGGTGCCGGTCACGACCAACACCCGCAACGAGACCTCCAACCTGCAGGTCTTCCTTGCAGCCCGGATCCACCCCGACGCGGTCTGGAAGATCGTGGACGCCGTCCGAGGCACCACCGACGTGCCGGAGGACGCCAACTGGAGCGTCGTCATCGAGGACCGGGACCACACCAACATCCCGCGGATGTACTTCACCATCGGGCCCACGTCGGTGACCACCGACCTGAATGGCGCCGTCATCGCGTGAGGAGTGCCTCGCCCACCGGCTCGGGAGCGCTGACCAGCACGTACTCGATGTTGCGTTCCGGCCCGGGGACGCCGACCTTGCGGCCATCGGGACCGAACACCCCGAGGCGTTGGCCGATGTAGCGCCGGGTGTCGAAGGCCAGCACCTCGACGGGGTTGCCCCTCACCTCGCACATCTCGACGAGCGCCGGCAGCCCGACGAAGCCCTCGTTGTTGAACGACACCACGACGGTGTCGGCCCGCACGGCCTCGATCACCCCTGCCAGCGCAGAAGCGATCGTGCGCTTGGAGTTGAACGGGCTGCGGGTGGCGTCATCGCGGGCGTCGACCCGCTTGCAGGCCACCCCGTAGTGCTCGGGGGCGTCCCAGCGCACGAGGGTCTCCCACACGTGGTAATTCGTGAAGTAGCGGTGCTGGTTGTACGGCGGGTCGAGGTAGGCGACGTCCATCGGCTCGAGGGTCGGCACGATGCTGGCTGCGTCGCCGCGCAACGCGCGTCCCGTGCCGGGGGTGAGTTCCGGCGCCTTCAACCGCAGGGGACGCAGCGCGCGCGGCGCCCACTCCTTGAGGTAGGCCATCTGGAGCCCGACAGTGGAGTCGACGCGGTCGGCCGCCTCCAGCAGGGCCGTCAGCAGGATCGGGCGCAGCCGGTGGTCGCCGTACAGGTCGTCGATGCCGTCGCGGATCGCGTCGATGCGCACGCCGTTGTCGGGGTGGAAGTAGCGGGCCTGCTCACAGAAGACCTCCGTCACGTAGCCACGCCGGCCAGGCAGCGCCTGCAGGCGGGCCAGCGCCTCCGCGAGCTCCGCCCCGTCCACCTCGGCCGCGTCGGTCACCACATAGCACTGCGCGAGCACCTCGGAGTAGGCGGCGGTGTCGACGCAGGTGGTGAAGCCGCCCTGCCGGTTGAACTCCTGGGCCACGCGGGTGGTGCCGGTGAACAGGTCGAGGCCCGTCCGCGCTCCCGCCGCTGCGAACAGCCGGCCCAGTTCGCCGACGAGACGGCGTTTCGAACCGAGGTACTTGATCACCGCGGCAAGGTCAGGGCGCCGTTGCAGCGAAGGTGTCGCACGTGTTCGCGTCGCCGGAGTTGAACCCGACGGCGAGCCACTTCCTGCGCATGGCGGACGAGCCGTGGGTCCATGACTCCGGTGAGACCTGGCCGGTGGACCGCAGCTGGATGCGGTCGTCGCCGACGGCCTTGGCAGCGTCAACGGCGCTGGCGAGGTCTTCCGCCGTGATGGCCTGGATCGGCGAGCTGGGGTCCTTGGCAGCATTGGCCAGCCACACCCCGGCGTAGCAGTCGGCCTGCAACTCCAGCCGCACCTGCGCCGACTTCGGCCCGGTGCCCTGGTAGCTCTGCGCCTTGGCGAGGGTGCCGGTGAGGTTGGAGATGTGGTGGCCGTACTCGTGGGCGATCACGTAGGCCTCTGCCGCGTCGCCGCCCTTGGCGCCGAGCTGCCCCTTCAGCATCTCGTCGAAGAACGTGCCCTCGAGGTATACGACCTTGTCGCTGGGGCAGTAGAACGGCCCGACCTCAGCTGTCGCCGTCCCGCAGCCGGTGGCGATCTGGCCGTCGAACACCTGCGTCTGCGTCTGCTGGTACCCGGAGTACGCCTTCGCCCAGTAGGACTGGATCGAGTTGGTGTACGCGACGAAGCGGCAGTCGCGGTCCTTGGAGATGTCGGTGACGTTCTTGCAGTGCGCGAAGCGGTTGGTCTCTGCCGTCGTGGGAGTGCCTGCCGTGGTCCCGCCGAGCAGGTCGGAGGGGTTGAGCCCGAACAGCATCGCGACGATCGCCACGAGGATGGCTGCTCCGCCGCCCAGGGCGACAGTGGTGCCGCGCCGCCCCCCACCGGAACCCATCTGGGAGGAATCCAGCTTTGCGCCCGATCTGTACTGCACCTCGTACACCTCCGTCTCTGGCTGGCAGCATACCGAGCCACGCCGGGTTACTACCGGGTTACCGGGCGGGGGTCCAACTTGGTTGGGGGCTACCTGCGGGACATGATGGACAGATGCGGATCATCGGCGTGGAAATGCCCGGGGGGTCGCCGGTGTTCACCGGCACCCTCGGCCACGGCGCCGACCCGCACCGGCTGGCCTGGGAGAAGGGCTACCGCATCGTGCGTCCCCTCTCCGCCACCGGAGGTGCGCCCGACCTCACGCTGACCGTCCAGGTGGGTCGCCACGGCCGCAACAGCGTGCTCACGGTACCCAGGACCCGCTCGATGGATCCCGACCTCGACCTGGCGGTCGAGGAGCCGCCGGTGGTGCGTCAGCGCCTTGCCGCGTACGGCATCGTCCTTTCGTCGCGCGGCCTGCTCGCAACACAGTTCTCCGACCTGACCGCCGTCCCCGGCCTGTGGGGGCTGCCGGGTGGTGGCATTGATCCGGGCGAGAGCCCCAGTCATGCGCTCATCCGCGAGATCGCGGAGGAGACCGGGCAGGACCCCGACATCTCGCACCTGCTCGACGTGCAGACCGACCACTGGATCGGACGCTCGCCTGCGCGGGTGGTGGAGGACTTCCACGCCGTCCGCATCATCTACGCTGCGGCTTGTTCCGCCCCGTCCGACCCGATCGTGAATGACAGCGGCGGCACGACGGCCGCGGCGGAGTGGGTTCCGCTGGAGCGCTGGTCGCACGTGGCGTGGGCCTCCGGCGCGAGGGCACTGCTGGATCGCCACCTGCGCGACCTGGCCCGCACGCTCGTCTGATCAGCCTGGTCAGCCCTCGACGACGCTCGCGGCGAGGACGGACCCGTGCGCGCGGATTGCTGCCAGCAGTTCTCCGTCCGGCTGCTGCTCCAGCGAGATCCGTGCGACGGCGGCCTCGGAGCCCTCGAACACCGTGTTGGACATCTCCTGGACGTTGATGCCGGCGGCGCTGATCGCGTCGAGGCAGGCAGCGAGGACGCCGGGACGGTCGAGGTGGCGCACAACGAGGGCACACACGGCTGGCGTGACGGCTGCGATGTTCACGGCGTTCGGCACCTCGCCGGTGCTGGCGAAGACACTGATCACGCGGACGGCCTCTGCGGCGATCGCCTCCTGCGCCTGCGCTGTCGATGCGCCGATGTGGTGCGTGCCGTACACGTCGGTGAGCTTGCCGATCGTCCCGCCGTACTCACCGCTGCCACCGGCCGGCTCGTCGGCGTACACGTCCAGCCCGGCACGCAGCCCGTGGCTGTCGATCGCAGCGATCAGCGCATCCTCGTCGACCACCTCACCGCGGGAAGTATTGATGAACAGGGCACCGGGCTTCATGGCGCCGAAGAAGGCCGGCCCGCAGAGTCCGCGGGTGCCGTCGTTGAGGGCGACGTGCACGCTGACCACGTCGGCTGCGGCCGCGACGGCCTCCGGCGATGCGAGGGCCTTCACGCCGAGGGCCTCTGCCCGTTCGGGGGTGAGACTGCGGCTCCAGGCGACGACCTTCATCCCGAAGCCCTTCGCGATGCCGATCATCGCAGAGCCGATCCCGCCGACGCCGACGAGACCGAGCGTCCGTCCGTACAGGCCGCCGGCCTTCGAGTAGGCGGCCTTGTTCCAGCGGCCCTCGCGCAGGTCGAGCGCGTTGTGCACGATCCGCCGGTCGAGCGCGAGCATCAGCCCGAACGCCAGTTCCGCGACGGCGATCGCGTTCTTGCCGGGGCAGTTGGACACGTAGATCCCGCGACGGGACGCCTCGGCCACGTCGATGGTGTTGTACCCGGCGCCGGCGCGGACGACGAGCGCCAGCGCACCGGCGGCGAGCACGTCTGCGGGCACCTTGGTGCCACGGACGACGAGCACCTCGGGCTGCAGCGTCGCGACGGCGTCGGCGAGGGCAGCGCCGGAGAGTTGGGGGTTGATGGTGACGTCGATGCCGAGTGCTGTCAGGGCGTCGATGCCTGAGGACTCGAAGCTGTCAGCGATGAGTACGTGCATGCGTCGACCCTAATGCCACCGGACCTGCGAAGGGCCCCCGGCGGCAATCGCCAGGGGCCCTGCACTCAGTAGCCGGTTACCGGCGGAAGTAGGACAGCAACCGCAGGATCTCGATGTACAGCCAGACCATGGTGACGGTGAGGCCGAAGGCCGCTCGCCACGACTGGGATGCGTCCGCCCCCATCGCGACGCCCTGCTCGATGAAGTCGAAGTCGAGGATCAGGTTGAACACGGCCAGGCCAACGCCGATCGCCGAGAACAGCAACAGGAGACCGATGCTCGTGCCGGTGCCGAACAGCAGGTTGATGCCGAAGAGGGAGAGGATGAAGTTCACGAACAGCACGCCCGCGTAGGCGATCGTCCCGATCATCACCATCCGGCGGAACTTGTTGGTGACCTTGATCCTGAAGAACTTGTAGGCAGCGAGGGTGGTGGCCGCGGCGACAATCGTGCCGAGGACGGCTGCCGGCACGATGCCGTTGTACAGGTTCTCGAAGACCTTGCTGATGGCGCCGATGAACACGCCCTCGATCGCGGCGTACGCCAGGACGAAGGCCGGGTTGATCTGGCGACGGAAGCTGACCAGCATCACGACGCCGAAGGACACCAGGGCCCCGACGATGGCGGCCGGCATCAGCAGCGCCGGCGGCAGGAACAAGAAGGTGAGCGCCGCGACGGCCATCAGGGTGCCCATCGTGATGGCGCTCTTGGTGATGACGTCGTCAATTGTCATCCGGCCGGCCTGGACCGGTGTCCCGGCTCCGGGGCCGAAATCGGACGGCTGCCCCGGGTAGCCCTGTCCTGGCACCTGGCCGGGGTACTGGGGATACTGCTTCGTGGTATCCGTCTGCCAGGCGTCGGGCCTCGACAGGACCGGGTTGTTGCTCTGCATGATTTCTTGATTCCTCCCTGGATGGGCGACGGCGGACCGTCGTCGGGTTCCATGTTAGGGAACGTTCCTGAGACCCGGCTGTGTTCCCGCTGCGGAGGATCCCTGATCTCACCCTGACCTCCCCTACGACCACGGTCGGACTCCCGGCCGCGGATGCCACCGCAGGACCCCTTGCTAGGGTGCTGATGACGTACCCGAACCTCACTCCCGAGCGAGCCGCCATGAACGAGCTGCATGCCGACGGCCTCCGCGCCGGTGACCCCGCGACCTGGCAGCTCACTGAGGATGCCTTCGCCGTCGGTGCCCAGCTCCACAGCGAGACGGTCTTCACGATCGGCAACGGTCAGCTGTGCGTCCGTGGCAGCTTCGAGGAGGGCCATCCCGGCGACCACCCGGCATCCTTCATGCACGGGGTGTGGGACGACATGCCGGTCTCGGTCACGGAACTGGCCAACCTGCCCCGCTGGTGGGGCATCGACCTGTGGTTCGACGGCGACCGCTTCCGGCTCGACACCGGACGCCTGCTCGACTTCACCCGGTCCCTCGACCTGCTCACGGGCGTTCTCAGCAGGAGTCTGCGCTGGGAGGCGCCCTCCGGTGCGGTGGTCGAGCTCGGGTTCGAGCGTTTCGTCGACTTCTCCTCGCCCCACCGGGCAGCCGTTCGCGTCAGCATCGCCACCGACCGCGCCGTGCAGGTGCGGACGCGAGCGGGCCTTGACGCCCACGTCGAGAACACCGGCCTGCTGCACTGGCGTGTGGTCGACCAGGGCGCGGGCGACGCAGCGGCCTGGCTGCACACCCGCACGAGGGCGACGGGGATCGATCTGGCCTGCGCCTGCGAGGTGACGCTGGACGGGGTCGAGGCGGACGCCACAGCAGGCGGCACCGACGGCGTGCCAACGATCGAGCACAGCTTCGAGCTCCAGCCCCGCAGGGCGGTCGTCCTCACCAAGCAGGTGGCGATCGTCTCCGGCATCGACGCGGCGGATCCGGTGGCTGAGGCGACCGGCCTGGCCCGGGAATCGGCAGGTGCCGGCTGGGACGCGCTGCGGGCGGCCAGCGACAGCGCCTGGCTGCAGGCGTGGGCACGCACCGATGTGGTGATCGGGGGCGACCCCGAGGCCCAGCTGGCGCTCCGGTTCAGCCTCTTCCAGCTGCTCATCGCAGCCCCGAGGTTCACCGAAAACGCCAGCATCGGCGCCAAGACCCTGAGCGGGTTCGGCTACCGGCACCACGTGTTCTGGGACACCGAGACGTTCATGGTGCCCCCCTTCAGCTACAGCCAGCCCGAGATTGCCCGCAACATGCTGATGTACCGCTGGCACGGCCTCGCCGGCGCGCGTGAGAAGGCGCGCGCCAACGGTCACAGGGGTGCGCAGTTCCCGTGGGAGTCGGCCGGCACCGGCGCGGAGGTCACGCCGTCCTGGATGGCCGATCCGGGCGACCGCACGAAGCTGATCCGGGTGTGGGCCGGTGACATCGAGATCCATATCACCGCCGACATCGCCCTTGCCGTCATGCAGTACTGGCAGGTCACCGGCGACGACGCCTTCATCTGCGGGTACGGCGCCGAGCTGGTCCTCGACGGCGCCGTGTTCTGGGCCTCTGCAGCGAAACGGGAGGACGACGGCAGCTACCACTTCCGCAACGTCGTCGGACCCGACGAGTACCACGACCGCGTCGACGACAACGCGTACACCAACCACCTCGCGGCATGGCACCTGCGCACAGCCGGCATCGTGGCGGGCTGGCTCGCCGGGCACCACCCGGAACGCTGGGCGCAGCTCTCGGCAGCGTTGGCGATCGACGCAGCGGAGCTGGACCACTGGGAAACCGTGGCAGCGGCGATGTACCTGCCGGTGGGCACCGATGGCCTGCTGGAGCAGTTCACGGGCTACTTCGCGCTCCGCGATGTCGACGTCGCGGAGCTCCGTGACCCGGCCCGCACCACGTCAATGCAGCAGCGTTACGGCTTCGAGGGCATTACCGAGACCCAGGTGCTGAAGCAGCCGGACGTCCTGATGCTGGCCTACCTGCTGCCGGAGCTGTTCACCGGCGAAGCCCTCGCTCGCAACTACGCGTACTACGACCCGCGCACCGACCACGAGCACGGCTCGAGCCTCGGCCCGGCGATCAGCGCTGTGATGGCGTGCCGGGCCGGTCAGCCGGAGGTCGGCTACCAGCACTTCCTGCGCGCGGCGAGGGCCGACCTGCGCGACGTTCGGCACAACGCCGGCGACGGTATCCACGGGGCGTCGGCCGGTGGCCTGTGGCAGGCCGTCGTGTTCGGCTTCGCCGGCCTCGAGGTGATCGCTGACGGCTGGCACACCACACCGATGCTGCCGAAGCACTGGACGCGGGTGGAGTTCGGCTTCGAGCACCGCGGAGTCCGCCAACGCGTGGTGGTCGAAGCCTGAGGCAGAAAATGGTGCCCCCAGGCTCAGGGCTTCGTGTCAGCGCCGTCCAGCAGGGACATCAGGTCACGCCGGGCTTCCTCCACTTGGGCGCGTGCCGCGCGTAGGCGTTCTGAATCGGCGCTCGGAGAAAGGCTCGTCTCAGCGTCCACAGCTGTGACCAGCGATGCCAGAGCCGTCCGCCACTGCCTTGCTCGGTCCTGTCGCTCCTGGCTCGACGCCACAACGGCAAGTTGCCGCAGTTCCTCCTCAACCACCAGCAGCCTCGGACGTCCGGCCTGCCACAGCCCGGCGGCTTCCGCGGTGCTCGGTGAGGCCAGGACTCGCGGCAGCAGATCCTCATCCGCCCAGGTGAGTTCGCTGCGGACCAGTTCGAAGCGTCGGTCGATCTCCTTGCTCGCGCTTCGGCTCCGCGACCACAAGACCCCCGCCACGACCAGACCAGCAACCACGGCGAGCAGCACCAGCAGCCACCACAAGCCCCCCTCCTGACCATCGGATCCAGACGGCTCGGACGTCGGCGTCGAGCTGGGCGAAGCTGCCGGTGTCGTCTCTGCAGGCGGCGCGCTTGACTCTGACACAGTCACCGTCGCAGTCGCCGTCGCCGTCTCCGTGCGCCGAGGAACGGTCGGCAGAGCAGTCGGCCGCGGAGGCAACGAGATCGACGGCAGAGCGGTGCGATCCGGCAAGGTCACCGAGCCTGATCCGCATCCCGCCAGCAGCGCCAGGGCCACCAGTGGCACCATCGCGAATAGTCGTCCACCCGCTGTCGCTGAACCTGAATCTACTGTTCGCCGTGCCACTATCAGCCCCGTCCTGAGTGCCTCACCCAGCGCAGAGGGCTGGCTGCCGGTTCCCAGCAAGAGTTGCACAGTACGATCTGACCGGACCAGTGAGAGGGTCACGCCGTGGAGGCATTTCAGGCCATCTTCAACACCGCGCTCATCGTCTTCATCATCACGACGATGCTGTCGGCCGGGCTGCGGACCACCTTCGATCAGATCGCTGCTGTCTTCACGCGGTGGCCCCTGGTGTTGTTGGTGGTTCTCACTGCCTTCGTCGTGCGTCCGCTCCTCGGTTGGGGAGTCGCCGAGCTCTTCGGCCTTGCCGCCCCGGCCTTCATTGCCATGGTGCTGCTCTGGGCCTGCCCAGGCGCTCCTTTCGGAGCCAGGCTGGTGATGAACGCCAAAGCCGACCTCCAGACCGGTGCGGTTCTGCAGGTGGTGATGGC
>JAOATP010000023.1:16508-27762 GCA_030158185.1 Propionicimonas sp.
CAGCGATCCCGACATCCTCGGCGCCGTCACCGCCATCCTGATGCTCCAGATCGTCGCCGGACTCCTCACGGCCTCCTACATGGGCAAGCGCACGGTCCGGCCGGTGGCCACCGATGCCGCACCCGCCGACGCCTGACCCCGACGCCCTGGATCGTCGCACCCACGGGCTCCGTCTTCGCTCGTGAGGCGCATCATGACGGCTCTGGGACCTATGACGTCGACCCCTTTCCCAGGGGGTGCGACTGCTATTGTTCGCCGAACAGGTGGCGCGTTCTCGGGACTGGTGTTCGTGCTCCAGATGGCGACGATGGCGTCGCCTCCCCGGTCGGCTATGGGTCGCAAGTCGAATCGAGGCATCGTGATTGACACCCCTCAGCGCGGGCAGTTGTCCCGTCTCCTCCTGATGGGGAGGGCGAGCTGGGCGGCCATCGGCGCCATACTCCTGCTCGTGATCCTTTCGGCGGCCTTGGGAGCCATCAACGGGATCGTGGTGCCCCTCGTCGTCGCACTGATCATCGGGGTGGTCCTAGAGCCGGTCGTGTCGCGGCTGGAGGCCTGGGGCCTCAGCAGGCTGCTCGCCACCGTCGCGGGCATGGTGGTGGCCATCGCGCTGGCAGCGGGCACGGCCGCCGTCGTCGTGCGTGGATTCCTGGGCCAGTTGCCCCAGATCTACCGGCAACTGTGGGTGGGCTGGGACTCGTTCGTGGCCTGGGGACGCACGCTCGACCTGGACCCGCTCATGCTCGAACGCATCCGGGCGAACGTTGAACAGCACGCACCGCGAGTCGCTCAGGGCATCGTCGGCCTGGCGTCCGGCACGTTCTCAGGTGCGTTGGCGTTCGGAATGGGCACGTTCTTCGCCGTCTTCTTCCTCTTCTTCGTGCTGCGGGACGGCCGCAACCTCCCTGCCTGGTTGGCGAGGGTCGCGTCATGGGACGCCGGACTCGCCGGCGACGTCGCCGCCGTGGTGCAGAAGTCGCTGCGCGGCTACTTCAAGGGCATCGCCATCACCACCATGGTGACGGCTCCCATCTTCATGGTGCCGCTGCTATTGCTCCAGGTGCCGTTGGCCGGCTCGATCTTCATTCTGTACTTCGTCCTGTCCTTCATCCCGTTCCTCGGCGCCTGGATCACGGGCGCGTTTGCGGTGCTGATCGCCTTCGGCTCGGGCGGGGCCTCCACCGCCGCGATCATCGGCATCACGTTCCTGATCTCCAACGGCACCATCCAGAGCGCGGTCAGTTCATGGGCGCTCGGCTCGGCTCTGCGCATCCATCCCGTGGTCGTGCTACTGGCCACGCTGATCGGTGGCACTGTCGCAGGCTTCATCGGCATGGTCCTGGCGCCGCCGCTCGTCGCAGCGACCGTCCAGTCCGTCGCTGTCGTCAAGGAACGAAGGGCGACGGCAGGCGCCGGGCCGCCGACACCGGCCCATGACTCGGCCCCGGAAATCTCCATCGGCAGCTGAGCTCCCAGCGGACTTGTCGTGGCTGCGTGCGCCGCGGGCTCGCGCGCCGAGGTGACGTGCCTCTTCTCGAGACCATGGCCCAACAGCGCGTTGTCCTGCCCGTCAGGTAGCCCCGGCACCGAAGGGGTCAGATCCTTCGTTTCCTGGCACGCACCAGAAGCGTTCCCGCTAGCAGGCTCAGCAGCCCGAGGGCAGCAGCGCCGGTGGCGAGGCCGCCGGTGGAGGCCAAGCCCTGGTTGGCGGTGGGGATCCGGCCCTCCGCTGTATCGGTCACGCCGCCCACGATGCCCGCCGTGTTGACGATCGTGCCGGTGGCGTCCGAGCGGATCGATGTCTGCAGGTCAACGGAGCGGCTCTCCCCGGCGGGAAGCTCGGCGCCATAGCTGCAGACCACGGTCTGGCCCTGGGGGGTGCAGGTCCAGCCGTCGCCGGTGAAGTCGAGGTAGCTGAGTTCGTCGGGGAGCTGATCGATGACCGTGACGGCGCCGATAGGGGCCGGGTTGGGTCCGTTGTTGGTGACGGTCAGCCTCCAGTCGGCGCGGATGCCGGTGATGCTGAGGAGTTCCTTGACCAGTACGAGGTCGTAGAGCGGGAGAACCGTGGCCGGGTCGCTGGCGGTGTTGTTCTCGGGGTTGGTGTCCTCGGCCGGGGAGGTGACCGTCGCGACGTTGGTCACCGCGGGGTAGGCGGCGGGACCGACCGCGACCACCACCGCCATGCTGGAGTTGCCGGTCGTGGGCAGTCCGGCATTCCTTGTACAGGTGACGTCCTGCCCGCTTGCCGAGCAGTTCCAGCCGTCGCCGCTGCCGCTGACGAAGGTGAGGCCGGCCGGCAGGGTGTCGCTGACGGTGATCGGCCCGGGATCATCGGTGGTGCCGGCGTTGCTGACTGCGAGGGTGTAGGTGGCCTGCTGTCCGACCTGCAAGGGCTCGGGGGTGTGGCTCTTGGTGATCCCCAGGTCGACCTGCGGCGGCACCGTGACCAGGTCGGTGGCGCTGTTGTTGCCGATGACGGGGTCGGTGGTGGTTGAGTCGACGCTGGCGGTGTTGGACACCTGCGGGTAAGCCGCGGCCAGGACGGTGACTACGACGGTGATCGGTGGTGCCGACGTCGCGGTCGGCAGCGGATCAGTCAGCTCACAATCGATCTGCTGCTCGCTGTTGGTGCAGCTCCAGCCCTCGCCTGTTGCAGACACGAACTCGAGCCCTGCCGGGAGGGTGTCTGCGACGTTCACGTCCCGCGCGGTGGACGGGCCGGCGTTGGCGACCTGCAGGGTGAACGTGAGCGGGTCACCCACACGTACCGGCGGGGTGTGGCTCTTGATGATGGACAGGTCGGCGGCGAAGCCGATGGCCACCGGGTCGAAGGCGGTGTTGTTGTCTGGGTTGGGGTCGGTGGTGCTGCTGGTCACCGAGGCGGTGTTGGTGAGCACCCCGTCGACGAGCGTGTCCGGGTCGAGGTCGGCGGCCACCTGGACGGTGATCGCAAGCGCGGGAGCGGCGGTGCCGGCCGGAACGGACGCGGAGCCGTCCAGGGTGCAGGTGACCACCTGGCCGGCCGCGGCGCACGTCCAGGGTCCGGAGCTGCTCAGGTAGGTCATGCCGACGGGAAGGGTGTCGGTGACCACCACGTCGGCGAGAGCATCGGAGGGTCCGTCGTTGGTGACGGCCACGTCGAACCTCACCTGTTCGCCGGCGAGCACCGCGCCGCCGGCGTGGGTCTTGGTGATGGCCAGGTCGGCTCGCGTGACGACACGGATGGTTGCCTGGTCGAGGTTGTCGTCGGGGTCGTCACCGGGAGTGCTGGTGCTGACGCCGGCACTATTGACGATCGTGGCGCCCTCGGCGACCGCAGAGCCGACGCGGGCGGTCACAACGATCGTGCGGCTGCTGCCGGCCGCCAGGGTGTCGAGCTGGCAGTCGATGGGGTTTGCGTCGGCACAGGTGAACGCCGCGGATGTGACGGCGACGTACTCAAGGCCCGGGGGTAGGGCGTCGGTGACCTGGATATTGTCCGCGTCGGAGGGGCCGTCGTTGGTGACGGTGAGGGTGAAGTCCACCCGGTTCCCGGCGATGACGGTGCTCGGGTCTGCCGTCTTTGTGATCCGCACGTTGGCCCGGTCGGCGACGGTGACCACGTCGGAGTCGGTGTCGTTGTCGGGGTTGGGGTCCGGTGCTGTCCCGGCGACGTTGGCGCGGTTGGTCAGCTCTGCGGGTCCGGCGTCGGCGGCCACATCCACGCGCAACGTGATGCTCGTGCTGGCGCCGGTGGCGAGGCCTGCCGTGCGGGTGCAGGTGACCACCTGGCCGGTGGCAACGCAGTCCCAGCCGGCGCCGGTGGCGCTTCGGTAGGACATGCCTGCCGGGAGGGTGTCGCTGACCGTGATCGGTCCCGGTGAGTCCGACTCGCCGTGGTTGGTGACGGCGAGGGTGAAGTTGAGGTCCTGTCCGGCGATGGCGTCGCCGGAGTGCGACTTGGTGATGCCGAGGTCGGCGCGCACCGAGACACCGGTGGTGTCGGTGTCGGTGTTGTTGGGCAGATGCGGGTCACTGGTCGGCGAACCGACTGTCGCGGTATTGGTGATGTCACCGGTCTGGGCGGGGTCGATGGCGACGGTGACCGTGAAGTCGCGGGTGTCGCCGGCGGGCAGGCTGCCGGTCAGCGTGCAGGTGAGCAGGTTGGCGCCGTCCGCAGCGCAGGCCCAGGCGCCGGAGTCGTCGGAGACGAAGCTGAGTTCGGGCGCCAGCTGGTCGGTGATGCGCACCGGTGACGCTGCGTCCGACGGGCCGAAGTTGGTGACGGTCAGCAGGTAGGTGCCGTTGCTGCCCGGGACGAAGGTGCCCTGGTGGACCTTGGTGAGCGCCAGGTCCGCCGAGGTGCGGACGGGGTCGGTGACCTCGCTGGTGTCGTTGGCCGGATTTGGATCCGGGTCGGGTCCGTCGACGGCTGCGGTGTTGGTGAGGTTGCCGGTGCGGTCGGCGGGGACGCGCACCACGACGCTGATCTGGGGGGCAGCCTGGCCGTTGTCGAGCCCGGCTGTCCGGCTGCAGGTGAGCGCCAGGCCGGCGGCGGAGCAGTCCCAGTCGGTGCCGGTGGCCGAGACGAAGGAGGTTCCGGTCGGCAGCGTATCGGTGACCGTGATCGGCCCGTTCGAGTCGCTGGGGCCGTGGTTGGTGGCGTCAAGGGTGTAGGTGGCGTCCTGTCCGGCAGTGATGGTGCCGCTGGCGGACTTCACGATGCCGAGGTCGACCGACCGTGCGACCGTGTCGGTGACCGTGTCGGTGTTGTTGCCCGGGACGGGGTCGTAGGTGGCAGAACCAACTGTTGCGGTGTTGCTGAGCACGGTACCGCTGGCGGTGCCGGCCGGGACGGCGGCCGTGATCGTGATCGCCGGGAAGCTCGCGCCCGAAGCAAGCGTGTTCGCGGAGTTGGTGCGGGTGCAGGAGACGCTGGTCGCACTGACGCTGCAGGTCCAGCCGGACCCGGTCCAGCTTGCCGCGCCCAGTCCGGCCGGCAGGGTGTCGACGACCGGGAACGGCCCGACAGCAGTGTCGAGCCCATTGTTCTTCACCACAAGGGTGTAGGTGAGGTCCTGGCCGGCGACGGCGTTACCGCTGGCCTTGGTGATCTGGACGTCGGCGGCGTGGATCTGGGTGGAGGCGTTCGCAGGGCCGGCGTAGTAGGGGCCGGAGGCGTTGCCGGTGGCACCGGTGGCGTCCTCGGCGACGACGGCCACCGTGTTGGTGTGGTTGATGCTCGAGCCGACGCCGGGGTCGGTGGCCGCGGACGGGTTGGTGGGGGTCGCGGTGAAGGTGATCAGCATGGTCCGGTTGGCACCGGTGGCGGGGATGGTGCCGGCGTTGTTCCAGGTGAGGACCTGCTTGCCGGACACCGTGCTGAGGGTGGGCTCGAGCTGGACGGCGGCGCCGCCAGCCACAACGACGCTGGCCGAGCCGGCGTCATAGGTCCAGTTGGTCGGCA
Organism: Propionicimonas sp.; assembly: GCA_030158185.1. Classification (GTDB taxonomy): domain Bacteria; phylum Actinomycetota; class Actinomycetes; order Propionibacteriales; family Propionibacteriaceae; genus Propionicimonas. The sequence goes on from JAOATP010000023.1 coordinate 21,958, forward strand.
GGGTGTCGGTGATGTCGACGCCGCGGGCAGCGGCGGCACCGTCGTTGGTGACGGTGATCGTCCACGTCTTCGGCACGCCAAGATAGGCCGGCCCGGCGGCCACCGCCTTGGTGGGGGTGACCTGCGGGAACTGGGGCGTGACAATACTGCTTGCTGTGGGCCCGTCATAGATCCGGCCACCGCTGGCCAGGGACTCATACCGGGTGATGTCGGCGGTGTTGGTGCGTCCGGCACTGGTCAGGGTCGCGGAAGCAGCGAGCTGGGCGCCGTAGGTGAAGGCGGTGGACGCGTTCGCGGCCAGCGGCCCGGGCACGGTCCAGGTGATGGTGCCGCCGCCGTTGACGCCGGCGCCGGCCAGGACGCCGCCGCCGCTGATCGTGGCAGGGGCCACCACCACACCGGTGGGTACGGTGTCGACCACGGTGATGTTGTGGGCGGGACTGAGGTTCACTACCCGACCGTTGTTGGTGACCGTGACGGTGTAAGTGAAGCTCTGGCCCGGTTCGACGGTCGTGTCGTCGGCGGCCTTGGCGATCGTGAGGGCGGGCTCGACGATCGTGACGGTGGCGGTCGCGGCAGTACTCGTCTTCGTCCACGTGGCCCCGGTGCTGGTCGGGTCTGTGCCGTTGGTCGTGTTCCACTTGACCGTTGCCGAGTTCGTGCGGGGGACGCCCGCAGCGTTCCCGGCCACGTCGGCGATGAGCGCCGAGTAGGTGATGGTGACTGTGCGCACCTGGGCGCCGACCGTGAGGTCGCCGAGGAACCAGCCGAGGGTCTTGCCGCTGTTGGTGGCGGTAAGCGGAGTTCCGGCAACGGTGCAGCTGCCGCCGCCGGCCGGGGTACAGGTGACCGAGTCGGTGGTGAGGCTGGGCAGGTCCATCCCGTCAGGCAGGACGTCGATGATCGAGGCGTCGTAGAAGTTGACCCCGGCCGGGATGGTGGCGGTCACCGTCCAGCTGCCCCGCTGGCCCACCGTGAGCGTGGTGGGGGTGGCGGACTTGGTGACCGTTGCCCCGCCGACATTCAGCGTGGCGGTGCGCGTGACGCTGTATACCCGCTCGTTCGGGTTGTCGGCGGCCAGTGGGTCGGTCTTGACATCCCTCAGCGTGCCGCCGGTCAGGGTGGCGGTGTTGACGTAGCTCTCGGCGCCGGCCGGGCTGGAGTTGACGATGCCGGTGTAGCGCAGGACCGAGTTCGTTCCGCCGGCGATGCTGCCGATGTTCCAGGCGATCCGGGTGAACCCGACCGCGCAGCCGTTGGTGCCGGTGCCGGCCTCGGTGGCGGCGGAGGTCCCGGCCGGAATGGTGGTGAACGCATTGAACGCCACCGTGCCCGGCAGGCAGTCGACCACCCAGGTGTCGTGGAGCGGCGGCCGGGCCCCGGCGTTACTGGCGGTGAGCGTGTAGGTCACCGTCTGGCCACCGATCACGCTGGTCGGGCTGGCAGCCTTCGTCAGGTTCGCCGAGGGGGCAACGATGGTGACGTTGCTGGTGCCGGTCCGGGCGGGGATCGCCGTGCCGCCGGTGGCCGCAGTGTCACTCGTGAAGGTGGCGGTGTTGGTGCGACCGACGTTGTGGGTGTTCCCGGCGATCTTGTTCACCAGCGCCGGGACCTTCACCTCGAACAGCTGGTCAGTTGCGGTCGCGTTGGTGTACGTGGCACCGAAGGACAGCGTGCCCGTGGCCGGGTCGACGCCCACCCCCACCGGCAGCGCATCCAGGGCCGGAGTGGTGCCCGACGGCGAGTACAGCGCTGTCGCGGGGCCGACGAACGTCAACCCTGTCTGCATCGGGTCGATGAGCGTGCCGTTGAACACCGACGTCCGGGCGGGGATGCGGACGGCAATCGTGTAGGTCAGGGTCTCCCCCACCACCGCCTGCGCCGTGGTATTGCCGGTCTCGGTGATGTCGGTCACGTTGCTCTTGGTGACGACCGCGTCCGGCACCACGACCCAGGAGGCGTCGCTCGCGGCGGGCACGTCGATGCTGGCCGCCGGCACACCGGCGGCGATGTTGCTGGCGGGATTGTGGACGGCACCGGTCGAGGCGTCGCCGAGGTTGGTGCCGGTGCGGAAGGAGGCCACCGCGGCGGTGTTGTCGAAGCGGGCGCTCACGCTCACTCCGCTCGGCACCGTCATCGTGTAGGAGAGCTTGCCGTAGGCACGTGGGGCCAGGGTGTAGCTCACCGGGAGCTGCCAGCGGATGATGCTGGCGGTCGTGTCGCCGCTGGCCAGGCTGGGACGGCCTGGAGCGCCGGCGTCGAAGCAGGCGCCGGCGTCGCTGATCGCGCTGATCGCGGCACAGGTGACCCCGGCAGGAAGCACGTCCCACACGTCGGGGGAGGTGATCGGGTCGGCGTTGACCTCGCCCGGCACGGCCAGGTTCTGCACGTCGATCCGGAACACCACCTGATCAGCGCCGCGGACCTGGCTGCCGTCCACGTTGCCGGGCGCGCTGCCGCCGTCCACGACGGTCGCGTTGACGGCCTGGACGCCTTTGGTGATGCCGATCGGTGGCGGCGGCCCGAGCGGCATCGATACCGCGTCGCGCAGCGACTGGCTCACCCCGGAAGTGTTGGTGTAGCGCGCCTTGGCCAGGTTCTCCTTGTCGATGGCCTTGGGCGGGCTCGTCAGGGCGGGCGGCTTGGTGACGATGGCGGAGATGACCACCTGGAAGGTCGACCCCTTGGGCACGACCCGCGGGTCGCCCGAGCCCAACAGCCACTGCACGTAGGTCGTGGGGCTGGCGGGCAGCGTCGCGGCCACCAGGTCCTCGCCGGTCACGACCGTGGCCGACTCGAAGCTGACGTTGGTCGGCAGGTAGTCAGACAGCTGTGGGCTTCGGGTGTCCACCCCGTCCGGGAACACCAGTTGCAGGAAGTAGCAGACGCGGTCTCCTTCGGTGAAGGCATCCTCCCCATCCAGGTCAACCTGGTAGTCCGACAGCTTGCTCGAGCACGTCATCGGACTGGCGTTGCGCATCCGCAGCTTCGTGAGCTGGGGCCCGCCGGAGCCAATGGTGGCGCTGGACTCGTCGCTGACCGCCTGCGGTTCACTGGTCGGGGCCTCGACCACAGCCGGCGGTGTTGCGATCCCATCGATCCGCACCGTGTTGGTGAAGGAGTCCCTCGAGGAAGTGGGCCCACTGAGGCGAACTTCGTAGAACGCGCGCATCACCGCCTGGTAGGTGATCACCAGATGACCGTTGGCGTCAAGGCTGGTCTTGTCGGGGGTGATGGTCAGCGTGAACGACCCGTCCGGGTTGACCCTGACCCCGGTGATGCTGGCGTTGGTGGGCGCGTCACCCTGATCGATCGCGCACTCGGCCACGGGCGGGGTGTAGCCCGGATCTGCCGTGCGCACCGGGCACAGCCCGGCCGGCAGCTCGTCGGTGATCACCAGCTCGCTGGCATCGGCGTACTCGCTGGTGTCCACCACCAGGGTGTAGGTCGCGAGCCCACCCTGGACGAACTCGGTGGGCGAAACGCTCTTGCCGATGCGCAGATCCTCTGCGGTAACGGTGTGGGTGGTGCTGTCGGCCACGGGGGCACCCTGGAAGTCCCCGGTGACATCGGCGAAGTTCTTCAGCGCCAGCTCGGAGGCGGTCTCCACCGTTGGCGCACCCGTGTTGTTGTCAAGGTTCGCCGTTTGGGCGCCATCGGTTGCCGGAGTCCCCCCGGCGAAGTCCATGGTGTTGGACCGCTGCGGAATACCGGCGGCGTACCTGATCACGAATCGGTCTCCGGCGGCCAACTGACCGAGGGTCCACACCACCTTCGTGTACACCCCGGCCGGGTAGCCCGCCGGGTTCTGCACCGTTTCGACGGTGGCCGGCTGGGTGCAGCCGGCGACCGTCGTGACAATGTTCGAGGCTCCCGGGTACTCCGGCAAGGTCGAATTGAAGGCGCCACCGCAGCCGAGGAACTCGATCCCGGCAGGCAGGAAGTCGGTGACCACCAGGCTCTCGGTGCGATCCACTCCGTTGTTGGTCACCGTCAGCGAATACACGCTTTGGTGGTCATTGACCCCACGAAGCAACTCGCCCTCCGGCGTGCCGTCCCCGGCCACCCCTGAGGTCTTCGAAATCCGGATCGCCGTCACCGTGGTGGTCGTGGAGTCGGTCGCGGTGACCGTCTGGTCGCCCGGGACGAAAGCACCGTCGGAGCCGAACTCGGGCACCTCGCGCGGATCCGAACTGCTGAAGGCCGAGCCGGTGTTGGTGACCTGCGCACCGATCGGGTACAGCGTCGGATCGACCTTGGCATCGAAGTCCAGCGCCACCGTGGAACCCGGGGTGAGGTCGGAGACGTTCGCCCAGACCAGGGTTTGCTGGTCGTAGGTGTCCGCGCCGACCACCACCTGCGTAGTGATCACCTGCGGCTCGCCGAAGATTGCCGGCGCAGTGGAACCACCGACGTAGCTCACCCCCGGCGGCAGCGTGTCGGTGTAGGAAAGGTTGTACTGCTCGGGTTGCCCGGTGGCGTTGCCCGCAGTGAGGGTGAAGTGAGCGGTGCCGCCCAGCAGCACCGCGCCGCTGCTGGTCTTGACCATGGTGATTCCGCCGGCCGCGCTCGCCGGGGTCGGCGCGGTGATGACCAGCGCCGTCAGCACCAGCGACGCCGACAGCAGAATGCGAACCAATGCGTCCAGACCCTGCCGACCGAGACGAGCATTTCGTCGGGCGCGATGTCGATTCATGCAGAACCCCTGGGGCGGATCTAGGGGTGCCGGATGACGTCACCCAATGTCTCCGAGGAATGTAGCCCAAGCGAACCGCGAGCGATAACCGGGACCACGGTGAAACCTCGAGCCAACCTCTAGAGTGCCCGCGGCAAGGGCGGGCGCCGACGTGCCGGGCCGGGTCTACCCCGCACCCAACGCCCATTCGCAGATCCGCCCGAGCTCCGGCCGATGCGTCGTCTGTGGGGCTGACGAATACGGAGCGTGTCGGAAGGTCTCGACGGTCAATGTGCTCGCCGATGGGAGCTATGCGCCTCGGTGCCGGACGAAGCATTCCTCTGGGGCCTCACGCACGATGTTCGACTGCCGCTTGGCAAGCGAAGCAGCAAGGTGCTCCAACTCCGTCTTCGTCACCTGAGTCACGCGCAGATTCAGCGCCGGCGAGTGCCCGACGACACTTCTCAGGGTGCCCCAATGGGATTTGAATCCGTTGACCTGGGTTGGTCGACTTGGCAGCTGACAAGCCGATTCGCAACCTGACTAGGACGTTCGTCGCACCTATCGCCTCTTCTGCTGAGTCGTGCATAGGCGCATTCTGTGTCGTTAAGGGCCCGATAAGGGCCCGCTGAGCGTCCCGAAGTGGACGCATGCACAAGATGGGATTTCATGATCGGAAGGGGCCGCGCGGCGCATCAGCGGAGCCGTTGGGGGTCGGTGCGGCGCAAGGCGTCCGGCAACTTCCAGGCGAGCTACCATCACCCCGGCATCCCGGGCGTCGTGCCCAGCAGCGTCTACACCGCATCCACCACCTTCCAGACCGAGGGCGATGCTCGGGTGTGGCTGGAAACCGAGCGTCGGCTGATCGAAAGCGGTCAGTGGAAGCCGCCAGCGGAGAGGGAGGCCGCCCGCTCGAGGCTCGCTGAGGCGGCAACGCTGCGTCCGACGGTGGTCGCCTACGCTCGGCAGTGGCTCGACCTAGCCGACATCCGTCCCACGACGCGGGCTCGGTATGAAGCGAGCCTTCGAATCTACATCTGCGGCGAGCCGCTGGCTTTCAGCGTGCGGGCGAACGCACGGACCGGCAAACATCGACGAGCTGGGCCAGTCAACGGCTCGACTATTGAACG
>JAOATP010000024.1 GCA_030158185.1 Propionicimonas sp.
CGGACCTGTCTGATTATCATGACAAATACATATGTCATGGTAGCGTGACAACCGAGAACGTCACGCATTCCAGACAGCAGCTGGGAGGAGGCCTCATGCTCACCACCGTGCGCGACCTGGGAGCCGCCGTCCGCGCTGCCCGGCAAGAGGGCGGGCTGAGCCAGCAAGTCCTGGCTGACCGCGCTGGCGTCCCGCGACAGTGGGTGTCTCGGCTCGAGACCGGATCGAACCCCGGCGCCGAGCTCCGCAAGGTGCTCGACGTGCTCGCCGCGCTCGGCCTGGCCGTCGAGCTGGGGCCATCGCCCGAGTCCAGCTCCTTGAACGAGGACCCCTTTGCCGACATGTTCGCCGGCGAAACGTCGTGACTGACATGAACGTCATCCTCGACGGCGTCCAGGCCGGTAGGGTGGAGCAGGCGACCGGTGGCGCCCTGAGCTTCACCTACGACGTCGGGTACACCTCAGGGCGGAGCCCGACCCCGCTGTCGCTGTCCATGCCGCTGTCCGGGCGGCGTCACGGCAACCGCGTCGTGTCGGCATGGCTGGATGGTCTACTGCCTGACAACACTGCCGTGCGCGAGGAGTGGGGTCGCCGCTTCCAGGTATCGGCGCGCAACCCCTTCGCACTGCTGCGATACGTCGGGCGGGACGCCGCCGGGGCAGTGCAGGTGCTGCCGGTCGACGTGGACCCCCCGGACGCAGCCCAGCGCACCGGGGACGTGCGCCGCCTGTCCGAGGCCGAAGTCTGCGCCATGCTGCGTGAGCTGACCGTGCGCGATGCCGGTTGGGAGGTCGGGGCCCGCTCGGGCCGGTGGAGCCTGGCCGGCGCTCAGACCAAGGTCGCGCTGCACCTGCTCGACGACGGCGCCTGGGGTGTGCCGAACGAGTCCACCCCGACGACCCACATCCTGAAGCCCACGCGCGCGGACACCCGCTTCGGCGACCTGCACGTCAACGAGTTCGTGTGTCTGCGTGCCGCAGGGCTGCTCGGGCTGCGCGTCGCCCAGGTCGAGCTCGTCGACTTCGGCGGCGCGAAGACCCTGGTCTCCACTCGCTACGACCGGCGCCGCGACCGTGGCGGGCAGTGGCTGCGTCTGCACCAGGAGGACCTGCTCCAGGCGATGAGCTACCCGTCGTCGAAGAAGTACCAGGCCGACGCAGGCCCGAGCGTCAGGAACATCGCGGCGCTGCTCGGCACGCTGGGGCTTGCCGACCGCGAGGCGGTGCGGACGGCGTTCTTCGACGCGTTTGCGTTCAACGTGCTCGTTGGAGGCACGGACGCGCATGCGAAGAACTACAGCCTGCTGCTGCGAGGCCCTCGGGTCGCCTTGGCGCCTCTGTACGACACGGCCAGCTACGCGCCGTATCTCAAGCCGGGTGAAGCCGTGCACAGCTCGATGAAGGTTGGCAGGGCATGGCAGGTGCGCGACGTGACGGTCGAGGACTGGGTGGATGTCGCGACCGCCCTCGGGCTGGATCCCGAGCTCGCGCTCGACCGGGTTGAGTCGCTGCGCAGCCGACTGCGCGAGGCGGTGGCAGAAGCGGCCGAGACGGTACCCAGCTTGTTCAGGAAGGACGCACTCCGGGTGGCAGCTGCGGTCGGCCGCCAGAGGCACCTGCACGTCCCGCGGCTGCCCCACGCACGTCGCTAGGAATCGGGGCGTCTCCGGCGCATCATCGGGTACCTTGACGATCTTGGAAGGCGGGTCCTGGGAGTGGAGCTACATTGATCGTCCTTCACGGCTGGTGGTCGATCGAGCGCGATCCCAGGGGGGAACTGATCGTGTGGGCCGAGGACTCCGAGGCGCCGGCACAGCCACCGGTTCGCCGAGGTCGTCGTCCAGCGAAGCAGGCTCACCCCTTCGCTGTGCCTGCCGATGCTCTGGCAGTCATGACAGTCCGAGAAGGCACCCCGGGTACGGCTGTGCTCGCCCTGCCGAACCAGGGCCGTGGCCCGTCCGCCTCAGCAGAGGTGCACCGAACCCGGGCGGAGTCGCCGACCTCGGTGGGCCGGGAGGCCCCGGCGGACGGGTTGTGGGAGGTCCCGACCCTTGCTCTGGACCCTCCGAACGCCCTGGACTTCCTGCTGGAATCAGGCAACGACGAGTTCGACCCGGAACGACCCGCCGCCGGTGGTGACCTGCGAGCGCTACAGGCACTTGCAGGGTTGGCCGTGGATCTCGTCGGACGCGGCCGGGTCCTGCCCGGCGTGCGAGCGGCCGGCGACGGGCGGGCGATGGCGGTGTGGTCCGCGGTCGTGACCGGCGCGGATGCCGTCTGGCTTCGCGCCGCGGCCGGGGGGCTGCCTGGTTCGTTCACGGCGGCCTACCCGGCATCCGTTGACCGAGGTGAGGTCGCGGTGCGGATGCTGGCCGCTGCGACCGATTCCCTGGTCGACGCGGCGGTGCGCTCGCGCCTCGGCCCCGGCAGGCGCAGGCGCAGGCGCAGGCGAACAGCAGCGTCGTTCCGATCGGCTCTGACCGGCTCCGACCCCTACTTCGCCATCACCCCGGTCGCCCTGGCCGCCCTGGACGCGGCGTTGGCCGACTGGCAGCGGGAGGTCACGCAGGTCGGCGCGGTTCGGGCCTGCTTCCGGCTGGTCGAACCGACCGGAGCAACAGTCGCAAGCATCGGTGAGGCAACGACCGGTGCGATGGTGCCTGACCCCACGTGGCGTGTTGACTTCGCGCTGCAGTCGACCGCGGAGCCGAGCCTGGTCGTCGACGCCGGGCAGGTGTGGCGCGCCAAGGGGGCTCTGCGCGCGCTGGCCCGTCACGTCACCGACCCGCAGGAGACCCTGCTCGGTGAGCTCGGCCGTGCGGTGCGTCTCTACCCTGACATCGAGGGTGCGCTGCGCACCGCGAAGCCGTCGTCGCTGACCCTGGATGCCGACGGCGCGCACCGGTTCCTGTCGGATGCCGCGCCGATCCTGCTGGCCGCCGGCTTCGGCGTGCTTCTCCCGAGCTGGTGGACCAACCCCTCGATGCGGTTGGGCGCGAAGCTCTCGGTGTCGACCCCGGCTCAGCCCGGTCAGGTCGCGACCAACGCGACGATCGGCCGCGATGGTCTCGTGGACTTCCGCTGGGACCTGGCTGTCGGGGAGCACACGTTGACCGAGCAGGAGGTCGCCGACCTGGTCGAGGCCCAGCAGCCTTTGGTGCGTGTGCGCGGTCAGTGGATGTACGTCGATGCCGAACGCCTCACGCGGGCCCGGGCGTTCCTGGCCAGGAAGTCACACGGCAGCGGGCGGATGAGCGTCGGGGAGGTGCTCGCGACACTCGGAGAACTGGAGGACGGGCCTGGTGGCCTGCCGGTGGTGGACGTCGAGGCGCAGGGCTGGCTCGCGGACCTCCTGTCCGGTGAGGTCGACCACCGGATCTCACCGATGACGGCGCCGGAGGGTTTCACGGGCGAGCTGCGTCCGTACCAGGAACGTGGTCTGGCCTGGCTGTCGTTCCTGGAGTCGGTCGGTCTGGGCGGCGTCCTCGCAGACGACATGGGTCTGGGCAAGACCGTTCAGCTGCTGGCCCTGATGTGCGGCGGGGCTCCCGCGAAGGCCGGTCCGACCCTGCTGGTCTGCCCGATGTCGCTCGTCGGCAACTGGCAGCGTGAGGCTGCCCGCTTCGCCCCCGGGCTGCGGGTGCACGTTCACCATGGGGCCGAGCGACCCAGGGGCGCGGCCTTCGAGAAGGTCGTGGCGTCCAGCGATCTGGTCGTGACGACCTACGGGCTGGTGATCCGCGACGTCGAGGCGCTGCGTGCGATGAGCTGGCGTCGTGTTGTCCTCGACGAAGCGCAGGCCGTCAAGAACGCGGCGACTCGCGCGGCGGTTGCGGTGCGGGCGCTGCCGTCGCCACACCGCTTCGCGGTGACCGGGACCCCGGTGGAGAACAGGTTGGGTGACCTCTGGTCGCTGATGGAGTTCGCAAACCCTGGGCTGCTCGGTCAGCCCGCGTCGTTCAAGCAACGGTTCGCGACGCCGATCGAACGGCACGGCGACGCCGATGCGGCATCCCGACTGCGAGCGCTGACCCAACCCTTCGTCCTGCGCCGACTGAAGACCGACACCTCGATCATCACCGACCTACCGGCCAAGATCGAGATGGAGGTGGTGTGCTCGCTGACCCGTGAGCAGGCCTCGCTGTACCAGGCGGTCGTCGCGGACATGATGGACCGCATCGAGAGCACTGACGGCATCGAGCGTCGCGGCCTGGTCCTGTCGACCATGACCAAGCTCAAGCAGGTCTGCAACCACCCGGCGCAGTTCCTCAAGGACGGCAGCCGACTGGCCGGGCGCTCAGGCAAGCTGGCGCGAATCGAGGAGACCCTCGACGAGGTGCTCGCCTCGGGGGAGAAGGCGCTGCTGTTCACGCAGTATGCCGAGTTCGGCGACCTGCTGCGCACCCACCTCGGTGCCAGGTTCGGCCGGGAGGTCGGGTACCTGCACGGTGGGCAGAGCAAGGGTCAGCGCGACGCCCTCGTCGCCAGGTTCCAGGACCCTGCCGGGGACGGTCCGTCGCTGTTCGTTCTGTCGTTGAAGGCTGGGGGCACGGGGCTCACCCTCACCGCCGCCAACCATGTGATCCACGTTGATCGATGGTGGAACCCGGCCGTGGAGGACCAGGCCACCGACCGCGCTTTCCGGATCGGACAGACCCGCTCGGTCCAGGTGCGCAAGCTGGTGTGCGCGGGCACGTTGGAGGAGAAGATCGCCTTGATGATCAGGGACAAGCGGGGCCTGGCTGCCAGCGTCGTGGGTAGCGGTGAGGGGTGGCTCACCGAGCTCTCCACCTCTGCACTGCGTGAGCTGTTCACACTCGAGGCCGGGTCGGTGATGGAGTGAGCCCGCCCGGTCGCAGCCGTTCGAACTGGTCAGGCGGCTTCCCGCCCCCGTCCACGCCTCGCGCCGTGGAGGGCGGGCTGGTTGCCCGAAGCGCGCGAGGTGCGATCGGGGAGCACTGGTGGTCGCGGCGTTTCCTCGAGGTGCTGGAGTCCTTCGCGCTCGGCTCACGACTGACCCGTGGCAAGAACTACGCCCGACGAGGCCAGGTGCTGTCCCTTGCGGTGGCGCCAGGTGTGGTCACGGCGTCGGTGCAGGGTTCCCGGAGGACGCCGTACAAGGTGTCCATCGGCCTGCCCGCGTTCAGCGAGCTGGTGTGGGCCAAGGTCGAGGTGACCCTCGCGGAACAGGCGATCCACAGTGCCCGGCTGCTCGCGGGCGAGATGCCCGAGGACCTCGAGGAGGTCTTCCTGGCCGCTGGGGCGCCACTCTTCCCACAGCGGGCCAAGGACCTGACCATGTCCTGTTCCTGCCCGGACTGGGAGGTGCCGTGCAAGCACCTCGCGGCCACGTTCTACCTGCTGGCGGAGCGCTTCGACGACGACCCGTTCGCCATCCTGCTGTGGCGAGGGCGCACTCGGGCGGCACTGCTGAACCGGCTTCGTGAGCTGCGCGGCAGCGAAGGGGCACCTGGTGCGGTGGAGCCTTCGGGGCTGACTTCCGAGGGTCTCCGACTGGGGGCGATGATGGCGCTGGCCGACGTGGTGCCAGCCGACGGCGACTTCTGGACCGGCGCGCGCATCGCCGCGCTGCCAGTGCAGCCGGAGCTGCCGACGGACCTGCTGCTGCGCCAGCTCCCCGTGCCGGGGGCGCCCCTGGGTGGCGCGGGTCTGGTCACCTTCCTCGAGCCGCTGTATGAGTTGTTCGGAACGTCAGCCGACTGAGTGTCCCCCCTGCATTCGACAACAGGTCGGCTTAGCCGCGTCGCTTTCCCTTGATCAGCTTGTACTGGTCGACAGCCTTGCGGGAGCTGCGCCAGACACCGTCGGATCCTTGGACGGCGTCAAGGCGCCCGCGTTGTGCTGCCTGCCGGAGGGCCGCGATGGTGAACTCCTCGTTGACCAGGGCGGCCAGTGGGACGAGCCGGGCCGGGCCGGCGAGGTTCGGGACGATGAACCGGTTGAGGTTGTCGTACATGGCCCGGGCGAGGAGCTCGCCGAGAGGGCCGACGTCACCGACGTCCGCCTTCTGCAGTGCAGTCAGGTACCCGGACCGCTGCTGCTTCAGCACGACGATCGGTGGGTATCCCAGGCGGACGAGGAGGAGGTTGAGAACCAGTCGGCCCGTTCTTCCGTTCCCGTCGATGAACGGGTGGATCCGCTCGAAGTGGTCGTGGATCCGGGCAAGCCTCTCCGGCATGGGTGTCGCCGGGTCCCGGGCGAGCAACCCGACCTTCCGGTCGTTCACGGCCTCGACCCACCCGCGCACGTGGGCGTCGACCAAGGGCCAGTCGGGAGGCGTCATCCCCCCGCCGAACGGACGGATGTCGTGCCGGCGGAAGTTGCCGGGGCCCTCCTGGTCGGTGGCGTCAGGATGCGGCGCCACCTGCCAGACCGGGTCCATGGCGAGCTTGTGGATGTGCCGGAGCTCCTGGGTGGAGACCAAGCCGCCGTCGTGCCAGTCGCCCGGTTCGAGAGCCTGCGCGTACACCCACTGGGCCGCGTCACCGTAGCCCTTGACCTCCATGTACTCCTTGAGCGGCTTGGCACCGACGGCCTTGCCTCGCTCCAGCAGCAGCTCCACCTCGCGCAGCACCAGGGTGTTGCCCTCGAGCGCTGTGGAGTGGTGGGCCTCCAGGTGCCAGATGTCTGACCAGATGGCCTCCGACTCCTTCGGCGACGGGAGGCCGCCCAAGCGGTCGCGCAACTCGCCGAGGGCTGCCTCCAACCGGGCGTAGACCGTCGCCCGCGAGGGCCGTCCGCGAGCCATGTCACCTCCGGTTGATAAGGGTCTGGGCTGACCAATTGATCTTATCAACATCGGTTGATCACCCTTGCCCCGACCCAAGTGATCTGATCAACCAGCGCGTACGCGCCCCAGTGGCCCACGTGTCGGGTGCAAGGTAGCTCCTGAACACCGGGTGGGGCGCTGAGCCCCACCCGCTGGTGCACCGGGCCTCCCCGACGAACGGATGGGGCCGTGGCCTGCGGTGGAACTAAGGGGAACCCGAATCCTGACCCCCTGCTTGCAAAATCCCCGAATGAG
>JAOATP010000025.1 GCA_030158185.1 Propionicimonas sp.
CCGGGCTCGTCGACGACACCGAGTTCGCTCGCATGTGGGCGGTTTCGCGTCAGCGCACTAAGGGCTCCGCCCGGTCGGTCCTGCTGCGCGAACTGCGAGCCAAGGGTGTGAACGACGACGACGCGCGTGAGGCAGTCGGGCAGATCGATGACGAGACCGAGCGAGCGCGAGCACTGTCCCTGGTTACTGGCAAGCTTGCCGCCACGGCTCGATTCGAGCCCGCTGTCCGTCGCCGCCGTCTTGTCTCGATGCTGCAGCGACGTGGCTATCAACCGTCGGTTGCACTGGCCGTGGTCGACGAGGCGTTGGGCGACGAGTGGCACCCCGAGGACGAAGTCGAGCCACTTGGCTAGAGTGCAATATCGTTGGTGTTGAACGACTTCTCAGGCTTTGAGTGTCAGACCCTGCTTGTAGTTTGGGGTCATGGATTTCGAGTCCTTCGATCTGTTCAACGCGGCGCCGGGTGAGGTGCTGGCGTTGCTGGTCGATGTGGAGCCGTCACCGTGGGTGATGTCGATGCTGTGCTCGATCGACCGTTCTCGGCTGTCAGATTCGGAAGCGGTCGCGTTCCTGCAGGTTCATCAGCGCCTGACCGCGTGGCTGGCGTCGCTGGGGTTGCAGGCGGTGCTGCCCGCCGCGTCGGCGGAGCCGCTGATCGACGAGTTCACCGTCCTGGTTCCCGACTCGGATGAGGAACGCACGATCCGGATCGCCGACGTGCGCCGTGAGGAGCTGGCGTGCGCACTGCGGCTGCCGGCCTCGGTGGCGCAGCAGCGGATCGATACCGCGCGGCTGCTCGCCGGACCCCTCGCCGCGACGGGTGACGCGCTGGCGGTGGGGGATGTCACGGAGCGACACGTCGCGGTGATCGTGGAGGCCGCCGGCCGGCTGCCGGGCCGGTGGATGCGCGACGACGCCGAGCGGGCCGTCTTCACCGCAGGGTGCACTGAGTTGCAGCGCCGGCTCCTGCCCACCGCCTGCCGGGGAACGGTGGCGCAGACCCGGGCGCAGGCCCGCCGCGTGCTGCTGGCCATCGACGCTGAGGGGGAGGCCCGGCGCAGGCGGGAGGCCCGCTGCACCCGCGACGTCTACGTCGCCGACGAGCTGGACGGGATCTCCACGCTGATCGCCCGGCTGTCGACGGAGGCCGCCCACGCCATCCTCACCCACATCACCGCCCACGCCACCGCTGCAGAGGCGGACCGGCCGGACACGGATGCGCGGCTGACCGCTGGCGAACGGCGGGCGGACGCCCTCGCCGCCCTGATCCTGCGCACCCGCGCCGGCACCGGCACCGACAGTGAGGCTCCGCAGGTGCGGGCGCATGTGGACCTGGTCATTGACCTGCCCACTCTCCTGGCCCTCGAGGACGGCCAGGCCGAACTGCGGGGCTCTGGCCCCATCCCCGCTGACGTCGTGCGTGACCTGCTCGCCGACCCCGCCGTCGCGGTCACCATCCGCCGGCTGGTCACCGACCCGCTGACCGGGCACCTGCTCGACCACGGCCGCCGCACCTACGCCATCCCCCAGGCCCTGCGCGACTTCATCGTCGCCCGCGACCGCACCTGCCGCTTCCCCGGCTGCCGACGCCGCGCCGACCGCTGCCAGATCGACCACGCCGACCCCTGGGACGACGGCGGACACACCAGTCCGGCGAACCTCGGGGCGTTGTGCGTGCGACACCACCAGCTCAAGACCCACGCCGGCTGGCAGATCACCAACTCCCACCCCGACGGCGGCTGCGTGTGGAC
>JAOATP010000026.1 GCA_030158185.1 Propionicimonas sp.
CCCCCGCCTCGGCTGCGAAAGCTCTGCCGGACGGCGTCCAGGTGGAAGGTGTCAGCACCTTCACCACGCCAGCGGCCGACTTCTACCGGGTGGACATCAGCCTCGTCACGCCGCACATCGACGCGTCGACCTGGTCGCTGACCCTGGACGGAATGGTCGACCACCCGCTCACCCTCACCTACGACGACCTGCTCGCCATGCCGCTGGTCGAGCGTGACATCACCCTCACCTGCGTCTCCAACGAGGTCGGTGGCCCGTACGTCAGCACCGGGCGCTGGCTGGGCGTCCCGTTCCGCGACCTGATCGACCGCGTCGGCGTCCGGCCCGGCGTCGACCAGGTGTACTCGTACTCGCTCGACTCCAACTACACCTGCTCGACGCCGTTCCAGGCGGTCAGCGACGGCAGGGACGCCATGGTGGTGGTCGGCCTCAACGGCGAACCGCTGGCCGACGAACGTGGCTACCCGGCACGCATGCTGGTGCCGGGACTGTTCGGCTTCGTCTCCGCCACCAAGTGGCTGCAGCGCATCGAGTTCACCAGCTACGCCGCCCGCACCGCGTACTGGACGGCCCGCGGCTGGGCGACCGACGCCCCGATCCTCACCCAGAGCCGCATCGAGGTGCCGCAGTCGCTCGCAACGCTGCCGAAGGACAAGCCGGTGATCGCCGGCGTCGCGTGGGCCCAGCACCGCGGCGTCGCAAGGGTCGAGCTCCGCATCGACGAGGGGGAGTGGAAGGAAGCAAGGCTCGCCGCCGACGGTGGTATCGACCTGTGGCGGCAGTGGTCCTACGTCTACGACGGCCCGGCCGGGCTGCACAGCGCCCAGGTGCGGGCCACCGACCTCGACGGCAACACCCAGCCGGAGGAGCGCACCAAGGTGTTCCCGAGCGGTGCCCGCGGCTGGCACCAGATCCAGTTCACCTCCGAGTAGCGATCGGTCCGGACAGGGGCAAGAAAGGGGACAGTCCCCTTTCTTGCCCTTCGCGCGACTCCATCCGGACAGGGGCAAGAAAGGGGACTGTCCCCTTTCTTGCCCCTGCTTGCCAATCACACCAATCCGTCCGGGTGACCGCACCGAATACCCAGTGAGAGACGGACCAGCACCTGGTCCATCCACCCGATGGGAAGGAACTCCCCACATGTTCTCGAAGAACCGCAACGCCAAGCTCGCCGGCCTCGCAGCCGCCCTCGCCCTGCCGCTGGCACTGACCGCCTGCACCGGGGCGATGACACCGGCAGCCCCGGCGTCCACCTCGGCGCCGATGGCCAGCGCGCCGATGACCACCCCGGCCATGACGCCCTCGATGAGCGCCAGCACGATGAGCCAGCCCTTCGGCGCGGCCTGTGCAGCGGTCCCGAAGGACGGCAAGGGCTCCTTCGACGGCATGTCGCAGGATCCGGTGGCGACGGCAGCCAGCAACAACCCGCTGCTCAGCACGCTCGTCACGGCGGTCAAGAAGGCCGGCCTCGTCGACACCCTGAACAACGCCAAGGGCATCACCGTCTTCGCGCCCACCAACGACGCGTTCGCCAAGATCGACAAGGCCACGCTCAACAAGGTGCTGGCCGACAAGGAGCTGCTCACGGCCATCCTCACCGGGCACGTCGTCGGCCAGACCCTCACCCAGGACAAGCTGGCCGGCGAGTTCGACACCCTCAACCCCAAGCAGGGCGTCATGGTCACCGGCTCCGGTGAGGACTTCATGGTGAACAAGACCGCCAAGGTGCTGTGCGGCAACGTCCAGACGG
>JAOATP010000027.1 GCA_030158185.1 Propionicimonas sp.
TGCCATGACTTCGATTCAATCCCCCCAAAGGGGTGACACGCGCGTCCCTGACTAGCGCTTCCTCACCCCGCCCGCGGGGGACGGGTGTCGCGGGCGGTAGGCTCCTGCGGGTGAGTGATGCCCAGCCCGACGGTCCGGCGGCGGAGCCGGCGACGGCCCCGGAGTGGTGGGAGGACCCGTCGCTGCCGTGGCAGCACAAGCCGACCCGCAGCGACATCGCGTGCTTCAGCTGGCTCGGCGTCGTCGCCGTGTACTCCATCGTGATCAACGTGCTGCGGCCGACCCTCGCCGGGCTGGCGCCGCACGTGCTGGCCAGCATGGGTTCGTGGACCGGGCTCGTCCTCGTCGGTGCCCGCGCCGCCACCGGTGACCCGTGGTGGCCCCTCGTCTGGATCCTCGGCACCCTCGGGCTGATCAAGTTCGACTGGATCTACTGGTGGGCCGGGCGGCTCTGGGGACGCAACCTCATCGAGGCCTGGTCGGGTCGCTCGCCGCGGGTGCGTCGGGCCAACGCGCGCGCAGAACGGTTCGCCCGCAAGTACGACGTGCTGGCGATCGCCGTCGGCTTCCTGCCGATCCCGCTGCCCCGCGGCGTGATCCTCGTCGTCCTCGGCGAGGCGGGCACGAGCCTTCGGAAGTTCCTAACGGTCTCTGTCATCTGCTCGTTCATCACCAACGGCGCGTACCTCGCCCTCGGCTACTGGATCGGCGAGCCGGCCGTGAAGGTGATGGAGGCCTACGGCCAGTACCTCGTGTGGGTCTCCGTCGCCATCCTCGTCGTCATGGTGGTCAGCATCTGGTGGAAGCAGCGCAAGCCGGCGGCAACGGACCCGGAGAAGGACCTCACCGAGCGCTGAGGACGGCCACCTGGAACTGCGCGTCGGCGCTGAAGGGACGCAGGTCCCAGGTGCTGAAGCGCTGCTCCAGCGCGAGGCCGGCGGACGCGGCGTCCGCGACGAACTCGTCGAAGTCGTATCCGCGTCCGGCACCGAAGCCGATGACGGCCCTCCCCGTCCCGGTGAGCCGGCCAGCCATGCCGGCCAGCGCGGGGACGCGGGTGTCCGGGTGCAGGAAGGTCATCACGTTGCCGGCGCAGAGGATCGCGTCGAAGGCCTGCGGCCACACCGCCGGCAGATCGAACCCCGCCAGGTCGGCCACCAGGTAGTGCGGTCCGGGTGAGTCCGCCCCCGCCGCGGCGATCAGGACCGGGTCGACGTCCACGCCGACCACGCGGTGGCCGGCGGCGTGCAGGTAGCCCGCGTGGCGGCCCGGGCCGCAGCCGGCGTCGAGGATGGCCGATGCGCGTCCCACGATCGCGTCGATGAGGCGGGCCTCCCCGTAGAGGTCCTGGCCCTGGGCCGCGAGCAGCTTGAACCGCTCGACGTAGCGGGCGGAGTGGCCCGGGTCACGTGCGATCATCTGCTGCCACTGGCCGGCTGGGTGCGTCATGGCTCGAAGGTAGGTCGAAGCCGCTGGGCGGGCAAATCGCACCCGTGGTGCGCTGGAGCCGCGTGGGAGAATCGAACTCCCGACAACCGATTTACAAGATCGGAGCTCTACCAACTGAGCTAACGCGGCGTGGGCGTGATGACCCGGCGAACATTGTGCCAGCACCGGCACGTGGTGTCAGACTCCGGTGCTGATGACGTGGTCGGCGAGCTCCCAGGGCTTGTCGGACAACCAGTGGACGGCTTCCTGGGCCGCCCAGTCGTCCCAGTGGGAGGCGAACTCCGCGCCGTCCCTCGCCAGCGCACGGTGCCGCCGGGCAGCCTCGTCCACCTCGAGCCACACCGCCAGCCCGGCGAGGGCACGGCTGGCGGCAGTGATCGCGCCGCAGCCCTCGACGATCAGTGGCTGTGCGGGGTTGAGCGGACGCCGGGCGCCGGGGGCGCCGCTGCGCCAGTCCCAGGTGCGGAAGCCGGTGCCGCGGATCAGGTCCGGCACGGCCCGCGCGCCGGCGGCGAGGCCACCCCAGCCGGGGTAGAGCTCGTCGAGACCCACCACCTGGACGACACCCGGTGACGGCCAGTGGTCCGCCAGTTGCCGTGCCAGCGTCGTCTTGCCCGACCCCGCACCGCCGTCGATCAGGACGACAGGGCGGGCGCTGGACTCCGTGAGGACGCGCAGTGCTTCGGCGAGGACGGCCGGTGGCCGGGACACCTCAGCGCAGGCCGGAGGCGGTCATGAACGCGACCCCGTCCCCGCTGATCGTCGCCGTGGGGTCGGTGGCCGGTATGAAGGCAGCCTCGCCGCGGTGGAGACGCAGGCGGTCGGACCCGCTGGTGAGCTCCACCTCGCCATCGGTGAGCAGCAGGATGCGTGCCGACTTCGCTCCCGGAAGGTTGATCGCGCCGGGCACCGAACCCGGGGTGATGCGCCACACGTCGAACTCCTGGCACGGCGTGGGGTACTTCTCGACGCCGTCGCGTGCAGCGACCGGCTGGATCGGCTTCGGGGTGGACGGTTCGAAGTCGACGACCCGCACCAGCTCGCCGACGTCGACGTGCTTGCTGGTGAGCCCGCCGCGGATGACGTTGTCGGAGTTCGCCATGACCTCGACGCCGGTGCCGGAGAGGTAGGCGTGCATCTGGCCCGCCGGAACGTACAGCCCCTCGCCGGGGTGCAGCGTCACGCGGTTCATCAGGGCTGCGGCGATGATGCTGGGGTCGGTGGGGAACACCTCGTCCAGCTCCAGGATGGTGCGGGAGAACTCGCCGAGCTCGCCGGGGGCGTCCTTGTGCCGCATGGCAGCGGCGCAGACCACTTCGGAGAGGCGGGCGCGCTCGCCCTTCAGGCTGAGCACGTCGAGGAACACCTCCGCCAGCGCCGCGGAACCCTTGCGCTCGGTGAGCGGGCCGATCACGGAGGCGAGTTCGTCGGCGACGCCGAGGCCGCCGAAGAGCGCAGCGGTGCGCTTCGGGTCGCGGAAGCCGGCAAGGCCGCGGAACTCGTTGAGCGCGACCAGCAGCTCGGGCTTGGGCCAGTCGTCGCGGTAGGTGCGCTCGGGGGAGTCGGCGGCGAGGCCTGCGGCGTTCTCCTTCGCGAACCCCTCCTCTGCCTGTTCGCGGGACGGGTGCGCCTGCAGCGAGAGGGCGTGCCGGGCGGAGAGCACCTTCACAAGGTAGGGGAGGCGATCGCCGAAGGCTGCCCTTGTGGCTTCGCCGATGACCTGCGGGTTGCCCGCCAGCAGCGCATCCAGCCGTACACCGTCGACCTCGGAAGGGGCCAGCGGGTGGGCGCCCAGCCAGTACTCGGCGACGGGCCTGCCGTCGGCCGGCCGGCCGAGCAGTGCGGGGATGGCATCGGTGGTTCCCCACGCGTAGTGCTGGAACGTGCCGTGCAGAACCTGCATGGAGGATCCTCATCTGTTGACTGCCAGGGGTGGGGGCCTCAGGCCGCGGCCGAGTCTATCCGAGGTGTGGAGGGCACCTGCACAACCTGAATGACATCGATGTGGTTCGCGGGCTATCCTGAAGCCATGTCCGATCCGATGCCTGTTTCCACCGCGGGCCTGTCCGAACAGCAGGCGTCGCTGCTCGAGTTCGAGAAGCAGTGGTGGGCGTTGCCCGGGTCGAAGGAATCGGAGATCCGCGAGCGTTTCGACATCTCGCCGACCCGGTACTACCAGCTGCTCAATGCCCTGATCGACTCCGAGGCCGCGCTCGCCCACGACCCGCTCCTCGTGAAGCGCCTTCGTCGGCTGCGGTCTTCGCGCCAGAAGGAACGCACAGCCCGTCGGCTGGGCGTCAACCTGCGCGTGTAATCCCGATCGCCTTCGCAACCCGTCGGAAGCCGGCGTTGTCGACCGGGTGTTCTACGTAGCCGCCCCGCACCAGCCCTGCGTTGCGCTCGAACCAGTTCGCAGAGGCCGGGTCGCCGGTGCGCAGCCACGACCAGCCTGCCGCCACCGCGTACGCCGGCAGGAACGGCAGGCCGAGGAAAGCGAAGTACTGCCAGCTGTGCGCCGCCTCGTGGGCGAGCGTCCCCGGCTGGCGCAGTTCCACAGCCTCAGCGGTTCCGCCCGGCATGAGGACGACGTTGCCCACCGTGAAGGCTGACGCCTTCGGCAGCGGCAGCCGGTAACCCTCGGCGAGGATCAGGGCATCGGGGCCGACGCGCAGCCGGGCCCTTCCGGCCCAGCCCAGCCCGAGCCCGAGCACGGTCGAGAGGTTGAGCGCGTTGCCGACCGCCCGCACCCGGTGCGCTGTGCTGACGGTCCCCGACATGGGGCCATTGTGCCCTCCGTCCAGGGCCGGGATGCCACCATTAGGCTGACCGGGGGAGGGTCCATGACTACCGGCAGTTTCGGCCATGTGCTCGTCGTCGACGACGAGCCGGTACTCGCGGGGGTCGTCGCGTCCTACCTCGAGAGGGCAGGGTTCAGCACGACGATCACCGGCAACGGCGTCGAGGCCGTCGAACTCGCCCGCACCGAGGACCCGACGGTGGTCATCCTCGACCTCGGCCTCCCCGGCCTCGACGGTGTCGAGGTGTGCCGCAAGATCCGCACCTTCAGCGACTGCTACCTGATCATGCTCACCGCCCGCACGGACGAGATCGACGTCCTCATCGGGCTGTCGGTCGGCGCGGATGACTACGTCACGAAGCCGTTCAGCGCCCGCGAGCTCGTGGCAAGGGTGCAGACGATGCTGCGGCGTCCCCGGACCGGCGGCACAGCCGAGCGGCCGGTGCGGAGGTTCGGCCAGCTCGAGGTGGACGCGGATGCGCGCGACGCGCGGGTCGGCGGGGCGCCGCTGGACCTGACCCCCACCGAGTTCGACCTGCTGTCCGTGCTGTCGGAGCGGCCGCGGCTCGCCTTCAGCCGCCACCAGCTGATCGAGACCATCTGGGGTGACGTCGGCACCGGCGACGAGCACCTGGTGGACGTCCACATCGCCAACCTCCGCAGGAAGCTGGGGGACGGGCCGACGCAGCAGCGCTACATCGTCACCGTGCGAGGTGTCGGCTACAGGATGGGCCAGGGATGAGGACGGCGCGGGGATGCCGAGGCTGAGGCCGGGGGAGCGCTTCGGCCGTACCTTCTACGGACGCCTGCTGCTCGGGCAACTGGCCATCGCGGTTGCGCTGCTGGCCACCGTCGGCATCGTCGCCGGCACCGTCGGACCGAGCCTCTTCCACCTGCACCTTGTGGAGAACGGCCCGCTGGAGAGCGCAGAGGACCTGGTGTACGCCGATCGGGCGTTCACCTCGGCCCTGTGGGTTTCGCTCGCCGTCGCCGTCGCTGTGGCTTCGGTCGTCGCGGTGGCGATCGGGCTCGCGACTGTCCGTCCGCTGCGGCGCCAGCTGCGTCAGCTCGCGGAGTTGGCCGGCGAGGTGGCAGCCGGGGACTACGCGCAACGGGTCGAGCCAGGCAGTGCCGGTGCGGAGATCGAGCTACTGGCCGCGAGCCTGAACAGCATGGCCGCCCAGCTGCAGGAGTCGGAGGAGGCCCGCAAGCGGTTGCTGGCCGACCTCGCCCATGAACTCCGCACCCCGATCGCCTCCCTTGCGGTGACGGTCGAGGCCGTGACCGACGGCGTCCTTGAGCCGGACCAGTCCACGCTCGCCACCCTCACGGAGCAGGCCGACCGGCTGACACGGCTGGCCGGAGACCTGCGGGACATCTCCGACGCCGAGGGTGGCCTTGCCGTGCATCCGCTGCCCTGCGACGTCGCAGACCTGCTGGAGAAGGCACGGGCGGCGGCTGCGGAGGCCTATGCGGCCAAGGGCGTGCGCCTCGAGGTGGAGGGTGCTCCCGCCGGGACGGTGCGGGCCGATGCGCAGCGGGTCGGCCAGGTCCTTGCGAACCTGCTGTCGAACGCGCTCCGGCACACCCCTTCCGGCGGGCTGGTGAGCCTGGCTGCCACCGTCGGGCCGGACGGCGGCGTCCTCACTGTCACCGACAACGGTGACGGCATCGACGCAGCACACCTGCCGTACGTCTTCGAACGCTTCTACCGCACGGACACGGCCCGCGCCCGCGATGCCGGCGGCACAGGGATCGGGCTTGCCATCAGTTCCGAGATCGCCCGCGCGCACGGCGGCGTCCTCACAGCAGCCAGCCCGGGACGCGACAAGGGTGCGACCTTCGCCCTCACCCTGCCGTCGGCCTGAAACCTTGATCGAATCTTGGTGATTGGCTGACCGATTCCAGAGGACGAACCGATGGAGTGTCTGCTGTGGCCGGGTTCCCCCCGGTCACAGCCGGTCGATTCCGGTCCAACGTCCGGGATGAGCGGCTGCGTGCAGCCATCGGACGGCGAGGCCGTCGAGTTGATCGCCGGAAGCAGATCGCCGGCTCGGGGCCGCCACCCTCCGACGCGCTGCCCGGCACCCCCGTTTCGCGCCTGGCGGGGCGGTGCGGGGGTGGCACCCGGGCGCTGGTCCTGCCCCCTCCCGGGCCGGACCGAAGCCTGCGTGAGCGGCACTCCCACCCCCGTGGGAGTGCCGCTCATGAGCGCTCAGGGCGTTTGCACTCGGCAGGTGGGAGTGCTAAACATGGGGTTAGCACTCTCATGAGTAGAGTGCCACCGTCTGACTCGATGAGATCGTCAAGATCGTCCGTCGCGGGCATCGAGGCAAGACCAAGACCTGAGTCCACCCGTGGGGCCAACTGCCCCTAGACGCCAAAGGATTGCCGAAACAAACATGGCGAAACTGATTGAATTCAATGTCGAGGCTCGCCGCGGCCTTGAGCGGGGGATGAACATCCTCGCCGACGCAGTGCGTGTCACGCTCGGCCCCAAGGGCCGCAACGTAGTCCTGGAGAAGAAGTGGGGAGCCCCCACCATCACCAACGACGGCGTCTCGATCGCCAAGGAGATCGAGCTCGAGGACCCCTACGAGAAGATCGGCGCCGAGCTGGTCAAGGAAGTCGCCAAGAAGACCGACGACG
>JAOATP010000028.1 GCA_030158185.1 Propionicimonas sp.
CTCGACCTCGGCGACCGGGATGTAGGGCTGGGTGTTGTCGGGGCAGAAGAAGTGGGTGCCATTGGCGTGCGCCGGTGTTGCCGCTGCGAGCAGGCCGACGCCGATCACGCCGGCGGCGAGCGCTGCGGTGAGCCGGCGTGCTCTCGATGAAGGCGGTGCGACGTGTGCTGTGCGCACTCGTGGGGAGTGTGTGGTCATTGCTTCCTCCGGCGAGGTGGTCCTTGTGGGGTGGGGGCCAATCGGTGGCCGGGTGCGGAAGCGGGGAGCCCACGATGGCTACCCCGCCCGTTGCGACGTCCCCCTCCACCTCAAGGTGGTCGTCGCCCTGTGCTGGACGTGCTCACGACCATAACCAGCGATGGCCGCCAGCGCGGGAGATCCGGAAACCCCGGACGATGTCGCACGCATCAGCGCACGAGCCCGATCGGAATTGCCGGCCTCCACACAGAGAACGCAGCAGCGGGGGAATTGGTTGCGTGTGTCGACGAACTTCCTGAGGTCAGGCGCGTGCGCGCCCGACCTCATCGCTCGAGAAGAGGTCAGGCGCGGGCGCGGCCGATCTCGTACAGCGCGATCGCGGCAGCGACGCTGGCGTTGAGCGAGTCGACCCCCGAGTGGATCGGGATGGTGACCAGCAGGTCGCAATTCTCGCGGACGAGCCGCGCAAGACCTTCACCCTCGGAGCCGACGACCACGAGCACGGGTCCGTCGATGCCGGGGAAGCCGGCGATGTCGGTCTCCGCCTCACCGGCGAGCCCGACGACGGTGAACCCGGCGTCGGCGTAGGCCTTGATCGTCCGGTTCAGGTTTGTGACCTGCGCAACCGGGACGCGGGCAGCGGCGCCGGCGGAGGTCTTCCACGCCGCAGCCGTCATCTGGGCCGAGCGCCGCTCGGGGATGATCACGCCATGGGCCCCGAAAGCTGCCGCGCTTCGCACGATCGCACCCAGGTTCCTGGGATCGGTGATCGAGTCACAGGCGACGACAAGCCCCGGGGTGTCGGAGTTGAGCGCGTTGAAGATGACGTCCTCGTTGTCGGCGTACTCGAACGGCGGCAACTGGAGGGCGACGCCCTGGTGCACGCCGCCGCCGGTCAGCCGGTCCAGCTCGGTGCGGGTCGCCTGCAGCAGCGGGATGTTGTTCTCCGCAGCGAACTTGAGGATGTCGCGCAACCGGTCGTCGCGCTCCACCCCGTCCGCGACGTAGGCGCGACGCACCGGCAGGCCGGCCATCAGCACTTCCAGAACCGGGTTGCGACCGATCACCCAGTCGCTGCCGGCCGTGGACGGCGCGCCGGAGCGCGAGCCGGACGGCCTGCGGCTGCTGGGGCGCTGCCCGGTGCTCTTGGCCGAGTCGTCCGCACCGCGGGAGCGGTAGGCCTTGTGGTACGGACGATCCTCGGCGCGCGGGGTCGGTCCCTTGCCCTCGAGGGCACGACGGACGCGACCCCCCGAGCCGGCAGCTGTGGTCTTGCCCTTCTTGCGGACGGCGCCCTTGCGCTGGCTGTTTCCTGGCATGACGCTCCTAGTTCTCCAACGACCAGCGTGGGCCGGAGGGGGTGTCTTCGACCTTGAGGCCGATGGTGGCCAGCTGGTCACGGATCGCGTCCGCAGCCGGCCAGTCCTTGCGGGCACGGGCTTGCGTCCGCTGTTCGAGCAGGGCTGCGACCAGACCGTCAACAACGGGACGCAGGTCGTCCGCCGGCTGCTGGTCCGCCCATTCCGGGTCACCCGGGTCGAGGCCGAACACCTTCAGCATGAGGTGTACAGCCAGAAGATGACGCTGGACGCTCTCGATGTCACCCGCGTCGAGGGCGATGTTGCCGTCGCGGACAGCGCCGAACAGCACCGCCAGTGCTGCCGGCGTGGAAAGGTCGTCGTTCATTGCGGCTGCGAAGGACTCGGGGATGACCTGCTCGGGCACGTAGGCCACCCACCCGGGCCCGGCCTTGCCCGCCCGCTCGAGGAACGAGTCGATGCGGGCCAGCTGCGCAGCTGCCTCCGCAAGCGAGGCGTCGGAGAGCTCGATCGCGGACCGGTAGTGCGGGCCCGCGAGGTACAGCCGGATCGCGCGGCCACCGTGCTTCTCCACGGCGGAGAGCACGTCAGCGGTGTTGCCCAGCGACTTGCTCATCTTCTCGCCGGCCTGGGTCACCCAGGCGTTGTGCATCCAGTAGGTCGCGAACGGGCGGCCGGCGGCCCGGGACTGGGCGAGCTCGTTCTCATGGTGCGGGAAGCGGAGGTCGAGGCCGCCGCCGTGGATGTCGAAGGCATCCCCCAGGTACTTGCCGGCCATGGCAGAGCACTCCAGGTGCCATCCGGGCCGGCCGCGGCCCCAGGGCGTGTCCCACGCCGCTGATTCGGGGTCGCCGGGCTTGTGGCCCTTCCAGAGCGCGAAGTCGCGGGGGTCGCGCTTGCCGCGCGGATCGGCGTCCTCCGCGGCCTCCATCTCGTCCACCTTCATGCCGGACAGTGCGCCGTACTCGGGCCAGGACTTCACGTCGAAGTAGACGTCGCCGGAACCGTCGGCGGCAGCGTAGGCATGACCGTTGTCGATCAGGATGCGCATCAGCTCGATCATCTCCGGGACGTGCCCGGTTGCGCGCGGCTCATAGGTGGGGGGCCGGACGCCGAGCGCGCGGAACGCCCGATGGAACTCACCCTCGTACAGGTACGCGTGTGCCCACCAGGGACGGTCGGCCTCCGCGGACTTGATCAGGATCTTGTCATCGATGTCGGTGATGTTCGAGATCAGGGTGACCGCGTACCCCGTAGCCTCCAGCCAGCGGCGCAGGACGTCGAAGTTGACCTCCTTGCGGATGTGGCCCAGGTGCGGCGCCGACTGCACGGTAGGGCCGCAGCAGTAGATCGACACCTCGCCCGCACGAAGCGGTTGGAAGGGGACGATCTGGCGCCGGACGCTGTCATACAGGCGGAAACTCACCGCCGCAGTCTATTCCGTGAAGTGCTTCGCCCTTCACGTCGAGACCTCACACGCTTGATCCGCTGACGCGGCTCGCGCGCGCCCGGTCCATTCGGTAGGGGCAAATAAGGGGACTGTCCCCTTTTCTGCCCCTCTTTGCCCTGCCGACGTCAGCCGCCCACACCGTGTGCGGGCAGGATCACCGGGGCTTCTTCGCTGCCCGGAGGGCTTCGATGTCGAGGAAGCCCGGCGTTGCGACCTCCTCCTCGTCGACCTCCCAGGGGTCGACGGGCATGGGGCCGTCATCGTCGACGAAGCCCTGCGAAGGGTCGAACGGGTTGGAGAGCTGGCGGTCCTCCCCGATGGCCCTCGTGTCGGTCATCGCCTCGTCCGGCAGTGCGCGGAGCACGTCGTGGATGTAGCCGTGGGTCGCGTCCAGCAGCGGCACCTCGCGGTTCTCCCGCTGGGAGGCGTACCACCGGTAGTCGAGCACCTCGTGGTAGATCTGCGCCGACTCGCGCTTGCCGCGCAGCTCCGGCGGGACGGCGGTCACTACCGGCTGGAAGCACTCGGTGAGCCACTGGTGCGCGACGACGGACTCGTCGACGTGGCCCTGGTTGGTGCGGGCGCGGAACGTGTCCAGGTCATTGAGCAGGCGGCGGGCCTGGTGCTCCTCGACATCCAGCCCGGTCAGGCGCAGCAGGCGGCGGGTGTGGTGCCCGGCGTCCACCACCTTGGGCTGGATGCGGATCACCGAACCGTCCGTGGACGTCTCCATCGACAGCTCAGCGACGTCGAACCCCAGGGCGTTGAGCCGGCGCACCCGGTTCTCGATCCGGAAGACCTCCTGATCGGAGAACTCCTCCACACCGGTCAGTTCCGCCCAGAGCTCGCGGTAGCGGGTGAGGATCGACTCCACCAGCTTCAGCGGGTCGAGGGAGTCGTCCAGCATGCGCCCGGCCTCGAGGTCGCTGAACTCGCCGTACAGGTTGGTGGTGGCGATGGTCAGGTCGTGCTCGCGCTGGCCGGCGGTGAGGGCCTCGTGCATCTCCGCGGTCTCTGCGTCGACGAGGTACGCGGCGAACTCGCCGGCGTCCCTGCGGAACAGGATGTTCGACAGCGACACGTCACCCCACAGGAAGCCGACGAGGTGCAGGCGGGCCAGCAGGACGACCATGGCGTCCAGCAGCCGTCCGACCGTGTCGGGACGCACGCCCTGCGCGAACAGCGAGCGGTACGGAAGCGAGAACTCCAGGTGCCGGGTGACGAGGACCGGGTCGAGCGGCTCGCCGTGCCGATCCAGCCGGCCGGTGACGACGGCGAGGGGTTCGACGGCGGGGGTCTTGGTGCGGTGCAGGTCGGTGAGCATCCGGAACTCGTGGATGGCCAGCTCCTCGAGCACCTCCTTCGCCGCGTACACCGAGTTGCCCACCTTGATGAAGCGGACGACGTGCCGGGAGATGCCGCGGGGGAGCGCCACAAGGTAGTCGATCGGCCAGTCGGCCAGCGGAACCTCCCACGGCAGGGGAATCAGCCGTGAGTCGGGGCGGGACGAGAGGAATCGGGGCACCGTTCATTTTTGCATGCCCCGCGTGCGGCAGCGCTCCGCCGGTGGCGGCAACCCGGCGGTAGTCGTTGGTACGGCAGCCAGCGGCGAGCGGCGTCCGGCGTGCTCCGCTCAGGGGGTTGACGGCCGGTGCCGAACGGAGAATCGTCGAAGTATGAGCGACGACGGTGTGAATCGGGTCGCAGAGCGGTCCCGAGTGCTTGTAGGTGTTGATGGATCCAGGGACGGCCTTCGTGCCGTTCGGTACGCGATGCGGGCGGCCGAGAAGGTCGACGCTGACCTGTGGGTGGTGAATGTCGTCGACCAGTTCGGCCAGATGACCGGCGCGTGGGACGTGGTGATCGACCCGGCCATCCTCCGTAGCGCAGGGGAGTCGGCGGTCGCAGAGGCCCTGGACCAGGTCGGGAGCGAGGGGTTCCCTGCCGATCGCGTGACCGGTGAGGTCCTGGTGGGCAGACCGGGGGACGTACTGGCAGAACTCGGCGCCAAGGCTCGACTGCTGGTGGTGGGACGCCGTTCGCTCGGCGGGCTGGAGCGCATGTTCGTCGGCTCGACCAGCCTTTCCGCCGCGATGCACGCGTCCTGCCCCGTGATCGTGATCTCCGCCGCGTCGACGCCGCAGGAGACCGGCGACAAGGGGGTTGTCGCCGTTGCGGTCAGCACCAGGCCGGTCCACGAGTCCGCCCTGGAGTGGGGCGTTCGGGAGGCGGCGGTGCGCGGCGCCCGGCTTCGGGTTGTCCACGTCGTCGCAGAGACACTCGGGGTGGAGGGTGCAGCGTTCATCGCGGCAGCGACGGCGGGACTGGAGGAGTATCTCGAACCGCTCCGCCGCAGGCATCCGGAGATCTCGATGGAGGTCGACGTGCTGCTCGGGGATCCGGTCGATGCCCTGGTTGCCGAGAGCCGGGAGGTTGACCTGCTCATCCTCGGGGTGCACCGGCGCCACGCCGTCCTCGGCGGCTCGATCCGCGGCGTGATGGCCCACTCGCACTGCCCGGTCGGACTGATCCGGTGACGGCCGGCCTCCAACCGGGCCGGTAGACGCACGAAGGCCGGCCGGGTTGCCCCGACCGGCCCGTGCCTGCGTTGCTGCTACTTGCTCAACCGCTCCTGCGTCTTCTCGGAGAAGACGTGCATGTTGGAGGGATCGGACGGGGCCAGCCGCACGGTGGTGCCGCGCTGCGGTGGCGTCCGCGCCGAGACGCGGGCGACGATCTGCTGGGCAGTCATCTTCTCGTCGGTGTCGAGGCCGGAGAGGGTGCCGTAGACGTAGGCGTCCGCGCCGGTTTCCTCGACAACGTCCACGTCCAGGCCGACGCCCTCGGTGGCGATCTTGAAGGCCTCGGGACGGATGCCGAGCACCAGCGTCTTCTCGTCAGTGACCTTGGCAAGGACCTCGCGCGGGACCGGGACCGTGTAGTCGCCGACCTTGACGCCACCCTCGACGACCTGGCCGGTGATCAGGTTCATGGCCGGAGAGCCGATGAAGCCTGCGACGAACAGGTTGGCTGGTTGGTCGTACAGGGTCAGCGGGCTGTCGACCTGCTGCAGGATCCCGTCCTTGAGCACCGCGACACGGTCGCCCATCGTCATGGCCTCGACCTGGTCGTGGGTCACGTAGACGGTGGTGACGCCCAGGCGGGTCTGCAGGGCAGCGATCTGGGTGCGGGTCGAAACGCGCAGCTTGGCGTCCAGGTTGGACAGCGGCTCGTCCATCAGGAAGACCTGTGGCTGGCGGACGATGGCACGACCCATGGCGACGCGCTGGCGCTGGCCGCCGGAGAGGGCCTTCGGCTTGCGGGCGAGGAACGACTCAAGGCCCAACAGGTGGGCGGCTTCCAGGACGCGCGAGTCACGCTCGGCCTTGGGGATGCCGGCCATCTTCAGGGCGAAGCCCATGTTGTCTGCGACGGTCATGTGCGGGTAGAGCGCGTAGTTCTGGAACACCATCGCGATGTCCCGGTCCTTCGGCGGCAGGTCGGTGACGTCGCGGTCGCCGATCATGATCTTGCCTGCGTTGACCTCTTCGAGGCCGGCGAGCATGCGGAGCGACGTGGACTTGCCGCAT
This sequence comes from Propionicimonas sp., assembly GCA_030158185.1. GTDB lineage: Bacteria > Actinomycetota > Actinomycetes > Propionibacteriales > Propionibacteriaceae > Propionicimonas. Next base: position 6,558 of record JAOATP010000028.1, read on the forward strand.
CCGGAGGGCCCGACCAGGACCATGAATTCGCCATCGCCGATCTCGAGGTTCAGCTTGTCGACGGCGGGATGGTCAGCGCCGGGGTAGACCCGGGTCGCATCCTTGAAACTGACTGTGGCCATGCAAAACACACCTTTCCACGGGCAGGTACGTGCCCGACGATCCGTAGTGGAGAAGCGGTCGCGTGTGCGACCTGGGGCCCATCTTCGCACGACCCGGACCGGATGTGCCATGACTTCGATTCAATCCCCCCAAAGGGGTGACACGCGCGTCCCTGACTAG
>JAOATP010000029.1 GCA_030158185.1 Propionicimonas sp.
GCACCGAACTCATCGACGAGTACAACGACGAGCTGGCCAATCCGTACGTCGCTGCCGAACGCGGCTACGTGGACAAGGTGATCTACCCGCACGAGACCCGCGCACAGGTGATCCGCGTGCTGCGCCTCCTGCGCACCAAGCGGACGCAGCTGCCGCCCAAGAAGCACGGGAACATCCCGCTGTGACCGCCGCCCAGCCCGAGCAACTCGTCAACATCGTCGCCGGCGACCCGACCGACGACGAACTGGCAGCCCTCGGCGCGGTGCTCATCGCGCTGCGCAGGGCCCGTCCCGCACCGCACGCCCCTGCCACCAGCAGTCTTGCCGGCGGGTGGCGTTCCTACTGGCACACCGTCCGGACGCCGCTCGTGCCCGGACGCGAGGCGTGGCGCAGCACTTTCCGCATGTGACGCAGGTCCCAACCCCCGAGTTGTCAGAAGCTCGTTCGGTCATAGGCGAAGGAGATTCTGACAAGTCGGACAACCCGAGGAGGAATGGCATGAGTGCAACAGACGAGATCCTGGCGGGCATCGACCCGCAGCAGCTGGCAGCAGCCCTCGGCACGGACGAGGCGACCGCCATGAGCGCCGCAGCAGCGGCCATCCCGACCCTGATCGGCAGCCTGCAGGCCAACGCCGCCTCCGCCGAAGGCTCCGAAGGCCTGCTCGGCGCCCTCGGCCAGCACTCGGACAACGGGCTGTTCGGCGACACCGTCGACCTCAACGCCGTCGACACCGCGGACGGCCAGAAGATCCTCGCGCACGCCCTCGCCGACGACCCGCAGCGACTGCAGGCCGTCAGCGGGCTCGGCGGCACCTTGCTCTCGAAGCTGCTGCCCCTGCTCGCACCCATCGTGATGAGCTACCTCGCGCGCAAGCTCGGCATGGGCGGGTCGACGACGTCCAGGGCCGGGTCGGGCGACATCCTCGGCGACCTGCTCGGTGGGCTCCTCGGCGGCGCAGGAGGCTCGGCTGCCGGCGGCGGGCTCGGCGACATCCTCGGCCAGATCCTTGGCGGTGGGCAGGCTCCCGACACCTCGACAGCCGACACCCAGGGCGGCTACGCGCCGGCACAGGACTCCGGCAACATCTTCAACACCCCGGACGGCTCCGGCGGGCTGCAGATCCCCGAGGAGGACACCACCGATCCCTATGCCCAGGGCAACCAGCAGCAGCCCCAGGGCTCCGGAGACATCCTCGGTGAGCTGCTGGGACAGATCCTTGGGCGCTGAGCGACCGGCCCTCGTCCTCGCCTCGGCGTCCCCGGCACGGCTCGAGACGCTGGTCCGCGCCGGCCTGACCCCCAGGGTGGTGGTCTCGGCCGTCGACGAGGACGCGTTCACGGCGGACACGGTCACCGGACTGGTCGCGGCGCTGGCGCAGGCGAAGGCCGAGGCCGTGGCCGCTGACCTCCTCCCGGGCCGTGACCTGCTGGTCGTCGGCTGCGACTCCCTGCTCGAGCTCGACGGACGTCCGCTCGGCAAGCCGGCCTCACCGCAGGAGGCCGTCGAGCGCTGGCGGGGGATGCGCGGACGCACCGGGCACCTGCACACCGGGCACCACGTGGTCGCCCGACTGGACGGCCAGGCACGGACGGCGTCCGGCGTCGCCACAACGGAGGTGGCGTTCGCCGACCTCGATGACGCCGAGATCGAGGCCTACGTCGCGACCGGCGAACCCAGCCTCGTCGCGGGCGCGTTCACGATCGACGGGCTCGGCGGCGCCTACGTGACCGCAGTGAAGGGCGACCCGCACAACGTCGTCGGCATCAGCCTGCCGCTGCTGCGCCTCCTGTTCGCTGAACTCGGAGTCCCCTGGCACACCCTCTGGACGCTGCCTCACTAGCCGCCGGAGGTGGGCGCTAGCCTTGGAGGGCTATGACGACCACCGAGAACCTGCCCGAAGTGACACCGAAGAAGGCGGTGCTGCCGGCGTGGCTGCGCGCGATGCGCCCGAAGCAGTGGGTGAAGAACGTCCTCGTGCTCGCCGCGCCACTCGCCGCCGGGCGTCTCTTCGAGACCGGCGTGCTGCTGGCCTCGCTGTGGGCGTTCATCTCCTTCTCCCTCGTGAGCGCGTCGATCTACCTGATCAACGACAGCCGCGACATCGAGGCCGACCGGCTGCACCCGAAGAAGCAGTTCCGGCCGATCGCCGCCGGCGAGCTCTCGGTGAGCACCGCGTACGTGCTGGCGATGGTGACCCTGGCGGCCTCACTCTCCCTCGGCTTCTGGGTGGCCCGCGATCTCGGGATCACGCTGGCGGTCTACTGGGTGCTCCAGGTGGTCTACTCGTTCTTCCTCAAGCACCAACCGATCATCGACCTGGCGATGGTGGCCGCCGGCTTCCTGCTGCGTGCCGTCGCCGGCGGCGTCGCGTCCGGCCTCGTCCTCTCGCAGTGGTTCCTGCTGGTCGCATCCTTCGGCTCGCTGTTCATGGTGGCCGGCAAGAGGTACTCCGAGCTCAAGGAGCTGGGCACCGATGCCGGCACCAGGGCAAGCCTCGAGCGCTACACCAAGTCCTACCTGCGTGAGGTCTGGTCGGTCTCGATCGCGATCGTGATCATGTCTTACAGCCTGTGGGCGTTCGAGCAGCGCTACGCCCAGCCGTTCGGCATCCCATGGACGGCGATCTCGATCGCACCGTTCACCCTCGCCGTGCTGCGCTACGCGATGAAGATCGACCAGGGCAAGGCCGGCGAGCCGGAGGACGTCGTACTCTCCGACCCGATCCTGCAGGTACTCGCAGTGCTGTGGGTGATACCGGTCGCCGTGGCGGTGTTCGGATGACCACCCCGCGGATGAGCACCCCAGCATGAGCCGGCCGGTCGCGCTCGTCACCGGCGCCTCACGGGGAATCGGCCGGGCGATCGCGCTCGCCCTCTCCCCCACCCACCACGTGCTGGTCGGGGGCAGGGACGCCGACGCGATCGCCGATGTGGTCCGCGAGCTGGAATCGGCGGAGCCGTTCATCGCCGACCTCACGAACGAGGCAGCCGTCACCGCTGCCGTCGCCGGCATCGAAAAGCTGGACGTTCTGGTGCACTCCGCGGGCGCAGTGGCCTACGGCCCGCTGATCGACACCACAACGGCGGAATGGCGCGAACTGCTGGAACTGAACGTCATCGCGCCGGCAACGCTCACCCGGCTGCTGCTGCCGGCGCTGCGGGCCGCGCACGGGTTGGTCATCTTCCTCAACTCCGGAGCCGGGCTCACCGCGAACCGTGGCTTCGCCGTCTACGCGGCGTCGAAGTTCGCCCTGACGGCGCTGGCCGATGCCCTGCGCGCCGACGAGCGGGGCCGGGTGCGGGTGACCTCCATCCACCCCGGACGGGTCGCCACCGACATGCAGGCGCGGCTCACCTCGCTCGAAGGGATGCCCTACGTCCCCGACGCCCACCTCGACCCCGATGACGTTGCACGGGGTGTCCGGCTCGCGGTCGACCTCCCACCCGACGCCTCGCTGGACGCCCTGCGCATCAACCCGGTCTGATCCCGCATACTGGCTGATCGTGCTCGATGAGACCGCTGCTGCGCCCGTGAACGGGGGCGCCCGGATCCCGGGTGAGGTCTGGGTTCTCGTTGCGGCTGCCTTCGTGATCGCCATCGGCTTCGGGTTGATCAGTCCCGTGTTGCCGTCGCTCGCGCAGAGTTTCGGCGTCGGAGCGTTCGCCTCGAGTGTGGTCGTCAGCGTGTTCGCGTTCTTCCGCCTCGTGTTCGCTCCTGCGGGCGGGGCGCTCATCGCGAGACTCGGTGAGCGGCCGGTCTACCTTGCCGGCCTTGTCATCGTCGCGGTCTCCACGGGGGCCACGGCGTTCGCGCAGGACTACTGGCAGCTGGTGATCTTCCGGGGGCTCGGCGGCATCGGATCGACGATGTTCACGGTCTCAGCGGTCGCCCTCCTGGTTCGCCTTTCTCCTGAAACCATCCGCGCCCGCGTGTCGTCGGCGTACGCGACCGCCTTCCTGCTCGGCGGAGTGGGCGGGCCCGTCATCGGCGGCCTGCTCGGCGGCCTTGGCCTGCGCGTTCCCTTCCTCGTGTACGCCGTCACGCTGCTGATCGCTGCCGGCATCGTCGCGGTGTTCCTGCGTCACGCATCACTGCGCCCCGCGCCCGGCGGGCCGGTGCTGCCGTCAATGAGTGTCCGTGAGGCGTGGGGCGACAGCGCCTACCGGGCGTCCGTCGGCTCAGCGTTCGCCAACGGCTGGGCCAACTTCGGGATGCGCAACGCGATCCTGCCGCTGTTCGCCATCGCTGTCGTCGGCAAGCAGCCCTGGGTCGCGGGGATGGCACTGGCGGTATTCGCCGCGGGAAACGCTGCCGGCCTTGCCCTTGCCGGCCGCCGTGCCGACCGCATCGGACGCAAGCCGTTCATCCTCGGCGGACTCATCATCTCCGGCCTGGCCACCGCCGCCACCGGGCTCGCGCAGGATCTGACCATGCTGGTCATCGTCTCCGTTGTCGCCGGGATCGGCGCGGGTGCCCTGAACCCGGCACAACAAGCTTCCCTCGCCGACGTGGTGGGCCGCGAGCGCAACGGAGGCCCGGCCCTCGCTGCCTTCCAGATGTCACAGGACCTCGGGTCGATCCTCGGCCCATTGCTCGCCGGCCTCCTCGTCGACCAGGGCAGCTACCCCCTGGCCTTCGGCGTCACCGGGGCCATCACGCTCCTTGCGGCCGTACCGTGGCTCCGCGCCCGCGAGACCCATTCATCGGAGCCCCAGCCCGAGCGCGCGTAACCACGCAGTCCGGTTCACGCCCGTTCGGAGATCCGGCGCACGCCCCGCAGGCAGAGGTAGCCCACCATCCACAGCTCACCGACCGTCGCGGGCAGGGTGAGGAGGTCGAGTACCGGGCCGGCGTTGGGGACCAGGTAGCTGAGGAGCGCATTGAGGACGTAGCCGACGCCACCGATCATCAGGAACCAGCCCAGCACAGTGGGCATCCAGCCGGAGCGCCGGGCGAGCCACCCCATGGGGATCAGCCAGAGACCGAAGAAGATACCGCCGACGGTCCAGAGGTGACCGCTTACGACATACAGCAGCTGCACGGTTGCTGCGACTCCACCGCCCGCCGCAAGGGAGGCGTCCTGGCTGACGTCGAGCGCCGTCGCGAGAAGGGCTGCACTTCCGAGGATGGCCACGGCGTTGACAAGTCCGAACGCTGCGATCGAGCCGGCGGCGAAGGCGTTGACCTTCGCGAAGAGGCGGTAGAACCACAACGCGACGATGGCCTGGGTGATCACGACACCCATCTCCATGACGATGCCGACACGTGCCAGCACCTCGTGCCGGGTCAGGTTCGCCAGGGTTGCATCGGGGGCGCCCGCGACGAAGAGCTGGTTGCGGATGACCATGAAGCCGAGCAGCCCCGTGAGGGCGAGCCCGAAGTAGAGCAGGCCCGTCGTGCGGGCGGTGCGGACGATCTCCGGGGTTGTGGTCTCCCCCGGTCGAAGAGTGGTGGTGGCGGTGGTCATGTCGAGTGCTCCTTCAGCTTGGACCTTACTTTGTAAGGTCGCCTTACCCCGTAAGGTTCCCATACTGTGTAAGGTTGGCGCAAGAGGCAAGGAGTTCGATGTGACGACAGGTGCGGTGCGAGCCCCGCTCAGCAGGGACCGCCTGATCGGGGCCGCGATGGAACTGGCGGACGCCGAGGGCATCTCCGCCATCACCATGCGCCGGCTCGCCGCCGACCTCGGCGTCGAAGCGATGTCCCTCTACCACCACGTGCCCGGCAAGGAACTCCTCCTCGACGGGCTCACCGAAGCCATCCTCGCCGAGATCAACGGCGCCGTCGCGGCGCGGGTGCAGGCCGACGACGACTGGCGCACCGCACTGCGCCACCGCTGCCTCGCCGCCCGCGAAGTGATGGTTCGGCACCGCTGGGCGCCGGGCCTGCTCGGCTCACGCTCAAGCATCCCGGAGGGCCTGTACCCCTACTACGAGGAGATCCTCGCAACGATGTCTCGTGCCGGGCTGAGCTATCACCTCAGCCACAAGGCCATTCACGCCCTCGGCACCATGGTCCTCGGCTTCACCCAGGAGCTGTTCAGCCCGGCCTCGGACGGCGGCTCCATGGATGAAGCGGCCACCGAGGCCGAGTTCGCCACCATGGCTGCCGTCCTGCCGCACCTGACGGCCATGGTCGCCTCGGAAGTGCACGACAACGAAGAGGACCCGCTCGGCTGGTGCGACAGCCAGAACGAGTTCGAGTTCACCCTTGACCTCCTGCTCGACGGGATCGCAAGGGCCGCCAGGAACTAGGCCGATCAAGGGCATTGAGATCGTCGTCGCCGATGCGGAGGCCGCCAACGCGCCCGCCGCGCTCCCAGTCACGCGGGCGCCGGCCCCGTTGGGTCCGTACTCTGCTGGTCGTGACCTCATCGCGGCAGGGACCGGTGGCCTGATGCCACCCCGCTCTCCGCTGCCCCAGCGGCACGGGCTGGACGCGGCGTGGCTGCGCACTCCCGACAACGACCCCGCCCGTCCGGCGCCCTGGCCGACGATGCGTGACTTCCTCAGCGGACGCCTCCCGGCTGCAGCGCCCGTCGAGGAGATGCTGCGAGCCGGGGAGTTCGTCGACAAGGCGGGACACCCCTGGACCGGCGAGGAGCCCTACCGTCCCAACGCGTTCGTCTGGTTCCACCGGGAACGGGCGCCGGAGCCGCCCGTCCCCTTCGACGTCGAGGTCCTTGCGGCGGACGAGCGCGTCGTCGTGGTGGACAAGCCGCACTTCCTTGCCACCACTCCGCGCGGCACGCATGTCACCGAGTCGGTGCTGGTGAGGCTGCGGGAATCCCTCGGCCTTCCGGACCTCGCAGCGGCGCACCGACTGGACCGTCTCACCGCCGGCGTGCTGGTGCTCACGAAGGAGCGGCGCTACCGGGCCGCGTACGCCGGGGTGTTCCAGACCGGGGACGTTCACAAGACCTACGAGGCGCTGGCACCCCTCGACCCGGCGCTGGAGTTCCCGCTGCGTGTCGCCAACCGGATCGAGAAGCGGCGCGGCAGCCTCCAGGCGCAGGTGGTGGACGGGGAGCCGAACGCGGAGACCCTCGTCGAGCTCGTCGAGTCCCGGGGCCGGTACGGGCGCTACCGCCTCACGCCCAGGACGGGGAAGACCCACCAGCTGCGGGTGCAGCTGGCAGCGCTCGGGCTGCCGATCGTCGGCGATCCCCTCTACCCGGCGGTCCTTGACGTCGAGGCCGACGACTTCTCCACACCGCTGCAGCTCGTCGCCCGCCGGCTCAGCTTCACCGACCCGATCGACCAGCTCCTGCGCGACAACGAGAGCCGATTCACCCTCGAGTGGCCCGACGATGCGCGGTGAGAGGATGGCCGCCGTGACCCGTCCGCTGCGCATCCTCTTCTGTTCGCCCCAGATCCCGAACAACACCGGTGCGACGATGCGGCTGGCCGCCGTGACCGGGGCTGAACTGCACGTAGCCCGGCCGATCGGCTTCGACATGGACGATGCGAAGCTCCGACGAGCCGGGGTCGACTACCGCGACAAGGCCGCGACCTTCGTCCACGAGTCGCTCGAGGACGCCTACAGCGCGCTGCTGCCCGGCCGGGTGTTCGCCTTCACCGCCCACGCCGGGACTCCGTACACCGACATCGCCTATGAACCCGGCGACATCCTCCTCTTCGGTCCCGAGCCGACAGGGCTGGACGCTGCGGTGCTGGCCGACCCGCGCGTCACGGAGCGAGTGCGGATCCCGATGCTGCCAGGCATGCGCTCCCTCAACCTCGCGAACGCTGCGGCCATCGCCGTCTACGAGGCCTGGCGCCAGCTCGGCCACCCCGGCGCCACCAGCTGAGCCCGAACCGTCCCCGCGGTTCAGCGGCGCAGGGACCCGGGCGTGAGGGCAGGGTTCACGTAGGCACTGTCGAACGGGTTCGGCGTCGTGCCGGGCGCAACGATCTGGTCGATGCGGTCGAGTACCTCGGCCGAAAGGGTGATGTCCGCTGCGGGCAGCTGGGTGGTGAGCTGCTCCATGGTGCGGGGGCCGATGATCGCGCTCGTGACGCCGGGATGGTTCACGACGAACGCGATCGCCAACTCCACGAGGCTGAGGCCGTTGTCCTCCGCGAGCGAGGCGAGGGCGTCGGCCGCGTCGAGCTTGCCGGCGTTGGCTGCGTCGTCGAGGTCGTACCGCTTCCTGAACAGGCCGTTCGCGCCGCGTCCCGCCGACGGCGTGGGTGTGTCGACGCCCTTGCGCCACTTGCCACTCAGCCAGCCGCCGGCCAGCGGCGAGTAGCAGATCACGCTCATCCGGTGGCGCAGCGCCGTCGGCAGCACGTCGATCTCGGGCGTGCGGACCAGCAACGAGTAGGAGAGCTGCTCGCTCACCGGCCGCACCAGCAGGCGGTCGCGGGCGGCCCACTGCGCCTCGACGATCTGGCTGGCCTGGAAGGCCGAGTGCCCGACGTACAGGATCTTGCCCTGGCGGACGAGGTCGGTGAGCGCTGCCAGCGTCTCCTCGATGTTGGTGTCGGGATTGGGACGGTGCAGCTGGTACAGGTCGATGTGATCGGTGCCCAGCCGTCGCAGCGAGTTCTCCACCTCTGCGACGATCCACCGGCGGGACGCGCCGCGCTGGTTGCGTTCCTCCCCCATGGCGCCCTGGAACTTGGTGGCGAGGATGATCTCGTCGCGGCGTCCCTTGAGTGCCTTGCCGACGATCTCCTCCGACTCACCCTGGGAGTACACGTCCGCGGTGTCGACGAAGTTGATCCCGGCATCCAGTGCAGCACCGATGATGCTCACGCAGTCGTCGTGATCGGGGTTGTTCACGCCCCCGAACATCATCGTCCCCAGGCAGAGGGTGCTGACCTGGACTCCGGTGTCACCAAGGCTTCGATACTTCATGGAGTTCGTCCTCTCTCGTTCCGATGATCGTGCAGAACTCAGCGCTCGAGGCCGAGGACCAGCCCGAAGCCGAGCATCGCCACCCCGGCAGCGCCGTCGATGACTCGTGCGCCGCGGCGGCTGGTGAGGAACCCGCGGACGGCGTGCGCGCTGAGGATGATGGCCGTGAACCAGCCGAACGCCACCAGCGCGTGCACCCCCGCCAGCACGGCACCGGCGAGCACCGGCGCGTAGCCGGCGGGCAGGAAGAGCGGCAGCACGGTGAGGTAGAACACCGCCATCTTGGGGTTCAGCAGGTCGGTGAGCAGGCCCTTCACGAACGCCTCGCGGGGGCTGTCGACCGAGCCGGACGCGAGGTCGGCGTGCGCAGCCTCACCGCGGAAGGCTGCCCGCAGGTAGCTCCACGCCAGGTAGAGCAGGAACGCCACCCCTGCCCAGCGCAGGGCCGCATAGGCCACCTGGGACGCGACGAAGAGCGCTGCCACTCCCGCAGCGGCGGCGATGCCCCACACCAGCGCACCGAGGCAGATCCCTGCTGCGGCAGCGAACGCCGAGGGCCGTCCGCTGCGCAGCGCCTGACGCAGCACGAGCACGGTGTCCAGGCCCGGCGTCACCGCGACGACCGCTGCAAGGAGCGTGAACCCGAGCAGCGATTGGGTGAGGGTCACAACGAGCATCGTAGGACGCCCGGCGGACCGGATCGGGGACGGGTCAGATCCAGTCGACCTTGCGGAACAGGATGTACAGGCCCACCGTCCCGAGCAGGATCAGCAGGGCGCTCTGCCACAACCCGAAGACGTCGCTGAAGCCCGGGTAGGGCAGGTTCTGCCCGAACCAGCCGGTGACGGCCGTCGGCACGGCGATGATGGCGCCCCAGCCAGCCAGCTTCTTCATCACCTCGTTGAGCCGTGAGTCCTGCAGGGACAGGTTCGTCTCGAAGACGCTGGAGACCACGTCACGCAGGCTGTCGGTCCATTCCGACGCACGGATGACGTGGTCGTAGAGGTCGTTGAAATTGCCGTCGAGCTCCGTCGAGAGAGCGTTTCCCCCCTCTGTGCGGAAGCGCATCACAGCGGTGACCACCTCCCGCATCGGCAGGACGACCCGGCGCAACTGCACGAGAGACTTCCGGATGCCGAAGATCCGCTGCTGGATCACCCGGGTTTTCGTCGCGGGGTCGAAGAGCAGGTCCTCGAGGCCTTCGAGGGCCTCGTCCATGTGCTCGATGGTGTTGAAGTGGCCGTCGACGAGCTCGTCGAGCATGCCGTGGACGAGGGCCGCGACCCCATGCGAGAGCAGTCCGTCGCCGGACCAGCGCTCGAGGATCGCGTCCATGTCCACCAGGTCGTCCGGCCGGACGGTGATCAGCGCGTTCTTCATCACGAAGGCCGACACCCGCCCGAGTTCGAGCCGCGCGACGTCGAAGTCCTCACCCGACAGGCGGGTCGAATAGCAGGTGAGGAACGTATGGCTCGCGTGCCGGGTGGCCTTGGGGCGCTCACGGGGCTCGACCGCGTCCTCGACGGCGAGGGGGTCGAGGTCGAGTTCGACCGCCAGGGCGTCGAGCACCTCACGCTCAGGCTGGTGCAGGTCGAGCCAGACCAGCACATCGGGCTGGGCGAGCCATGCGTCAAGATCCTCAAGGGGGAAGTCGACCGCGACTTCCCTTCCTTCCCGCCAGGCCCGGCTACGGCAGCTACTCACCCGCCCAGCATGGCACCGACGAGGGAGTGTACGAGGTTATCCGCGCGTCAGGATTCGGGATCGCCCACCGGGGTCAAGGGGTAGATTCGCTCGACGTGGAGATCGACCTGACAGCCGAAGTCGGGCATGGTCTCGGCGAGGCCGCCACGGAGGCCGACGGCAGCCTGTGGCCGCTGCTCAGCACGGCTCTCGTCCCCTGCGGAGTACACGCCGGTGAACCGATGTCCATGCTCCGCGCCTGCAGCGAGGCCACGGCACGGGGGGTATCCCTCGGTGCAGCCGTCGGCTACGCGGACCGCATCGGTGGCGGGGAACGGTTCATCGACTACGACCCCGACGACCTGGCTGCGACGATCATCTACCAGCTGGGGGCGCTCGACGGGCTCGCCCTCGCCGAGCAGGCGCGGATCGGCTGCCTCCGCCCCAGCGGTGCCCTCTTCGAGGCCGCACGCACCGACCGCAACCACGCCTGGGCCGTCGTGAACGCCGTCCTCGACTACGACCCGACGCTGACCATCATCGGGCTGCCCGGCTCGCGCCTGCTGCAGACGGCGGAGCGCCACGGGCTGAACATCGCCCGCGAGTTCCAGCCGCACCGGCTGCTGAACTCCAACGGATCGCTCGGCGGCGTGATCACCGACCGCGAAGCCGTCACCCGCCGCGCCGTCGACGCCGCGGCCAGCGGGCACTACGACTGCATCCGGCTGCCCTGGCACAGCGTCGCCGAACGATCGACGGCGGCCGCCATCCATGCTGCGCTCGTCGAGGCCGGGCACCGGGTCACCGCTGACCGGGCCCTCGCCGTCAGCGACATCGGCGTCCACCTTGCGGTGGCTCCGTCAGGAACCTCCGCCTGAGGACGCCCGCATCACTAGACTCCGCAGGAGTTGCCGACTGCAGGCGAGGAGGAGGAGTCAATGCCGATTACCAAGGTGCTGGTGGCCAACCGGGGAGAGATCGCCGTTCGGGTCATCCGGGCCGCCCGCGACGCGGGACTGCGCAGCGTTGCCGTCTATGCAGACCCGGACGCGGATTCGCTCTTCGTGAAGCTGGCCGATGAGGCCTTCGCGCTGAACGGGCTCACCCCTGCCGACACCTACCTCGACATCTCCAAGATCCTCGGCATCGCCGCCCGCAGCGGAGCGGACGCCATCCACCCCGGCTACGGCTTCCTCGCAGAGAACGCGGGCTTCGCCCAGGCCGTCCTCGACGCAGGCCTGATCTGGATCGGCCCGCCGCCGGCCGCCATCGAGGCCCTCGGCGACAAGGTGCAGGCCCGGCACATCGCAGCGAAGGTCGGCGCCCCGCTGGTACCCGGCACCTCCGATCCGGTGGCGAACGCCGATGAGGTGGTCGCTTTCGCGAAGGAGTTCGGCCTGCCCATTGCGATCAAGGCTGCCTACGGCGGCGGCGGACGCGGCCTCAAGGTCGCCCGCAACCTCGCAGAGGTGCCGGAACTGTTCGAGTCGGCCACCCGCGAGGCCGTGACGGCCTTCGGCCGCGGCGAGTGCTTCGTCGAGCGGTATCTCGACCGTCCGCGCCACGTCGAGACCCAGTGCCTCGCCGACAGCCACGGCAACGTCGTTGTGATCTCCACCCGCGACTGCTCACTGCAGCGCCGGCACCAGAAGCTCGTCGAGGAGGCGCCCGCGCCGTTCCTCACCGACGCCCAGCGCACCCAGCTCTACAAGGCCAGCAAGGCCATCCTGATCGAGGCCGGCTACGTCGGCGCGGGCACCTGCGAGTTCCTCGTCGGCCAGGACGGCACCATCTCCTTCCTCGAGGTGAACACGCGCCTGCAGGTCGAACACCCCGTGTCCGAGGAGGTCAGCGGCATCGACCTCGTGCAGGAGATGTTCCGGATAGCCAACGGCGAGGAACTTGGCTACGACGATCCCGAGCTGCGCGGCCACTCCATCGAGTTCCGCATCAACGCCGAGGACCCGGGCCGCTCGTTCATGCCTGCTCCCGGCACCCTCACCGCCTGGCAGCCGCCGTCGGGCCCCGGCGTCCGCGTGGACGAGGGCTACCTCGCCGGCATGGCCGTTCCCGGCTCGTTCGACTCGCTCGTCGCCAAGATCATCGTCACCGGCGCCGACCGCGCCCAGGCGATCGGACGGGCCCGTCGCGCGCTTGCCGAGACGACGTTGAGCGGCATGCCTTCGGTACTGCCGTTCCACAAGGCCGTCCTCGTCGACCCGGCGTTCGTCGCTGCGGACGGTGTCTTCGGTGTCCACACCCGCTGGATCGAGACCGAGTTCGTCTCCACCATCGAGCCCTACGTCGGCACGATGGGCGAGACCGAGACCGCAGAGACCAGCACCTACGTCGTCGAGGTCAACGGCCGTCGGCTCGAGGTGCGGCTGCCGAGTTCGCTGGCAGCGCCGGTCTCGAAGCCGACGGCGGCGAAGCGTCCCACGCGGCGCAGCACGGGTGGCGCACGCGCGAAGGCGCCGTCGTCGAACGAGCTCAGCGCACCCATGCAGGGCACGATCGTGAAGGTGGCCGTCGTGAACGGCGACGAGGTCACAGAAGGCGACCTCGTTGTGGTGCTGGAGGCCATGAAGATGGAGCAGCCGATCACGGCCCACCGCTCGGGCGTCGTTGCCAACCTCACAGCGTCCGTCGGCGAGTCGGTGACCTCCGGCCAGTCCCTGCTGGAGATCGTGGACGCCGGCTAGCCACCGGCCAGCGCTGCGGCGAGCTCGGCATTGCGGGTCGCGAACTCCCGCCACGGTGCCGGCGTGGTGTCGGAGGCCTGCGTGCCCGTTGCGTCCGTGCGCCGGGTTGCCCACCGGTCCAGTCGGTCTCCGGACGCAGCAAGGCTGAACTCCACGCCGCTTGCCCGGGCTTGGACCACGAGGCCGTGGGTGCACCCGGTCACACGCTGGGGCGCGACCAGCCAGTCCAGCGCTGCGGCCTCCGCCTGGATCTGCAGGGCGGTCTCGAACGCCAACTGTTCGACGGCGCGCCCACTGGCGGCCGCCAGCAAGGCGTGGAGTTCGGCGGTCGACGTCTCGTCGCGGGCGAGCACCGCCCGCACCCGGGCCGCGTACAGCCCGAGGTCGCCAGGGCTCACTCCGCGCGCTTCCGCCATCGATCGGGCGGCGCCGTCCAGCCGCGTGCCGGCCAGTGGCACCGGCCAGGCCCGCAGCAGGGCTCCGCGTGCAAGCGCGAGCCGCTCCACCCCAAGGTAGGGGCCGAACGCGGCCTCCGGAACGACTGCACCCTCGACGACGAGGTCGAGCGCGGGACGTGCCGGGTCGTCGCCGACCACCAGCCACCCCACCAGCTCCATTCCCCCGCGGATCCGGTTCCAGCGCGGCATCGAGCGTTCCAGGAGGTTGCGCTCCAGCCAGCCCGCCTCAGGGACCGATGCGCAGACGATGGCCTCGACCGTGCGGATCTGCGGCACCATGCGGCGCAGGTGGGCGCGTCTCCCCAGGTCCCCGGCGTAGGAGCGCACCCGTGACCGCAGGTCGGTGGCCCGCCCGACGTAGATCACCCGGTCGATGCTGTCCCGGAAGCGGTACACGCCGGGCTCGGGCGGCAGTAGCGTGCTCGCCCGTTTCAGCACGGCACTCCCGTCCACGACGCGCGCCTTTCGCTGCTCGGTCAGTCGCGGTACGACGCGACGAGCCGGTCGAAGAGCGCATCGAGACGTTCGTCGACCACCCGCCGGCCCGGGTCGGCGTCATGCCACGCGACGATCTCCCGCGCACCCTGGGCGAACGGCGTCAGCGCACGCCACCCGGGGACGATCGTGCGGACGAGGCTGTTGTCGAACACCATGGAGTGCGCCTTGTCACCCAGCAGCCCGGCACCGAGGTCTGCGTCGTGGCGGGCGATGACCTCGGACGGGACATGCACGAGCGTGGGCTCGACGCCGGCGGCCCTGGCGATGTCGCCGAAGATCCGGTTCCACGGAAGTGCCTCGTCCGAGGTGATGTGGAACGCCTGGCCCAGCGTCCGGGCGTCGCCGAACAGGCCGACGAAGGCGACGGCGAAGTCGCGCGAGTGGGTCAGGGTCCACAGGGACGTGCCGTCCCCCGGGACGACGACGGGCAGGCCGCGCCGCATGCGGTCAACGACCGTCCAGCCGCCGTCCATCGGAACGGAGGCCGCGTCATAGGTGTGCGAAGGACGCACGATCGTCATCGGGAAGCCGGTCTCCCGGTAGGTGGCAACCAGCAGGTCCTCGCAGGCGATCTTGTCCCTTGAGTAGCGCCAGAACGGGTTGCGCAGCGGCGTCGACTCCGTGACTGGCAGTCGCGCCGGCGGGGTCTGGTAGGCCGAGGCCGAGCTGATGAAGACGTACTGGCCCACCCGATCGCTGAACAGCTCGATGTCGCAACGGACGTGGTCGGGAACGAAGCCGAGGAAGTCGACGACCACGTCGAAGTCCTGCCCGCCGATGGCGCCGCGGACGGCGGCGGTGTCCCTGACGTCGGCGGTGAGCACGCGGACGTCCGGCGGCAGCGTCGGCCGACCGCTCCCTGCGCTCTGCCCGCGGTTCAGCACGGTCACCCGATGCCCGGCCGCGACGGCGCGGCGGACGACTTCGGTACTGATGGTCCCGGTGCCGCCGAGAATGAGGACGCCGAGCCCCGTCATGCCACCCCCTTCGTCCGTCGCCGGTGGGGTCACCGGCCACCCGCCAGGTCGCCGTGGCGCTCGGCCGGCGGCGAGGTGCTGGCGCGCACGACAAGGCTGGCGGGCAGGAGGAGGTGTTCCTCCGTGGTGCCCCCAGCGAGCAGGCCCAGCAGCAGACGGACGGCCTCCGCCCCCATCTGGTGGAGGGGCTGGGCAACGGTGGTCAGGGCCGGCACGGCGTTGGCCGCCTCCGGGACGTTGTCGAAGCCCACCACCGAGAGGTCCTCCGGCACGCGGAGCCCGAGGTCGTGGGCGATCTCGAGCACGCGGATGGCCGACAGGTCGTTGGCAGCGAACACGGCGGTGGGCCGATCGCGGCGGGAGAGCAGTTCGCGGGCAGCGTCCGTGGTCTCGGCTGCGCGGTAGCCACCCACCCGGACGAGTTCCGGGTCGAAGGGGATGCCTGCGGCAGCGAGTGCCTCACGGTAGCCCTGCTCGCGGAGCTGGGCGGACACGAGATCGGTGCGGCCCCGGACATGGGCGATGCGGCGGTGCCCGAGTTCGATCAGGTGTTGCGTTGCTGCCCGTGCGCCACCGACGTTGTCGGCCTCCACCGTGCTGGGACCCGTCTTCCCGGTGTGGGGGTCCACCGCAACCACAGGGATCGTCGCGTCGGTGACCGAAGCGGTCGGGGCGACGATGACGGCGCCGTCGATCAAGGTGCCGGCAAGCCGCGACAGCGAGCGGCGCTCCCAGCCGACCTGGTTGTGCTCGAGGTTTCCCGAGTAGGCCAGCAGCTCGTACCCGGTGCCCTCGACAGCGCTCGAGATGCCCTTGAGGAGCTCGGTCGAGAACGGTTCGAACTCCGGCACGAGGATGCCGATCACGTTGGTGCTGTTGCGACGAAGGCTGCTGGCGACCAGCGAGGATTCGTAGCCGAGATCGGACACGATGTCCATCACCTTGTCGTAGGTCTCCGGCGCAACGCCGTACCGGTCGTTGATCACCTTGGACACCGTGGAGACCGACACACCTGCGAGCCGGGCGACGTCGATGATCGTCACCCTTGCAGCGCTCGTCCGCGGCACGGATCGGCGGGGCCGGCTGGCGTTCACTGTCACGGCGTAACGCTAGCCTATGCCGCCCGCACCGCTCACAACCCGTGACGATAACGTTATCGAAAACGTTTGACACGCTCCTTCACCGATGCGAGGATCCCTGTGGCAGGAACCCCTGCCGCACGGTCAAAGAGGACTGAGAGGTCTTTCGTATGCAGTGGACAGTCAAGGGACCAGCATTTATCGCACTGGGCGCGAGCGCGGCGCTCGCACTCGCCGCCTGCTCCGGCGGCGGCGCTCCGTCAGCCAGCACTTCAGCCCCCGGCGCCTCGAGCGCCGCTCCGGTCGCCATGACCTTCTGGCACAACTCGACCACCGGTGACGGCAAGGCGTACT
Organism: Propionicimonas sp.; assembly: GCA_030158185.1. Lineage (GTDB taxonomy): Bacteria > Actinomycetota > Actinomycetes > Propionibacteriales > Propionibacteriaceae > Propionicimonas. The sequence goes on from JAOATP010000029.1 coordinate 16,617, forward strand.
GGGAGACCACGGTGGCGGCGTTCCAGTCCGAACACCCGAACGTCACCATCACCATCCAGGCCATCCAGAACGAGGACATGGACGGCAAGCTCCAGACCGCACTCGCCTCCAGCGACGGTCCCACCATCTTCATGGCCCGCGGCGGCGGCAAGCTCGGCGACGTGGTCGCGGCAGACCAGGTCATGGACATCACGGACAAGATCGCCCCCGACGTGAAGACCGCACTGGGCGATGGCATCTTCAGTGCCTTCACCATCGACGGCAAGATCTACGGCATGCCCAGCTCTGTCCTCCCCGGCGGCATCTACTACAGCAAGGACCTCTTCGCCGAAGCCGGCATCGACGCCACCCCGACGACGTTCGAGGAACTCGGCGCAGCCGTCACCAAGCTGAAGGCCAAGAACATCGCCCCGATCGCGCTCGGCGGCAAGGACGCCTGGCCTGCAGCCCACTGGTACTACTTCTTCGCACTGCGGGACTGCTCGCAGGCCACCCTCGACAAGGCGGCCGGAGACAAGGACTTCTCCGACCCGTGCTGGCTGAAGGCCGGCGAGGACCTGTTGGCCTTCACCGCGACCGAACCCTTCAACAAGGGCTACCTCACGACCTCCGCCCAGCAGGGCGCAGGCAGCTCGGCCGGCATGCTGGCCAACCACAAGGCAGCCATGGAACTCATGGGCGCCTGGAATCCCGGAGTCATCGCCGACCTCACCCCTGACAAGAAGGCGCTGCCGGACCTGGGTTGGTTCCCGTTCCCCGCAGTCTCCGGTGGAGCTGGCGACCCGACAGCGATGATGGGTGGTTCCGACGGGTTCGCGTGCGCCAAGAACGCGCCCGCCGAGTGCGTCGACTTCCTGAACTTCGCGTCGAGCAAGGCCAACCAGGAGGGTTACGCCACGGCGTTCAAGACCCTGCCTGCCAACAAGGACGCCAAGGGCGTCGTGACCGACCCCGCGCTGAAGGACGTCCTCGCGTCCTACGACAAGGCGGCCTACGTCGAGTTGTGGCTGGACACCCAGTACGGCCAGAACGTCGGCAACGCCCTGAACGGTGGCGTGGTCAACATGTTCGCCGGCAAGGGTACGCCGGCCGACATCGTCGCAGCAGTGAAGGCCGCAGCCGCAAAGGGCTGAGCTGACAACCTCATGAGCGACTCAGTCACAGCACTGCCTCAGCGCTCGTCGAGGTCCGGGTCTACCCGGGGTGACGCCCACAAGGCGTCACCCCGGTCCGACCGGGCCAGGTCCGACTGGCGGAAGCGATTCGAGATCGCGATCCTCTCCGGACCGGCGATCGTGATGTTCCTTGCCTTCGTCATCTTCCCCGTGTTCATGGCGGCCTACTACGGCTTCTTCAAGTGGAAGGGCTTCGGGGTCCCCACGAACTTCGTCGGGTTCGCCAACTACGTTGCGATCTTCAACGACCAGAACTTCCACGACGCGCTGGCGCACAACGGCTTCATCCTCGTGATGTCCCTTGTGATGCAGGGTCCGGCCGCGGTTGCTTTCGCCCTCCTGCTCAACCAGAACATCCGGGGGCGGTCCCTGATCCGGGTCCTGATCTTCGTCCCGTACGTCATCTCGGAGGTCATCGTCGGCACCGGCTGGGGCCTGATGCTGCAGTACACCGGCGCGGTCAACGACATGCTCACGAACATGGGGCTCGGCGCCTTCGCCCACGACTGGATCGCGGACCCGAACATCGCCATCTGGACGCTGATGGTGATCATCTCCTGGAAGTACATCGGCTTCGCCATCATCCTGATGCTCGCCGGCATCCAGGGCATCCCCGAGGAGCTGTACGAGGCGGCGGCGATCGACGGCGCGTCCTACTGGCAGATCCAGCGCTGGATCACGTTGCCGCTGCTCGGCCCGACGATCCGGGTGTGGGCGTTCCTCTCCATCATCGGTTCGCTGCAGCTCTTCGACCTCGTCTACATCATCTGGGGCCAGTACGTTGCGTCCACAGCGGGCACCTCGACGATGGCGACCTACATGGTCCGTGAGGGCAGGCTCGCCGGGAACTACGGCTTCGGCAACGCTGTCGCGGTGGTCATCTTCGTCATCTCGCTCGCCATCGCCCTCACCTACCAGCGCTTCGTCCTCCGTCGCGACACCGCAGGTGCCCTGACCGAGGCCCCGGGAAAGAAGCAGAACTGATGTCCCAGGTAGCCCTCACCGGTCGTGCGACCACGTCACGCCGGAGCACGACGACCAAGTCCGGCGCCAGCTGGGGCAGCCCCACCACCTATCTCGTCGCCACCGTGCTGATCTCGGTCTGCATCGCCCCGGTGCTGTACATCATCATCGGCGGGTTCCGGAGCAACTCCCAGATCACCGTCAACCCGTCAGGCTGGCCCGACCCCTGGGTGCTCACCAACTACACGTCCGTGCTCACGAGCAGCCTGTTCTGGCAGCAGTTCGGCAACTCGATGATCTCGGCGCTCTCCACGACGGTGGCAGCCGTTGCCCTGGCCCTGATGGCCAGCTTCGTGATCGCCCGCTACAGCTTCGCCGGCCGCAACACGATGTACGCGCTGTTCGCCGCAGGGCTGATGTTCCCGATGACCGTCGCGATCACGCCGCTCTACCTGCTGGTGAAGAACCTCGGGCTGACCAACAACCTGCTCGGGGTGATCCTGCCGCAGATCGCTTTCGCGCTGCCGACAACGGTGATCATCCTTGTGCCCTTCCTCGCTGCGATCCCGAAGGAACTCGAGGAGGCCGCTTCCATCGACGGCGCCAGCCGACTGGGCTTCTTCTTCCGGATGGTGCTGCCGTTGTCGCTGCCGGGGGTCATCACCACCGGCATCCTCGTCTTCATCGGAGCCTGGAACAGCTACCTGCTGCCCCTGTTCATCCTGAACGACTCCAGCCAGTACACCCTCCCGCTCGGCGTGCAGTCGTTCTCGTCCGAGCACTCGGTGGACACCGCTGCGGTCCTTGCGTTCACCTCCCTGTCCATGATCCCCGCGCTGGTGTTCTTCAGCATCTTCGAACGACGCATCGTCGGCGGGCTCACCGGCGCTGTCAAGGGCTGACGAGCGGGTCCCCGCCCTGCCGCCATCCCGCCACCAACCCATGAAGGAGCTGGGCCCTGTGTCCACGTCGTCCGCAGCCATTCCTGCGCTTCCCGAGGTCTCCACCCGAGTCCGGGAGCTGCTCTCGCGCATGACCCTTGAGGAGAAGCTCGCCCAGTTGGTGGGCTACTGGCTCGACCAGGGCGGCAACGTCGTCGCGCCGATGCAGGGCGAGATGGGCGGCACCGAACGCTCGGGCGAGCTGGCTGAGGTCACCCGGGACGGCATCGGCCACTACACCCGGGTGTACGGCACCCGCCCGGTGGACGGTGCCGAGCGCGCAGCCTGGCTCTGGCAGGAGCAACGCCGCCTGCAGCGTGAGACCCGCCTCGGCATCCCGGCACTCGTCCACGAGGAGTGCCTCACCGGGCTGGCAGCGTGGAAGGCGACGACCTACCCGACCCCCCTGGCCTGGGGCGCCTCCTTCGACCCGCCGCTGGTCGCAGAGGTCGGCGCTGCGATCGGGCGTTCGATGCACGCCCTCGGCATCCACCAGGGCCTCGCACCGGTGCTGGACGTGATCCGGGACCCGCGCTGGGGCCGGGTGGACGAGTGCATCGGTGAGGACCCGTACCTCGTCGGCACGATCGGCACAGCCTTCGTGCAGGGCCTCCAGTCCGAAGGCGTCCACGCGACCCTCAAGCACTTCCTCGGCTACTCCGGCTCCGCTGCCGGACGCAACCACGCGCCGGCCCATGTCGGTCCCCGCGAGGCGGCGGACGTGTTCCTTCCGCCCTTCGAGATGGCCATCCTCGACGGCAACGCCCGCTCGGTGATGAACTCCTACGTCGACATCGACGGCATCCCGATGGCTGCCAGCGAGGACTACCTGACCGGTGTGCTGCGCGAACAGCTCGGCTTCACAGGGGTCGTCGTCGCCGACTACTTTGCCGTCGCCTTCCTGCAGGTCATGCAGGCCGTCGCTGCCGACCGCGGCGAGGCAGCAGCGCTCGCGCTGGTGGCAGGCATCGACATCGAGCTGCCGGCCGGAGACGCCTACCTCGAGCCGCTGGCAGCGCAGGTGCGCTCCGGCGCCGTCGACGAGGGCTACGTCGACAGGGCTGTGCTGCGGGCGCTCGCCCAGAAGGAGTCCCTCGGGCTGCTCGACCCCGAGGCCTACGCGGACGAGCCGCCGGCCGAGGTGGACCTCGACTCCCCTGCTGACCAGGCGCTCGCCCGCACGCTCGCGCAGGAGTCGGTGGTGCTCCTCACCAACGATGGCCTGCTGCCGCTCTCCCTCGGTGAGCGCCCGCCCGCGCGGATCGCGGTGATCGGCCCCAACGCCGACCGGCCCGAGGCACTGCAGGGCTGCTACTCCTTCGCCAACCATGTGCTCGACGGCTTCCCCGGGTACCCGGTCGGTATCGCGATCCCCACGGTGCACGAGGCACTGGCTGCGGCCGTCGGTGCGTCCGGCGCCACGACGCAGGTCGTGCTGGCGCAGGGCTGCGGCGTCCAGGGCGACGACCGTTCCGGCTTCGCCGATGCCGTCGCGGCAGCGGTGGCGTCCGACGTCGCGGTGGTGGTGGTCGGCGACCAGGCCGGGCTGTTCGGCCGCGGCACCGTCGGAGAAGGCAACGACACCGACACACTGGCCCTGCCCGGGGTGCAGCGCGAACTGGTCGAGGCCGTGGTCGCCACCGGCACGCCCGTGGTGCTGGTGCTCCTCACGGGTCGCCCGTACGCCATCGGGTGGGCGCTGGACGGGACGCATCCCCGCCCGGCAGCGGTGCTCCAGGCCTTCTTCCCCGGTGAGGGCGGCGGCCTGGCGATCGCCGACATCATCACCGGCGTGGTGAACCCTTCCGGCCGGCTGCCGGTCACCCTCCCCCGTTCGGCGGGTGCACAGCCCTACTCCTACCTCCAGCCGATCCTCGGCGGGCCGTCCGAGGTGACGTCGACCGACCCGACGCCGCTGCGCCCGTTCGGCTTCGGCCTTTCCTACACCACCTTCACCCACACCGACCTCGTCGTCGACGACACTGTCGCGGCGGGGGGAACCTTCCGTGCTGCCGTCACCGTGACCAACAGCGGGCCGGTGGCCGGTGCCGACGTCGTCCAGGTGTACGGCCACGACGTCATCGGCTCGGTGGTTCGTCCGGTCGCCCAGCTGCTGGGGTATGCAAGGGTCGAGCTCGCCGCCGGCCACTCACGCAGGATCACCTTCGAGGTGCCGACCACCCGGCTGGCGTTCTCCGACCGCCGTCGCGTGCGGATCGTTGAGCCCGGCGCTGTCGAGGTCTGGGTGGCCTCCCACGCGGGCGCGTCCGCGGAGGAACTGCCCAGCGTGAGCTCCACGAACGGAGCGATCTCGAACTCGGCACTCAGCGTGGCTCCCCCGGTTCCCGGTACGGCCACCGCGCGAGCGTGCCTGCAGGTCACCGGCACGGTGCACGAGGTGTCAACGAGCGACCCCCGGCTGGTTGTCGTGCACATGGACCCCGAATGAGCGAGGTCGCCAACCCGATCCTGCCGGGTTGTTACCCGGACCCGTCGATCTGCAGGGTGGGCGCCGACTTCTACCTGGTCACCTCGACCTTCGAGTACCTGCCCGGCCTGCCGGTCTGGCACAGCACCGACCTTGCTTCGTGGGAGCAGATCGGGCACGTCGTCACGAGGGCCGGCCAGCTCGACTACGAAGGGATCGCCTCCTCCGGCGGCCTCTACGCTCCGACGATCCGCCACAACGACGGCCTGTTCTGGCTGGCATGCACGCTGGTGGACCCCGACGACGAGAGCCGCGGCGGCAACTTCCTGATGACCGCTACCGACCCGGCGGGCCCGTGGTCGGACCCGGTCTGGCTCGACGTCGCCGGCATCGACCCGTCCATCTTCTTCGACGACGACGGCACGATCTGGGTCCACGGCACCCGGCTGGCCCCCGAACCGGACTGGCACCACCAGACCGAGGTGTGGCTGCGTCAGTTCGACCCGGTCGCCGGAGCGCTGGTCGGGCCCGAGCACATCCTGTGGAACGGCGCCGTGCTCGGTGCCGTCTGGGCCGAGGGGCCCCACCTGTACAAGGTGGACGGCACCTACTACCTGCTCGCAGCGGAGGGCGGCACCGAGTTCCACCACGCCGTGTGCGTTGCGCGGTCGGAGTCCGTGACCGGCCCCTACGAGGGCAACCGCTCCAACCCGATCCTCACCCACCGGCACCTTGGTCGCGGGGTGGACGTCGTCGGTCCCGGCCACGCCGACCTGGTGCAGGCAGCAGACGGCAGCTGGTGGGCGGTACTGCTGGCCATGCGCACCTACGGGGGCTACCACTACAACCTGGGCCGCGAGACGTTCCTGGTACCGGTGGTGTGGGAGGACGGCTGGCCGGTCTTCGCACCCGGTGAGGGTCGGGTGCCCGCTCTGGTCGAGGTGCCCTTCGCTGCTCCCCGGTCCGCCCCGGCCGATGCCGGCTCCGGGCTTGTCCTGCCGACCGATCTCCGGTGGACGTCGCTGCGGCGGCCCGCTGCAGAGTTCGCGGTCGCACAGGGGGATCGCTGGCGACTGAAGGTTCGCCCGGAGACGCTTGCCGACGCCGCCACCCCCGCCTTCCTCGGCGTGCGCCAGGAGCACAGGGACGTGGACATCCTTGCCGTCCTCAGTGGTTCGCTGCGCCCCGGTGAGGAGATGGGCATCGTCGTCCGCCAGTCCGAGGACGACCACGTCCGGCTGTCCGTGTCGCCGGGACCCGAAGGAAAGCTCCTCGCGCGCGCCGTCCACCGTCGCGCAGGCGTTGAGGAGGTCGTTGGGGAGGTCGACCCCGGTCTCACCTCGGGCACACCGGTGCACCTCGGGCTCCGGGTAAGGGGCCAGGACTACGCCCTCACCGTCACCGCAGGCGACTCCGAGCACGTGGTGGCGACAGCGGACGGCCGAACGCTCGACAGCGTCGCGACCGGCGGCTTCATCGGGCTCTGGATCGGGATCTACGCGACAGCGAACCGAACCGCTTCGACAACAGAGGTGGACCTCGAGCGGTTCGAGTACCGTCCAGTCACCCCACGCGGGTAACCCACCAAGGAGCGGAACAGTGCCCATCACCGACCTGACCCTGCCCGAACTGCTGGAGTTCAGGCCCGAGGTCGCCGAACCGGCGGACTTCGACAGTTTCTGGCAGGAGACGATCACCGAGGCGCGGCAGCGTCCCGCAGGGATCACCTCCACGCCGGCGGGCGGCCCGATCACCGGGCTGCTGGTCGAGGACGCCACCTTCGCCGGCTTCGACGGGGACCCGATCAGGGCCTGGGTCATCCGCCCGAGATCGGCCGGGCGCCTGCCTGCCGTCGTCGAGTTCGTCGGCTACAACGGCGGACGCGGCCTGCCCGCCGAGCACCTGCACTGGGCGGCGAGCGGTTTCGTCCACGTGATCATGGACACCCGCGGCCAGGGCAGCGGCTGGGGAGGGGGCGGCAACACGCCCGACCCCCACGGCAGCGGTGCAGCACTCGAGGGCTTCATGACCCGCGGCGTGGAAAGCCCGGACACCTACTACTACCGCCGCGTGTTCACCGATGCTGTGCGGCTCGTCGACGCCGTCCGCACGCTCGACTTCGTCGACCCCGGGCGCGTTGCGGTCACCGGCGGCAGCCAGGGCGGAGGCATCACCCTCGCTGTGGCAGGGCTGGTCGGCGACGACATCGTCGCAGCGCTGCCTGACGTGCCGTTCCTGTGCCACTTCCGGCGCTCGGTCGCGCTCACGCCAGGCCGGCCGTTCACCGAGGTGACCCAGTACCTCTCTGTCCACCGGGACTCCGCCGACGCGGTGTTCCACACGCTGTCCTACTTCGACGGTGTGGCCTTCGCCTCCCGCGCCACAGCGCCGGCGCTGTTCTCGGTGGGACTGATGGATGACATCGTCCTGCCGTCGTCGGTGTTCGCGGCCTTCAACCGGTACGGCGCAGAGGATCGCGACATCGCGATCTACGAGTACAACGGCCACGAGGGCGGCCAGCTGTTCCACTGGCAGCGGCAGGTCGCCTGGCTCCGGGACCGGCTTCAGCGGTAGCCGGCTGCCGCCTGCGCGTACTGCGTCGCGATCACCGGACGGTGGTCGGGCGCCGGGGAGCCGGCGAGGTCGACGGGCCAGGCCGGGCGTTGGCCGGTGAGCACCCAGGCAGCCTGACGGGCTGCGCCGTCGGCGACGTACTCGCCGGGGGCGGGAATGTGGACGGGCAGGTCGAACACCTGGCCGGCGATCGCCTGGACTCCCGGGTTCGCGGCGGCGCCGCCGATCAGCAGGATGCGGGTGGTTTCCACACCGGCTGCGCGGATGGCGTCCAGCCCGGCTGCGAGGCCGCACAGCATGCCTTCGATGGCAGCCCTCGCCAGGTTCGTCCTCGTGGTGTTGGCCAGCGTGAGGCCTGCGAGGGACGCGGTGGCATCGGGCAGGTTCGGGGTGCGTTCGCCTTCGAAGTACGGCACCAGCACGGCACCACCGGCTCCGGGTTCGGCCTGGAGCGCCAGCGCGCCGAGCTCGTCGTGGCTGACCCCGAGGAGGCCGGCGACCACGTCGAGGACGCGGGCCGCGTTGAGCGTGCAGACCAGCGGAAGGATGCCACCAGTGGCGTCTGCGAAGCCGGCGACGATCCCGCTCGGGTCGGCGACCTGTGTTGTGGTGGCTGCGAACACCGTCCCCGAGGTGCCGAGGGAAACGCCGACGTCGCCGGGACGGGCGTCGAGGCCCAGTGCTGCTGCTGCGTTGTCGCCGGCACCGGGGCCGACGAGGAAGCCAGGACCTTGCACGGACTCGTCCGGACCGAGCACGCGGGGCAGGATCGCGTCGTGGCCGAGCGCCCGGATGAGCAGGTCGCGGTCGTAGTCACCGGTGGCCGGTGACCAGTAAGCGGTGCCGGAGGCGTCGGAGCGGTCGGTGACCAGCTCCTCCAGTACCGGGCCGAGCGCACTCTCGCCGGTCGGGCCGTAGCCGCGCAGCCGCCAGGTGAGCCAGTCGTGCGGCAGGCAGACCGCTGCGACGCGTGCGGCGTTGTCGGGTTCGAAGTCGTGCAGCCAGCGCAGCTTGGTCGCCGTGAAGGAAGCCACCGGCACCACACCTGTGCGGGCGACGTAGTCCGCTGCGCCGACCTCCGCGATCAGGTCTGCTGCTGCGGCAGCCGACCGGGTGTCGTTCCAGAGCAGGGCTGGACGAATCACCCGGCCGGCCGCGTCGAGGGCGACCATGCCGTGCTGCTGGCCGGCGATGCTGACCGCTGCGACGTCCTGCAGGCCCCCGGCTTGGGCGAGGGCTGCCTGAAGGGCGTCCCACCAGTGGCGGGGGTCGACCTCACTGCCGTCCGGGTGGGAAGACCGTCCGGCAGCGAGCAGGGCACCAGTGTCGGCGTCCCGTACGACGACCTTGCAGCTCTGGGTCGAGGAATCGACCCCGATCACCTTGGCCACAGCAACTCCTTCACTCCGAGTTGTCAGAATCTGGTGCGGCTATAGCCGCATGAGATTCTGACAAGTCGGCAGGGGGACGGGTCAGCGGGCGCCGAGCAGGTGTTCGGTGGCCAGCTGCTGGAGGCGGACGAAGCCGAAGCCCTTGCCTGCGTAGTAGGCGCCGGTGTCGAACTCCTCGTAGGAGGCGCGGTCGGCCAGCAGGTCGCCATAGGTCTCACCGTCGCCCAGCGTGGGCTCGGCGAGCTCTGCGACCTTGGCTGCTGCCAGGGCTGCCTGCACCTCCGGGTCGGCGCGGAACGCCGCAGCGCGTTCCTTGAGCAGCAGGTAGGTGTGCATGTTGGCCTTGACGGAGTCCCACACGCCGGTCTCGTCCTCGGTGCGCGACGGCTTGTAGTCGAAGTGACGCATGCCGGTGTAGGCCTGCCCGCCGTTCGGGCCGCCGTTCTCCAGCAGGTCGACGAGGGCGAAAGCGTTGTGCAGGTCACCATGGCCGAAGACCAGGTCCTGGTCGTACTTGATGCCACGCTGGCCGTTGAGGTCGATGTGGAACAACTTGCCGTGGTACAGCGCCTGCGCGATGCCGGCAGCGAAGTTGAGCCCGGCCATCTGCTCGTGCCCCACCTCGGGGTTCAGGCCCACCATCTCGGGGTGTTCGAGGGAGTTGATGAACGCGAGGGCGTGGCCGACGGTCGGCAGCAGGATGTCGCCGCGGGGCTCGTTCGGCTTCGGCTCGATCGCGAACTTCAGGTCGTAACCCTTGTCGAGCACGTACTGGGACAGCGGGTT
>JAOATP010000030.1 GCA_030158185.1 Propionicimonas sp.
CAGCGGCGACGCCTAGACTCGCTGGCGATGAGCACACTCCAGACCCGCACGCCCGGCCGGCGATTGACCCGGCGTCGCGGGACAGCGCTCCTGCTCGGCGGTTCCCTCGTCCTCGGCCTCGCCGCCTGCGCGATCCCTGACGGACCGGTGACGGAGGGAACGCGTCCCAACCAGCCCTCAGCTGTTACGACTCCCACGTTCAATCCGGAGACAGACCCGGCGCGGCTCGCGCTGCCGCTGGCCAGCGTCCCGGCCTACCGGGCGGCCACACCGGACGCAGACGGCTGGACGGCCAATGCCATGACGGACGCTCCCGGCGACTTCACGTGGCGCGTCGTCGACGCCGACGGCAAGCCGGTCAAGGACTACAAGCCGGGTGGCACGGTCGCGTTCGGCGACCCGGAGACCTACACCCAGGTGCCGGGCGTCCTGGTGTTCCGTGGCAACAATGCCCGCAGCGCGCCCGCCTACGGCACGGCAGAGGTCAAGGACGCGAAGCTGCAGGTGGTCTGGACCCAGGACACCGGCGAGGTGCGCGGCGACGGGTCCTACTGGCCAGGAGCCGGCTGGACGGGCCAGCCGCTGCTGGTCAACTGGCCGGAAGCCACCCGCAAGGCCATGGGCTACTCCGACGAGTTCGCGAACGACCCGGCCTTCACCGAGGTGGTCTACCCCACCTTCACTGGCGTGATCTACCGCCTCGACCTGGCCACCGGGAAGCAGACACGGGACCCGATCGCCACCGGCTGCGGCTACAAGGGCACCGGCTCGATCGACCCGCGCGGCTACCCGCTGCTGTACGCCGGGCAGGGCCTCGACGACATGGACGGGGTCGACTGCCCCTGGCAGTACCGGGTCTTCGACCTGATCCAGAACAAGCAGGTCGCCGGCTGGAGCGGCACCGACCCGGCCGCGCCACGCAAGGACTGTTCTCCTGTGCCTGCCTGCTCCCCGAACTGGGGCGCCTTCGACTCTTCGGCCCTTGTGAACGCCGCGTCCGACACCCTGATCGAGCCGGGCGAGAACGGCATCGTCTACAAGGCCAAGCTGAACGCGAAGTTCGACCCGGCGGCGAAGACCGTCAGCGTCGACCCGCAGCTCACCCGCATGCAGTACCGGACGCCGGCCAGCCACAAGTTCGGCATCGAGTCCTCCGCCGTGGCGTACCGCAACCTGATGTTCGCCTCCGACAACGACGGCAACCTGATCTGCTGGGACGCCAACACAATGGCCGTGGTGTGGGTCCGCGATGTCGGCGATGACTCCGACGCGTCGATGGTGCTCGAGCAGAGCGCGGACGGAGTCTTCCTCTACCACGGCAACACCCTGGACAAGCGGAGCCCGTCCAGCGGCGCGGAGCAGGTCACCAACCTGCGCAAGATCAACGCCCTCACCGGGCAGCTGGTGTGGGAGTACAAGGTGCCGACCCTCAACGACCAGCCGAACAACGGTGGCCTGCTCGCCACCCCGCTCCTGGGTACCGGGGAGATCTCCGACCTGATCATCTTCAACGTGTCGAAGACCACGAGCCTCACGCAGGGCGACATGGTTGCGCTCGACCGCAAGACCGGCACGCTGGTCTGGAAGCGGCACCTGAAGCGGTACTCCTGGAGCTCACCGGTGCAGATCACGTCCACGACCGGCAAGGCATACGGCATCGTCACCGACTCCGGCGGCACCATGCACCTGTTCGACCCGAACACCG
>JAOATP010000031.1 GCA_030158185.1 Propionicimonas sp.
TGCCCAGCGCGTCCAGGTCGGCGACGCCGCCACGGGCGACAACGAGCTGGAGCCGGGTGCCGTTCTTGCGGTACAGCGTGATGCCGCGGTCACTCCGCGTGACCCGGCCGATGTCGGTCCAGGTGCCGTTCTCCGGGCGACCCGGGCCGGCTAGCCAGTACCCGTTCTCGTCCAGCACGACCTCCACCCGCATCGAGCGGGCGAGCAGCCAGGCCGCCACGAACAGCGCGAGGCCGAGCACCACACCCACCACGCCGAGCGCGGTGAGGGCCAGCTGGCGATCGAGGAGGTCGGCCATCATCAGCAGCACGACACCCACCAGCACGAGCAGGGCGGCGAGTCCCAGGGCGCGCAACGATGGCCGTTGCCTCACCTGGTGCCTGGTCACGTTCATGTCTCCCTGTTCGTTGGCCTGCGCGGCGAGGGTGGGATTCGAACCCACGGAGCCTTTCAGCTCGGCCGCTTTCAAGGCGGCTGCACTAGTCCACTATGCGACCTCGCCAGGTCGGTTCATCTTACTGAGGGCCGCCGTGACAAGCTGAATCCATGCGCATTGTCACCGTCACAGCCCCCGGCGGGCCCGAGAACCTGGCCATCAGCGACGCTCCCCGCCCCTCGACCGGGCCGGGTGAGGTGGTCATCAGCGTCCGGGCAGCCGGGGTCAACCGCGCCGACCTGCTGCAGCGCCAGGGCCACTATCCGCCACCTCCGGGCATCAGTGACGTGATCGGCCTCGAGGTGTCCGGAACCATCGAGTCGGTCGGCGATCACGTCACCGGCTGGAGCGTCGGGGACGAGTGCATCGCGCTGCTCGCCGGCGGTGGCTACGCCGAGCTCGTGAGCGTCCCGGCCGGTCAGGTCGTCGCGCCGCCCGCAGGGGTGGACCTGGTCAGCGCTGCCGGGCTGATCGAGGTGGCGGCCACCGTCCTCTCGAACTTCGACCACGTGCGCCTCGGCGAGGGTGAGTCCGTGCTGATCCACGGCGGAGCCGGCGGCATCGGCACCTTCGCCATCCAGTACGCCAAAGCCATCGGGGCCCGCGTCCTGACCACGGCCGGGTCGGCGGACAAGCTCGACCTGTGCCGCCAGCTCGGCGCCGACGTCGCCATCGACTACCACGACGACTGGGCGGACGCTGTGAAGGCGGCGACGGACGGCTCGGGTGTGGACGTGATCCTCGACGTCATCGGAGCCAAGTACCTCGAGGCCAACGTCGCGGCGCTGGCCGCCGACGGACGCCTGGTCGTGATCGGCATGCAGGGCGGGACGAAGGGCACGCTCAACCTTGGTCAGTTGCTGGGAAAACGTGGCACCGTCACCGCGACGAGCCTGCGCGGGCGTCCCGTCGACCAGAAGGCCGGCATCTGCGCAGCCGTGACCGAGCGGGTGTGGCCGCTGATCGAGGCGGGCCGCATCAGGCTGGCCCCGGAAACCCGCTTCCCGCTCGAGCAGGTCGCCGAGGCCCACCGCCACCTCGAATCCGGCGAGCACACCGGCAAGGTGATCCTGACGCTCTAGCGCAGCGGGCCAGCTCCGCGACCCTGCCCAAGGCGTTCACGCTCCCGAAACGTGCGCTTGCTCCCGGCATTTCGGGAGCAAGGGCACGATTCGGGAGCCTGAACGGACGAGGCTCGGCGCGGAACAGGGACCGTGTCAGCTGCGCCAGGTGCGCCAGAGGCGGGCGTATTCGCCGTCCTTGGCGATCAGTTCTGCGTGGGAGCCGAGCTCTGCGATGCGGCCGTCGATGACCACGGCGATCCGGTCGGCGTCGTGGGCTGTGTGCAGCCGGTGCGCGATCGCGATCACCGTGCGGTCCTCCATGAGGGCCGCCATCGAGCCCTCCAGGTGACGGGCCGTCCGCGGGTCGATCAGCGAGGTCGCCTCGTCCAGCACGAGGGTGTGCGGGTCGGCCAGCATCAGCCGGGCCAGCGCCACCTGCTGTGCCTGGGCAGGGGTCAGGTGCACCCGGCCGTGGCCGAGCACCGTGTCAAGGCCCTGCGGCAGGCGCTCCACCCAGTCGAGGGCGTCGACGGCCCGCAGCGCCTCGATGACCGCTGCGTCGGCGTCCTCCCCCTCCAGCTGCCGATCCCGGGCCAGCACGATGTTGTCGCGCACCGAGCCGACGAACACGTGGTGCTCCTGGGTCACCAGCGCCACCTCTGTGCGCAGCACGTCCAGCGGCAGCTCCATCACGTCCACCCCGCCGATGTCGACCTCGCCGGTGCGCGGGCCGTTGATGCCGGCCAGCAGCCGTCCCAGCGTCGACTTGCCCGAACCGGACGGGCCGACGATCGCCAGCCGCTCGCCCGGACGCAGGTCGAGGTCGATGCCGTGCAGCACGTCCGTCCCCGGCCGGTAGGCGAACCTGAGGTCGGAGCCGTGCACGTTGGTGCCCTCCGGCAGGTCCTCGCCGGCCGTCCGGTCCTCCGGCACCTCCGCGACGCCCAGCAGCCGGGTGGTCGCGGCCAGCCCGACCTGCAGCGTGTCGAACACCTGGATCAGCCGGTCCATCGGCTCCACGAGGCCCTGCACGTAGATCGCGGCCGTCGTGATCTGGCCCAGCGTCACCCACCCGTTCGCGTAGCCGACGGTGCCGAGCAGCACCACGCCCACCAGCGGCAGCTGGTAGGACACGTCGAGGAAGATGAAGAAGAGGTTCCGCAGCGTCATCGTGTACCGCTCGGCCTGACCGGACTCCTCGATGTCGGCCTCGCCGATGGCGATGCGGTGCGCACCCAGCCCCAGCGCCTCCACCGTCCGCGCGCCCTCCACCGTCTCCGTCGTCGTGGAGTTGATCTGGGAGTAGGTGCCCGACTCGGTGATGTAGCCGGCGCCCGCATGCTTCAGGTAGTGCCGGGTGGCGAACCACAGCACGATCAGCGAACCGACGACGGCCAGGCTCAGGAAGGGCGAGTTGAGCAGCAGCGCCACAAGGCTGGCCACCACCAGCACCAGCGACATCACCAGCTGCGGGAACGCCCAGCGCACCGACTGGCTCATCTTCGACACGTCGGACGTGATCCGTGTGAGCAGGTCACCACTGGACGCCGACTCGACCCGGCCCAGCGGCAACCGGAGCACGATGCCGACGATCTCCTCGCGGGCTGCGGCCAGCAGGTCGTAACCGAGCACGGCGGACGCGCGCCTGGCGGCGAACACCAGGACGGACTGCACCAGCACGACCACGATCAGGCCGATCACGATCGAGTCGACGGCCGTCACGCTCGTCGCGCCACCGGTGACCTGGTCGATCAGCTCACCCAGCATGCGGGGCACGATGAGCCCCGCCATCGCGGCGGCAAGGTTCGTGACAATGGCAACGGTGAGCATCACCCGGCGTGTAGCCAGCAACCGCTTCACGAAGGTCCAGGCCGCTGCGTTCCCGGCAACCGGGAGTCCACGCTCCGGGTTCCTGGACGCGGCGTAGAACACCCGGGCCCGTTCCGCGCGCAGCCGGTGCCGTTCGGCGAGCGTGCGGAACCGCTCCGCGATCGGCTGGCCGGGGCGCACCCGGAGGCCCTCGGGGATGCCGGCGGTCGGGTCGGTCGCTGCCCAGGTGTCGGAGGGCCTTCGTGACGCACCCGGCTCGTTCCTCACCGGCTGCTCCTCAGGCACCGTTCGTGACGCACCCGGCTCGTTCCTCACCGGCTGCTCCTCAGGCACCGTCATCGGCGAAGTCGTCCGCGAGTCGTTGCTCACTCGTCCTCCTCCATGCCACGGCCGACCACGGCGCGGTAGGCCGGGTTCGCCAGTAGCTCGACGTGGGTGCCGCGCGCGGACTCCCGTCCGTCCTCCAGCAGGACGACCTCGTCGGCGTAGTGCAGCACCAGCGGCGAAGCCGTCATCACGACGGTGGTCCGCCCACGCCGCTGCCCGGCAAGGCGCTCGGCGATCAGGGCCTCCGTGTGAGCGTCCACGGCAGAGGTCGGCTCCACCAGCACGAGGACGTCGGGATCGTGCAGCAACGCCCGCGCCAGCACGACCCGCTGCCGCTGGCCGCCGGACAGTCCCCGCCCGAGCTCGTCGATCCGTCCCTGCCAGCCGCCGGGAAGCCCGGCGTAGACGTCCTCGGCCGCTGCGGCGTGCAGCACGGCTTCTGCCTGCTCCACGCTGTGCGTCCCCCACGGGTCGACGGCCTGCTGCAGCGTGCCGGCGAACAGCTGGCTGCCGGTGTCGCTCACCACAACGGAGCTTCGCAGCGCCGCGAGGGAGAACTGGCTGTAGTCGATGCCGTCAGCTGTGACGCCCCACTCGCCCGCGCCGAGGGCGACGTCCGACGCGGCGATGGCTGCACGGCGCACCTCCTTCGCTGCCTGGGCACGGCGCGCAGCGCGTCCGGTGAGGTCGGAGTCGTCGGGGCCCTCCTCGTGCAGCTGCTGGGCCGGCAGGTACCGGCCGAGGCGGTCGGCGAGCGCCGCCGAGTCCTCCGGGACCGCGCTGACCACGGCGAGGTACCGGCCGGGCTCCACAACGACACCGCTGACCGCGTCCACCAGGCGCGGACGCGGCGGAACCTCGGCAGCACCCTGGCTGAACGGCACCTCGGGGTCGAGCAGGGCGATCGTCTTGCGCGCGGACACGAGGCCCTGCACCCACTTCTGGGCGAACTCGAAGAAGGTCTGCATCGGCCAGACCATGAACACCGCGTAGCCGACGAAGGAGACCAGCTGGCCGACGCTCAGGCGTCCCTCGATCAGCTCGTGGGAGCCCAGCCAGACCAGGGTGACCAGCAGCATGCCCGACAGCAGCACGCTGATGGTCTCCGTCACCGCCTGCCAGGTACCGGTCGCCACCCCGAGACGGCGGACGCGCTGCGACTGCGCGGCGTAGTTGTTGCCGAACGTCCGCTCGCCGCCGATCCCGCGGAGGATGCGCAGGCCGGAGACGATGTCGGTGGCCATCGACGTGAGCTCACCGGTCTGGGTGCGTTCCGCCGTCTGGGCCGTGTTCAGTGGACGCAGCACCGGCGAGGAGGCCGCGACCAGCAGTGGCGCAGCGATCACAACGACCCAGCCCAGCGGCGGCGAGGTGCTGAACATCAGGCCGCAGACCACGACGAAGGCCGCGAAGGCCCCCGCAGCACGGGACAGCACTTCCAGGGTCTGGCCGAAGGTGTTCGAGTCCGAGGAGGAGATGCTGAGCACCTCACCGGTGGGCAGGCGGCGGCTCAGCACGTGGCCCAGCTGGACGGCCTTGCGGGTGACGAGCTTCATGGTGCCGTACATCGCGATCAGCCACGCGCGGACGACGAGGGTGTGCTGCACGATGCCCGCAGCAGCGCCGATCAGGATGACAACGGTCAGCAGGCCCGTCCACCCGAGGCTGGCCCACAGGTCGCCGCGCAGGATGCCGTCGTCGATGGCCCGTCCCAGCAGCAGGGGGCTGATCGCGCCCGGCATGAACCACAGCAGGCTCGCGACCGACATGGCCACGACCACGTCCCATTGCACCCGCAGCAGCCCGAACAGGAACCTGCTCGGGCTACGGGTGTCGGGGCGTGACGTCTCTGCCGGGGTATAGGCGTCGACGCGTGGCGGGAAGTCATGCATAGCCGACAAACATTACGCGCCCGGGGGCGAGTTGTCAGGGCGCAAGATTTCCGAGTTGTCAGAATCTGGTGCGGCTGTGGGCGCACCAGATTCTGACAAGTCGGGTGGTGGAGACGCCTAGAATCGGGCCACACGCAGTGAGGAGCCGTCCGTGCTGATCGACTTCGCCAGGTCCGCGCAGTCCAGCGTGGGGATCGAGTGGGAACTCGCCCTCGTCGACCTTGCCACCGGCGAACTGGTACCCGCGGCAGAGGAGTTGCTGGACGCCTGCGGTGGCGGCGAGGACCGCCCGATCCGCAAGGAATACCTGCAGAACATGATCGAGCTGGTCTCCGGCGTGCACACCCGTGTCGCGGACGCGGTCGCCGACCTTGCCGGGAACTTCGCCGTGGTCAAGGAGGCGGCAGCCGGCATGGGGGTCGGACTGATCGGCTCCGGGACCCATCCCTTCAGCCGCGCAGCGGCGCAGCAGCGCTTCGAGGGACCTCGCTACGACGTCGTCGCCGACCGCAACCAGTACTGGGGTCACCAGATGGCCATCTGCGGCACCCACGTGCACGTCGGTGTCGACGACCGCGACAAGGCCCTGCCGATCACGAACGGCCTCGCCCGGTTCTACCCGTACCTGTTGGCGCTGACCTGCGCCTCCCCGTTCTGGGAGGGGGAGGACTCCGGCTACGCCTCCCAGCGCACCATGCTGTTCCAGCAGCTGTCGACGAACGGCCTGCCCTACCCGATGCGGAAGTGGACCGAGTTCGAGGACTACGCGGAGGAACTGTTCTCCTCCGGCATGATCAGCACGCCATCGGAAATCCGCTGGGACGTCCGCCCGTCCCCGAAGTTCGGGACGGTGGAGAACCGGACGGCCGACTCGGTGCCCACACTGGCAGAGCTGGGCTGCGTCGCTGCCCTGACCCAGTGCCTTGCCGAGTACGTGTCACGCAGCTACGCCCACGACCACACCTACGAGTCGCTGTCGCCATGGCTGGTGCGGGAGAACAAGTGGCGCGCGGCCCGCTACGGCATGGACGCCTCCGTGATCACCCCGAATCCCGCCCGGCGGGAGGTGCCACTGCGCGAGGGTCTTGCGCAGTGGCTGGACCGGCTCGCGCCGATCTCCCGCGA
>JAOATP010000032.1 GCA_030158185.1 Propionicimonas sp.
CGCCCGTACCGGTCCAGCAGGCCCGTGCCGAGGATGCGTCCGGCCGTCATGAAGGTGAGGAAGACGGCGAGCGCCACGACGCCGAGCGCCTTGTCGAGCTGGTGGCCGTCGACGAATGCGACCGCCAGCCAGTCGTTCGCTGTGCCCTCTGTGAAGGCCGCGGCCAGCACCATGACGCCGATGAGGAGGGTGCGTGGTTCGGTCCAGGCGGAGCGGGCCGGGCCGGCGGGGGCAGACGCGGCATCGCCGGTCTCTTCGAACGCCGGCAGGAACTGCGACGTGCCCCAGAGCACGGCGACGACGGTCAGCGCTGCGACGACGCCGATGTGCAGCAGCACCGGCACCCGCAGCCAGACCAGCAGCACACTGATCAGTGAGGCGACAACGGTGCCGCCGCTCCAGGCTGCATGGAACCACGGCATGATCGCCCGGCCGAGCGACTGCTCGATGATCGTTCCCTCCAGGTTCTGGGAGACATCCCAGACGCCGTTGCCGACGCCGAAGAGGAACAGCCCCGGCATCACGAGGAACATGCTGCCGCGCGCTTCGACGGCAACGGCAGCGAGCACGAGACCCGCCATGGCGACCGCCATCGCAAGGCGGACGGCGAGCTTCGCGCCGAAACGGTGCGTCGCCCGGCCGGCAAGGGGGAGGCCGCACAGGGCCCCGGCGGAGACGGCGAGGAGCACGACGCCCAACATCCCCGGGGTGAGCGCCAGCAACTCCTTGACGTCCGGGACGCGTGACATCCACGCGGCCATGCTGAAGCCGTTCATCGCGAAGACGAGCAGGTCGCCGTTGCGCGCGCGGGCCGTGCGGGCAGGCGCGGACGTGAGCGGGAGCGAGGTGGGCATCCGAGAACGCTACCGCTGCCCTGCGACAGCCGGCTCCAGGGGTGCCGCCGTGGGCGGGGGCTCACCGAACTCGGCGAGGCAGTCACGGGTTACCGGCTCGGTAGTGGCGTCGGCACGGGTGATCCGGTCGAGGGCGAACCACCGGGGGGCTGCCCGCAGCCGGCACCACGCCAGCAGGTACCAGGTGCCCCTCGTGTACCCGAGCGCCTGAGGCTCGACATCGCGGCGGGTGACGGAACCGGTGAGGTCCACGAAGGTGATGCGCGTGACCAGGCGGTGCAGGGTGGCGTGTTCGACAACGGACCGGGAGCGCGACGTGCCTTGCGGGACGCCTCGATCGACCCAGACAAGGGAGCGCGACGTTCGCGAGGTCCTGCGCACGGAGGCGGGCAGGGCTTCCTCCAGTTTGGCGAGGGCGGCCTCGACGTCACGCCGGAACGGGATGTCTCCGGCAACGCGCACGGCTGCGTGAAGGCCCACCACCTGTTCGGCTGTCAAGGTGATCGGCGGCAGGGTGGCCGCCGGGTCAACGAAGTAGCCCCCTCCGGGCCCGCTCTGGGCCCACACCGGGAAACCCGACCCGATCAGGGCCTCCAGGTCGCGCCGCTGCACGCCCTCGACTACGTCGACCTGCCCGGCGGGCACTGGCCGATGTGGGCCCAGCCCGCTGGGCTGGCTGACGCCCTTGTGGCGATCGCTACCCGGTAGTCGTGGGACGCGCGGTCAGCCAGCCGAGGAAGGCCACCACGAGTCCGAGGACGCCAAGGGCGAGTGCCGGACCCCGCATGGGTCCGAGCGCCCCGTCTGTGATCGCCGTGACCGCATCGCTGGAGACACCATTGGCGGCTGCGACGCCCATGCCCTCTGCGACGACCGCGCGGAAGGCCAGCCAGACCACCACGATGCCGGCAGTGACGGCGAGGCCGCACGCGATCACGGTGCGCCGGAGGTCCCTGGCGACGAACAGGGCGAGCGCCGGCAGCAGCAGGAGCAGCCACGGCAGCCATTCGGCGACCACTGTCAGCACCCGGTAGCCCGCCTGCGCCTGGGCCACCCGCTGCGGGTCGAGCTGGACGAGGTCGAGGGCGGTCGTCACCGTCGGGATCCGTTCGGCGAGCGGGAAGCCGTTGGCGAGAAGGCGCTGCTTGACCGCCTCGACGAACGGCCCGAGCTGCAACTGGATCGTGCCCTCCGTGACGGCGAGCGGGCCGCCCTCTTCGCCACGGATCAGCGCGACGAACTGGGTGTGGGTGGTGCGCAGGGAGACGTTCCAGACCTGGCTGAACGCCTCACTGGAGACGAAGCCGTCGACCTGGCGGTCGATGAAGTCGGAGACGAAATCGTTCAGCGGGCCAGTGAGCGATGGCAGCAACCGCCCTACCACCGGACGCGAGCCGGACACCTCGTCGATGAGCTGCTGGGTCAGTGCCGGCAGGTCGAGGCGGTCCTGGATGGTCGAACTCAGCTTCGCTGCCAGCGCCTGCTGCACCGCCGGATCCCTGGAGAGGGGGGCGTAGGCGGCGACGAACAACTCGGTGTCGCTGACCTGGGTCTGGGCCCAGGCCGCGATGACGGAGACCGGGGCGACGATGCCGGTCAGTGCGACGAGAACCGTCACCAGCGCCGTGCGCCACCACTGTTTCACCGGAGAAGCCTCCCACAGCGCCCCCTGCGTCGGGCAGGGGGCGCCGGATCATTCGCCGAGGCGCTCCGCAAGCTCAAGCCACTCGCCCTCGAGCTCGCCCTGGCGGGCGACCGCCTCCTCGAGTTCTGCGCCGAGGGAGACCAGCTTCGCGTAGTCGGCAGAGCCCGCCGCCAGCGCGGTGTGCAGTCCCTCCATGCGCGTGGCCAGCTTGGCCAGCTGGGACTCGACCCGGGCGAGGTCCTTGCGGGCCTGGCGGTGCCGGGCTGCGTCCGCTGCGCTCGTCGTGCGTGCAGCGCCGCTCGGGCCGGCACCCCTGGACTTCGCGTCCGCCCTTGTGCGGCGACGCTCGAGGTACTCCTCCACGCCGCCGGGGAGCAGCACGCAGCTGCCGTCCCCGAGCAGCGCGTACTGCACGTCGCAGGTGCGCTCGAGGAAGTACCGGTCGTGGGAGACCACGATCAGGGTGCCGGGCCAGGTGTCCAGGTAGTCCTCGATGACCGTGAGGGTGTCGATGTCGAGGTCGTTGGTCGGCTCGTCGAGGAGCAGGACGTTCGGCTCGCTGAGCAGCAGCCGCAGGAACTGCAGCCGGCGACGCTCGCCACCGGACAGCTCGCCGATGCGCGTGACGAGCTTCTGGCCGGTGAACCCGAAGTCCTCCAGCAGGTTGGTCGAGGTGATGTCCCTTCCGGTGGCCAGCCGGGTGGCGCGCTGCAGGCTCTGTACCGATTCCAGCACCTGTTCGCTGTCGTCGAGTTCCGTCACGGCCTGGGAGAGGTGGCCGAGCCGCAGGGTCTTGCCCTGCTTCAGGCGTCCCCGCTGCGGGGCGAGGTCGCCGGACAGCAACCGGAGCAGGGTGGTCTTGCCCGACCCGTTCACGCCGACGAGGCCGATCCGGTCACCGGGCCCGATCGACCAGTCGAGGTGGTCGACCAGCGTGCGCCCGTCGGGGAGCTCGTAGTTCACCTGGTGCAGGTCGAAGACGTCCTTGCCGAGGCGCGCGGTCGCGAAGTCGCGCAGCCGCAGGGTGTCGCGGGCCGGCGGCTCGTCCTCGATGAGCACGTTGGCTGCGTCGATGCGGAACTTGGGCTTGCTGGTCCGCGCCGGCGGGCCGCGCCGCAGCCAGGCGAGCTCCTTGCGCAGCAGGTTCTGGCGGCGCGACTCGTTGGTCGCTGCCTGCCGGACGCGTTCTGCCCGTGCGAGGACGTACGCGGCGTAGCCGCCGTCATAGGCGTCCACGACGCCGTCGTGGACCTCCCAGACCCGGTTGCAGACCGCGTCGAGGAACCAGCGGTCGTGGCTGACGACCAGCATCGCCGTCCCCGCCGACTGGAGCAGGTTGAGGTGCCCTGCCAGCCAGGCGACAACTTCGACGTCCAGGTGGTTGGTCGGCTCGTCCAGCACCAGCAGGTCGTGGCCGGCCAGCAGCACGGCAGCAAGGCTGACGCGCCGGCGCTCGCCGCCGCTGAGCTCTGCCACCGGCTGCGCGAGGTCGAGGGTGCCGAGCAGGTTCGTGACGACAGCGCGCTTGGCAGCATCGGCTGCCCAGACGTGGTCGGCGCGGCCCTGGATGGCGACGTCGCGCACCGAAGCGCCCACTGCGAAGTCCTCGGTCTGGCCGAGGTACCCGATGGAGGCGACACGGTTGCGCACCACCTGGCCGGAGTCGGGACGCCGGGTACCGACGAGCAACTCCAGCAGGGTGGTCTTGCCGTCGCCGTTGCGTCCGACGACGCCGACGACGTCACCGTTGTCGAGGCCCAGCGAGACCCCGTCGAGGATCGTGCGCGTGCCGAACGCGAGTGAGACGCGTTCGGCGTTGACCAGGTTCGCCAAGCTCAGCGACCGCGCATGGCGCGGTTGGCGCCCTTCATGGACGGCAGCGGGCCGCGCGGGATCGGGACCTTGGGGCGGGCGGCGTCGAGCGCGCGGAGGCGGGCCTTCACGTCGGTCACCTGGCTGGGCTCGAGCTTCTTCGGGAGCTTCTGCAGGTGCTTGGTCAGCTTGGGAAGCGGCACCTGGCCCTCGCCGTCGCCCATCAGGATGCTGGTCACTGCGACGCCGTAGGCGACCTGCTCGTGCTTCTTGGCCTCGCTGGCAAGGAGGGCCTTGACGCGCGACGGCGCACCCTCACCGATGAGGATGATGCCGCCCGGGCCGACTGCGCGGTGCACGACGTCGAGCTGGCGGGTCGCGGTGATCACCGGGGTGTAGAACCACTTCTTCTTGTCGAGCATCGACAGCGCGACCTCTGCCGAGCCGGGCTGGCCGGCGTAGCGGACGAAGGTTGCCTTCTTCGCTCGGTCGAGCATGACCCACAGGGAAGCGGTGAGGCCGCCGGCGATGCCGAGGATCGACCACATCCACCACGGTGGGAGGAGGATGCCGAGGATGACGGCGACAACGACGACGGCGAGGAACGCGCCCAGCAGCCACCAGTTCAGCTGCGGGTCGGCCTCTGCCGTGACCTTGTAGGTCTGCCAGACCTGCTTGTACCAGGGCCAATCCTTGGGATCGGTGGAATTCTTCTTCGCCAGCTTGAGGGCCGCTACTTCAGCCTTCTGCTTTGCGGCCAGTTCCTTGGCCTTCTCGCTCGCCATCTAGGTACTCCGGGTCTCGTCTTGCGGCCGCTGCTGTTCGCGGGCGGCCATCGCCTGCCGGTACAACCGGCCGGCTCGGTAGGAAGAACGTACCAATGGTCCGCTCAGTACGCCGACAAAGCCAATTGCGGTGGCTTCCTCAGCGAGTTCGTCGAATTCCTGCGGGGTCACCCACCGGTCGATCGGGTGGTGGTGGACGCTCGGACGCAGGTACTGGGTGATCGTCAGGAGCTCGGTCCCGGCGGCATGGAGGTCACGCATCGCAGCGCTGATCTCCTCGCGGGTCTCGCCCATCCCGAGGATGAGGTTCGACTTGGTGACGAGTCCCTCCTCGCGGGACCAGGTGAGCACCTGCAGCGACTTGTCGTAGCGGAAGCCGGGACGGATCTGCTTGAAGATCCGCGGCACCGTCTCGACGTTGTGGGCGAACACCTCCGGCCGCGTGTCGAAGATCTGCTGCAGCAGCTCGCGGCGTCCGGAGAAGTCGGGGGCGAGCATCTCCACCCCGACGCCGGGGTTGCGGGCGTGGATCTGCCGGATGGTTTCGGAGTACAGCCAGGCGCCCTCGTCCTCGAGGTCGTCGCGGCAGACCCCTGTGACGGTGGCGTAGCGCAGGCCCATGGTGACCACCGACTCGGCGACCCGCACCGGCTCGGCCGTGTCGTAGCCGGACGGCTTGCGTGACTCGATCTGGCAGAAGTCGCAGCGCCGGGTGCAGGAGTCACCGCCGATCAGGAAGGTGGCCTCGCGGTCCTGCCAGCACTCGAAGATGTTCGGGCAGCCGGCCTCCTGGCAGACGGTGTGCAGGCCCTCGTCCTTCACCAGCTTCTGCAGCTCCCGGTAGTCGGGGCCCATGGTTGCCGTCGTCTTGATCCACGGCGGTTTGCGTTCGATCGGGGTCTGCGCGTTGCGCACCTCGAGGCGGAGCAGTCGCCGGGGCTGGGTGTCTGTCACCCGGCAATGGTAACTGCCCTTGTGCAGTGGGCCGTCAGCCGGTCAGGCCGTAGGTGATCGTCGTCGGCGTTGCCTCGACGACCTCGCCCGACGGGTGCAGGTCTGCCGACTGCTCGAACGGCTCGAAGCCCAGTAGTTCGGCGAGGTACGGCTCGAGGTCCCGCCCGACCTGGACGAGGGTGGGCGCAGAACCGCCGAGTTCTGCGTCCAGGGAGGTCACGCCCGCGTCGGAGATGCCGCAGGGCACGATCCGGCCGAAGTCGGCGAGGTCGCTGGACACGTTCAGGGCGAAGCCGTGCATGGTGGTCTGACGGGACACCCGGATGCCAATGGCGGCGATCTTGCGCTCGGGGCGTCCGTCACCGGCGGCGAGCCACACGCCGGTGCGCCCGGGGACGCGTCCGGTGGCGACGCCGTAGCCGGCCAGCAGCCGGATCAGGGCCTCCTCGACACGCCGGACGTAGTCGACGACGCCGATCCCCCTTGGCAGGAACACGATCGGGTATCCGACCAGCTGGCCGGGGCCGTGGTAGGTGATCTTCCCGCCCCGGTCGACGTCGACGACCGGGGTGCCGTCGAGGGGACGCTCGTGCGGCTCCGTGCG
>JAOATP010000033.1 GCA_030158185.1 Propionicimonas sp.
TTCGAACGTAAGGGCGGGCTGGATGAGGCGACATCACCCATCGATGTGAGCGGCAGGGTGATCATCGGGTGACCGCAGGAAGCAGGTTTCCGAGGCATCCTGAACAGGCACAAGCCGCGGACACGGAGCGAGTATCAGAGATTTCCTTGGCCGAGGGGACCTCGGTGAGTGCGGCTTCCTCCAAGCCGTTGCTGTGAACCCGGCCGACAGCGGGCAGGCCGTGATCGGCGGCGCGTATCGCACCTATTACCGGAGTTCAGCAACGGATTGGGCGACCATCGACCTGGTGGAGACCGCCAAGGACCCGCAGTGGCAACAAGACCAGCTGAGAGGCTCGAACCGGCAGAGCCAGCCTGTCCTGATCCTGCTACTCGCGAGCCTCCTCTGCTGGCTGGTGGCCCCCTGGCGAGTGGCGAAGACGTGGCTGCAGGGGCTGAACCTCCTCGCGTTCGCGCTCGTCGTCTTCGCTGAAGTGTGGGCACCTACTTCCCAGGTGGACCTCCTACAGCTCAAGGTGTATTGGGCAGTCATCGTCGTTGCGATCCTCGCGCTGATGCGGCTGATCTGGCTTGGGGGTCGGTGCATCTCGGCCTGGCAGCGCTCCGCAGCGAAACCTCGATGAAGTTCACATTGCTCACACCCGATGAGGCTCCTGACCCGAGCAACACGGTCACCTTCGCTATCGGCTCCAACTGCTGTGCGCCAACGTCCGGTTCTCCTACGGTCGGTCATCTCTCACGGGAGTCTGTCGCACGCTTCTGCCGCTGACCGCTCGCTCGTTTCCGCTCCTTGTTCGGCTGAGTAGCGCAACACTTGGGTTGCCGAGCGCGTGGAGGATGTGATGAGAAACGCTGTGATGGTCGCCGTCATCGGCATGTTCCTAGCTGGGTGTGGTTCTGCTTCGGCAGCTGCGCCCGGGAACGCGCCGTCCCCGGTGCCAACGCCAACGGTCACCGTTCGGCATGGCGATAAGGACGCTCCAAGCTTCAGGCCGAAGCCGTTCATTGTGAGGTACGGCGATACGCAGCTGGAACTGCAGCCCTACACCTATTGCTGGTCGGGTGGTTCCAGCGGCGGCTGTGCGGATGGAGTGGAGGACAATGCGCCGGCCATCGGTTCGCCGAAGGAGATCTTCGTGTTCGTCCCGATCAGGGAGTTCAACCAACTGGTAGTGACGCAGGTGCGTATAGAAGGCGGCGTCGACCAAGCGGTCGAGGCTGACAGCCGGTTCTTGGTGGACGGCTGGTGGCAGGTGCGGCCCAAGGGCCCTGCCGGGACCTATCGGGTCAGCATCTTCGCTGCGGACGACGCGACCGACAGTGGCGGGTCCGGCGATATGGTCGCCGACATCATGTGGACGATGGGCACCACGCGGTAGGCGACACGACATTCGGCGACGCCTACACCAACTCACTCTCAGCCGCGCTGCGAGCGGTCCATCCTGCCGAAGACAGGATGTTCGCGGAGCCTGGCGAATCCGTGTCCATGAGCGTCTGCTACGGGTGCTTGATCGTCTCGCCCTCACAGACCTTGCCTATTGTCCGGAGCACCCTTCCGGCGGCGTCCACGATTTCCCAACGGTCGTAGCACAGCCCCTTGGCAGGCGATCCTGAGCTGGTCTGTGTCGTCCGTGGCAGGATCGTCGAGCCTAGCGTCTTGGCGCCCGAGTCAGAGATACGCTGCAGCACGATTGTCTGGTCCGAGTCGTTCTGGATCGTGATGGTGGCAGGTGCCGTTTCGAGGCAGCTGGCGAGGCTGGTGAGCAGGAGCGCTCCGGCCACAACCAGTGGGATCCCGCGCGCTAACACGTCACCGGCCTCGTCCTTGAACGAACCTCAATGACGACGCTACCGCTCCCTCCTGGACCGTGGAGGCCGGCGACGCGAACGCGAGCGCGTGACGGTAGCGAAGGATCGGACTGCCAGGAGATGGCCGTCGGTGGAGGCTTCAACGACGCTCTGTGCATTGCCGGTTGGTGATGTGCTCCGGGACGTCCGCAGAAGTCAGGCAACGGGGTCGAGGCGGGTGACCTTGGGCAGGCCGGCGGCGCGTTCGGCGGCGAGGTCGTGGGCGGACTGCATGGCCAGCCAGGCGCGGGCCGTGCCCACGCCGGCCTCCTCGAGGCGGACGGCGAGGTTGGGGCTGATCCGGGCGTGACCGTGCAGGACGCGGCTCAGGGTGACCCGGGAGATGCCGAGCCGGGAGGCCGCTTCGCCGACGCTCAGCCCGAGGTCGGCCAGGACGTCCTCGCGGAGGATCTCGCCGGGATGTACCGGGTTGTTCATTGCCATCGTGTTCACCTCCTCAGTGGTAATCCTGGTAGTCGACGAGTTCGACATCGCTGTCGATGAATCTGAACGTGATTCGCCAGTTCCCGTTCACCCAGATCGACCAGTGGCCGGCCAGGTCCGCCTTGAGTGGGTGGGTCCGGAAGCCGGGAATGGCCAGGTCGTCGGGTCCTTGTGCCACGTCAAGCAGCGACAGGATGCGGAGCAGCTTGGGGACGTGGGCAGCTTGGACGCCCTTCTTCGATCCCGTCCGGTACAGCTGCTCCAGCCCCTTGTGGCGGAAGCTGACGATCACAGCTAGAGCGTATCGCGTAGCGCTACACGATACAACAACAGTGTCTCGATCTGAGACCCCCGGTCGGGCCGCACGGAGTTGGGTGTCCCGCCACCAGAAGCTGAGCGAGTTGGGCACCTCGGAAGAGCGCGCGATCGGTTGGGCACGCGTACCCCGGCTAGATCCTCCAGGTGAGATTTGAAGCATCGACACCCAGGAGTCCGGCGCCGCCGTGAAGGGGCGCTGCTTCGTGCCGCTACGTCCCTCAGGAGGCTAAGGGCGCGCGGTGGAGCTAAGGGTGCGCCGGGGGATCTCGGGGACCGAATGCGTCCCCGACTAGGGGAAACGCTTGGTGGAGCTAACGGGATTCGAACCCGTGGCCTCTTCCATGCCATGGAAGCGCGCTACCAACTGCGCCATAGCCCCAACGTCCCTGAGGAACGGATCCGAAGCTTACCTAGTCCCCGCGGCTAAGGGAAATCGGCGCGGGCCCCGGACGCACGTCGTCCCGAAGGCGCACGAGGACCTTGTGCACGGTGATCAGGAGGGCCAGCCAGCCGAGCCCGAACAGCCACGCGAACGCGACGTCCGTGAGCCAGTGGTGGCCCAGGTAGACCCGGCTCAGGCCCATGCCCACGGCCCACAACGACGCCGTCACCACCGACAGCACGCGCAGCCAGCGGCGGGCGGAAAGGACCCACACCAGGTAGGCGAGCATGCCCGCGATCACCGTGCTGTTCAGGGTGTGGCCGGACGGGAAGGAGAAGCTGGCCTCATACGGCGGCACGGCGAACTCCAGTGCCGGACGGCTCCTGCCGACGAGGGCCTTTCCCGCAATGGTGAACGCCACCGATCCCGCCGCGGCGACGCCCATCAACACCCAGATCGTCCGGCGGCGGTACCGCAGGAACAGGGACAGGGTCAGCATCCCGGCGATCAGGACCATCGGCAGCGTCCGCCCGAGGTTGGTGAACGCCGTCACCCACAGGTCGAGCGTCGGGGTGCGCACGCTGATCGCCCAGTTCAGTGCGGGCTTGTCCAGGCCGCTGATCCCATCGGCCTCGGAGACAGCGTCATAGATCGCGGTCGCGCCGGCCATCAGTGCGATGAACACGGCTCCACCCACCAGTCCCGTGATCAGGAGCGCCTTTTCCACGTCCGGTCGGCCGACGCGTTCACGCAGGGCAGCCAGCGGCTTGTCGAGTATCACAGCCGGGCTCCCATCCGGCGAGATTACCCAAGCGCTGGGTAGGGTCAGGAATAGGGCCTCGGGGTTTCCGGTTGCTCGCAACAGGAAACCCCAGTAGTAACCGACGAAAGGCAGGACCCCTATGACCGTTCGATCTGCACAAGCCCACTGGGAAGGTTCCCTCACCGAGGGCGAAGGCGAAGTCGAGTTCCTGAACTCCAATCTCGGCAGTGTGCCCGTCGACTGGCGCTCCCGTTCCGCAGAGACCGAAGGCAAGACCAGCCCGGAGGAGCTCATCGCCGCAGCCCATTCCGCGTGCTTCTCCATGGCGCTGTCCGCAGCCCTGTCCAAGAACGGCACCCCGCCTGCCGCCATCGACACTCGAGCTGACGTCACCTTCGTCGTCGGCGAGGGCATTACCGGCATCGTCCTCACCGTCCGCGCCTCCGTGCCCGGGCTGAGCGCCGAGGACTTCGCGACCTTCGCCCAGGGCGCCAAGACCGGCTGCCCCGTCTCCGCAGCACTGACCGGCACCAGGATCGAGCTGGACGCAGCCCTGGTCTGAACCGTGGAAGAGGCGCCGCTCCGATGGGGCGGCGCCTCTTGCCTGTCCGTTACCTGTCCGGGGTCAGCGGGTGCGCGCCTCCTGCGTTTCGGGCTCCTTCACCGACGGTCCGGGGCTCCGCTGGGGAAGCTCTCACGTTCCTCAGCAGATATTTACCCCGATTTGCGCCTGCAGGCCCCAAAGAATTGCTCCCCGGGCGCACAGCCTCTTTCGGCGTCTCGATGCTCAGACGATCATGGAATCAACGCAAAGGGGGGCGTTCGTGTCCGTTGTGCCGCGCCGAAGTCGCCTCCGGCACGCACTGCGCCCCGGGGACGTGATTCCCCCTCGCCACGCCGTCGTTCCCCGTCACGCGATCGAGCCCCGTCACGCCATCGACCCCTCCTGGCGCCACCACGGACGCCGGCTCAGCCGACGCGTCCTGCTGATCCTCGGCGTCGCCATGATCGGTGGCCCGCTCGCCTATATCGTCCTGCCGCAGTCCGTCGCTGCGCTGCCCGGCGGCCCGCACAATGCCCCGCTGGTGAGCGTCGCCGCGGCTCCCGTCCGGACGCCCGCCTTCGTCGCAGGACTGATCGAGGACGGGGACCTCATCGCCAACCCGGTGGGCGTCGTCACGACCGGACCGACCGTGGCAGCCGGGGGCGACCTCATCGGCTGGCCGGTCACCGACCACACCCCGTCCACCGGCTTCGGTTACCGTTCCGACCCGTTCACCCACCGGCAGCGCTGGCATGACGGCGTCGACCTCGGTCAACCGTGCGGAGACCCCGCCTGGGCGTCCCTCGACGGGACGGTCGTGGACGCGGGGTGGGCCGGCGGCTACGGCAATCGCGTCGTGGTCCGCCACGCCGACCGGGACGACCACAGCTTCGCGACCACCTACAACCACCTTGCGAAGATCGAGGTCATTGTCGGCCAGCAGGTCACCAGGGGACAGGTGGTTGGCCGGATCGGTTCCACCGGACGCTCGACCGCGTGCCACATGCACTTCGAGGTGATCCTGGACGGCTCCTACGTCGACCCGATGCGGTTCCTGACCGGTGACCTGAGCAAGGCGGCACTCAGCCGCAGGGTGGGCAGCTACATGCCTTCGGGGTTGCCGTCGCCGACTTCGTCGCCATCGCTCACCTCCACGCCGACCGTGACGCAGACCACGCCGACGCCGTCGCCCACCACTCCGACCCCCGCGCCGAGCACCACCACCCCGCGCGTGACCCCGAGCCCTTCGCGCACGCCGACGCCGAGCACGACGACACCCACACCCACGCCGACAACACCGACACCCACGCCGTCGTCACCCACGCCGACGTCACCGTCACCGACGCCGAACGCGACCGTGTCGTCGGGCACCCCGACGCCCGGCGCGACGACTCCGGTCACTCCGGCGGCGTCCACCACGTCGCCGGCCAGCGTCACTCCTGCCGGGCTCACCACGTCGGCCACCCCGACCGCCCCGCACACGGGCAGTTCCGCAGCAGCTACCGCCAGCACCACGGCGCCGACGGGTTGACGGAAGAGGGGTCGCTCGTCCGCCCCCGACTTACGCCAGGACTCAGTGGTCGGGGGATGCTCCCCAGATACGGCCGAGGTAGTCGCGCATCGAGCGGTCGGAGGAGAAGTAGCCGGAGCGGGCGACGTTGAGGATCGCCGACTTCGTCCAGGCCTCCTTGTTGACGTAGGCCTTCTCCACCTTCTCCTGCGCCTCGAGGTAGGAGCGGTAGTCGGCCAGCGCCATGAACCGGTCCTGGTAGAGCAGGTTGGAGACCACCGGCTCGAAGGTGCCGCGGTCGCCGTCGGAGAACGCGCCGGACGCGATCAGGTCGATGGCGGCCTTCAGGTCGGCGTCCTCCTCGTACAGCCTGGACGGCTGGTAGCCGGACGCCTGCAGCGCCTCCACCTCGGGCTCGAGCATGCCGAAGAGGAAGAAGTTGTCGTTGCCGACGAACCGCCGGATCTCGACATTCGCCCCGTCATCGGTGCCGATGGTGAGCGCGCCGTTCATCGCGAACTTCATGTTGCCGGTGCCGGACGCCTCCATGCCGGCCAGCGAGATCTGCTCGGACAGGTCGGCAGCGGGGATGAGCTTCTCGGCCAGCGTCACGTTGTAGTTCGCAGGGAAAGCGAGGGCCAGTCGTCCGCCGACCCGCTTGTCGTTGTTGATGGTGGTCGCGACGGCATTGATCAGCGCGATCGTGTCCTTGGCCATCCGGTAGCCCGGGGCTGCCTTGGCGCCGAAGACGACCGTCCGCGGCAGGACGTCCTTCGGGTCGACGCGGCCGGAGATGATCTGGTCGTACAGCGTCACGACGTGCAGCAGCTTCAGCGTCTGCCGCTTGTACTCGTGCAGCCGCTTCACCATCACGTCCAGCAGGTGGCCGTCGGGCAGGTCGATGCCGTCCCGCGTGCGCAGGATGGAATACAGCCGGGTCTTGTTCTGCTCCTTGGCCTTGCGGAACGCGCGGCGGAAGTCCTCGTCCTCTGCGTACGGCTCCAGTTCGGCGAGCCGGTCGAGGTCGGTCACCCAGCCGACGCCGATGGTGTCGGTGATCAGGTTGGAGAGGAACGGGTTCGCC
The DNA here is from genome assembly GCA_030158185.1 of Propionicimonas sp. Lineage (GTDB taxonomy): Bacteria > Actinomycetota > Actinomycetes > Propionibacteriales > Propionibacteriaceae > Propionicimonas. Next base: position 6,893 of record JAOATP010000033.1, read on the forward strand.
AGCTTGATGAACCGCCGGGGGGTGACACCGTTGGTGACGTTGGTGAACTTGTCGGGGAAGAACTCCGAGAAGTCCGGCAGCACCTTCTCCGCCAGCAACTGCGAGTGCAGCTCAGCGACGCCGTTGACCTTGATGCCGGCGACGGTGGCGAGGAACGCCATCCGCACCGCACGGGACGGGTAGTCGGCGACGATCGACATCCGGCGGGCGCGCAGTTCGTCGTCGGGGTAGGTCTCGCGGACCTGCTCGAGGAACTCGTCGTTGATCCGGTAGATGATCTCCAGGTGGCGGGGCAGCAGGCGTCCCATCAGTTCCACCGACCAGGTCTCCAGCGCCTCGGGCAGCAGGGTGTGGCAGGTGTAGGCGAAGCACTTGCTGGTGATCGCCCAGGCCTCGTCCCAGTCGAACTTCTTCTCGTCGACAAGGATGCGCATCAACTCGGGGACGGCGATCACAGGATGGGTGTCGTTGAGCTGGAACACGATCCGCTCCGGCAGCTGGTGCAGGTCGAAGTCGTCCTCGAGCATCTGCTCGATGAAGTCGTGCAGTGAGCAGGCGACGAAGAAGTACTGCTGCTGCAGGCGCAGCTCCTTGCCCTGGGGCGTGGAGTCCTCGGGGTACAACACCTTGGTGATGTTCTCTGCGAACGTCTGCGCCCGGACGGCCTCCGCGTAGTCGCCGGAGTTGAAGATCGCCAGGTCGAACGCCTTGGTGGCCTGCGCGCTCCACAGCCGCAGGGTGTTCACGCGGCCGTTCTGGTAGCCGGGCACCATGTAGTTGTAGGGGATGCCCAGCACGTTCCAGCTGGCGACCCAGCGGGTGCGCTCGGTGCCGTTGTCGTCGTAGCTCTCGGTGTGTCCGCCGAACTCGACCTCGACGGCTGCCTCCGGGTGCGGGAACTCCCACGGGCCGCCCAGGGCCAGCCAGGTGTCCGGCTGCTCCACCTGGCGGCCGTCGACGAAGGTCTGGCGGAAGATGCCGTACTCGTAGCGGATGCCGTAGCCGATGCACGGAACGCTCATGGTGGCGAGGGAGTCGATGAAGCAGGCCGCGAGCCGTCCGAGGCCGCCGTTGCCCAGCCCGGGCTCGACCTCCTGGGCACGCAACGTCGCCAGGTCGAGCCCACAGGCTGCGAGCGCCTTCTCCGCCACGTCGTTGAGGTCGGTGGCCAGCAGGGCGTTGCCGAGCTGGCGTCCGAGCAGGTACTCCGCGGAGAGGTAACCGACGGTCTTCGCCTTGGACGACCGGTTGTGCTTGAGCGTCTCGAGCCAGCGGGCCATCAAGTAATGACGGACGGTGCGGGCGAGCGCAAGGTACTGGTCGTTGACGGTGGAGCGCGAGAGCGCAACGCCCTGACCGGTGTTGAGCTCGCGCAGGAATTCGCGGACGAAGCCGTCGACGGAATGGGGCGGGGCGCTCACTGGAGCGAGCGCCAGCGGGTGCGTGGGCTGGAAGAGCGGCCCTACCCGGCGTGCCTCGGTGATCGGGCTCTCGTCGGTCGGGATCGGGCCGGTTGGGATCGGGCCGGTTTCGGCCAGCGACTCGGGAACGATGTCGGCAGTCATTGGGCCACCGTAACCAAGTCCGGTTACAACGGTGAAACCGTCCGATTTTGGGCGGCCTGCTGCCCGACGTTCTCTGGCACGGGCTTGGGCGGGCTGGGAGGATGCGGCCATGACCGATGTGATCGTGATCGGCGCGGGGCTCGCCGGGCTGCAGTGCGCGCGGGTGCTGACAGCCGCCGGACGCACCGTGCGCGTGCTCGAAGCCTCGGACGGGATCGGCGGAAGGGTGCGGACCGACCTCGTGGACGGCTTCCGTCTCGACCGCGGTTTCCAGCTGCTCAACCCGGCGTACCCGGACGCGCGCAGGCAGCTCGACCTCGCAGCCCTCGGGCTGCAGCGCTTCGGACGCGGCGTCGCCGTGCGGCGCGACAGTGAACTGGTGGTGCTGGAGGCCTCCTTCGGCGGCATCGGTGGCCTCGTCCGCGGGCTCGGACGCGGGCTCGGACGCGGGCTCGGACGCGGGCCGTACGCCGATGTCGGCGCCTGGGCTGCGCTGGCCCGCTGGGCTGCGCCGGCGCTGGGCCCGGTGCCCCGACTGCTCTCCGCCCCGGACGCGAGCCTCGCCGACTCCCTCGACGCCGCCGGTTTCCACGGCCCGCTGCGGACGGAGGTGTTCGAGCAGTTCCTCGCCGGCGTCCTCGCCGAGTCCGACGGCAGCACGTCTGCCCGGTTCGCGCGGCTGCTGGTGCGTTCGTTCAGCCTCGGTACGCCCGGGCTGCCCACCCAGGGGATGGCGGCGATCGCGCACCAGCTGGCTGCGCACCTCGCGGTTCCGCCCGAGCTGGAGGCGCCTGCGAGTGCGATCGAGGCCGAGGGTGGCGGCTGGACGGTGGCTGTGCCCGACGGCGATGCGCACGCCCCGGTTGTCGTGGTGGCCACCGACCCTGTGACGGCCGGACGGCTCACCGGTGCGCCGGTGCCTGCGATGAAGGGCCTTGTCACGTGGTGGTTCTCCGCCCCGTCCGCCCCTGTGGAGCACAAGCTGCTGATGCTGGACGGGCGCCACGGCACCGGGCCAGTGGTGAACACGGCCGTGGTGTCCAATGCAGCTCCGAGCTACGCGCCTGCCGGGCGCCACCTGGTGCAGGCGACAGCGCTGCTGGCCGGCGAGGTGCCCGCGGAGGCGCTGGTGCGCAGCCAGCTGGCCTCGCTCTACGACTGCCCGACCGACGCCTGGGAGCTGCTGGCCACGCACGCGATCCCGAACGCGCTCCCGGTGATGCCGCCGCCACTGGAGGTGCGCCGCGAGATCGCCTTCGGGCTGGGCCTGTTCGTCTGCGGCGACCATCGCGACACCGCGTCCATCCAGGGCGCCCTGGTCTCGGGCCGCCGGACGGCGGAAGCGATCCTGGCTCAGGGCTGAACCGGATTGGGCAGGGGCAAATAAGGGGACAGTCCCCTTATTTGCCCCTCTCGTGCCGGACGGCCCGTCAGCCGCCGGCGTAGTCGAGGCCGATGTCGAGCACGTGGGCGGAATGCGTCAGCCAGCCCACCGAGATCAGGTCGACGCCCGCTTCTGCCAGTGGCACGGCTGTCTCCGGCGTGATCCTGCCGGACGCCTCCGTGATCAACCGGCCGGCGACCATGGCCACGGCTTCGCGCACCTGGTCGGGGCCCATGTTGTCGAGCAGGACCGCGTCCACGCCGAGGGGCAGGAGCTCGGCCAGTTGGGCCAGCGAGTCCACCTCCACCTCGATCTTCACCAGGTGCCCCACGCCGGCCTTCGCGCGGCGGACGGCCTCCGTCACCCCGCCGGCGACGGCGATGTGGTTGTCCTTGATCAGCACGGCGTCGTCGAGGCCGAAGCGGTGGTTGCTGCCGCCACCGGCCTTGACGGCGTGCTTCTGCAGGGCCCGAAGGCCGGGGATGGTCTTGCGGGTGTCGGCGACCTTGGCATGGGTGTGGGCGATCGCGTCCGCAATCGTCGCTGTGCCCGTTGCCACGCCCGAGAGGTGGCCGAGGAAGTTCAGGGCCACGCGTTCACCGCTGAGCAGGCCGCGCGCCGGACCGGAGATGGTGCCGATCACCGTCCCGGGCTGGACGCGGGTGCCGTCGGGCAGCAGGTCGGACACGACGATCCGCGGGTCGACGAGTTCCCAGGCCAGGCGTGCGCAGTCGGTGCCGGCGATGACGCCCGGCTCCCTGGAGACCAGCGCCACGCGGGCCGTCTCGCTCGCGCCGATGGTGGAGTCGCTGGTCAGGTCACCGGCACGCCCGAGGTCCTCCAGCAGGGCGGCCCGGACGAGCGGCTCGATCACGATGCGAGGCAGTGACCTCATCGTGTAGCCACCCCCGCCCGCTCCCCACTCTCCGACTTGTCAGATTCTGTGGTCGCTATAGCAGCCCCAGATTCTGACAAGTCGGTGTTGTCGAGGGTGGGGAGGGTGAGCATGTGCTCGCCCAGCTCTGCCGTCGCGGGGAAGTCGAGGCGGGTGTGGCCGCCTCTCGACTCCTCGCGGCGCAGTGCTGCTTCCACCAGGAGGTGGCCGACGAGGCCGGCGTCGTTGTGCCGCAGGCCCTCGAGGGCTGCCAGAGCCGTCCGCAGGCCATCTGCGTCCCGGAGGACGCCGGCTCCGGCGCTGACGATGGTGCGCACCTGCGCGACAACGGGGTCGGGCGTCCCGCTCCACTCGAACCCGGGATGGGTCCTGGCAGCCGGTGGCGCTCCGGCCGCGAGCCCGAGCGTGCGCCAGTGCCGGGCCACCCAGCGTCCGCAGACGACGGCTTCGAGAAGGGAGTTGCTGGCCAGCCGGTTGGCGCCGTGCAGCCCGGTGGACGCGACCTCGCCGGCCGCGTAAAGGCCGGGGACGGTGGTCGCGCCGCTGAGCTCAACCAGCACCCCACCCATGTGGTAGTGGGCGGCGGGCCGGACGGGCAGCAGGTCCTTCGACGGGTCGAGCCCGGACTCGCGGGCGGTCGCATAGATCGAGCCGAACAGCTCCGCGAAGCGCTCCCCGGGGTCCTTGGTTGCGTCGAGGAAGACCCGGTGGCCGGCCTGGAGCTGTGCCCACTCGGCCCGGGAGACCACGTCGCGCGCAGCGAGCGGGTTCTTCAGCACCCACTGGCCCAGCTCGTTGACGAGGATGGCGCCTTCGCCGCGGACGGCCTCGCTGACCAGCGGCATGGGGTCGATGCCGACGTCGAGGGCCGTCGGGTGGAACTGCACCATCTCGACGTCGCGCAGGGTGGCCCCGGCGCGGTGGGCCAGCGCCAGCCCCTGGCCCCGGGAGGACAGCGGGTTGGTGGTGTGGCTGAACATCCCGCCGATGCCACCGGTGGCCAGAAGCACGATGTCGGTGCGCAGCTCGACGAGGCCGTCGGGGGTGTCGACGAGGACGCCGACCACGCGTCCGCCTTCAGTGAGGATCTCGCTGGCGGGGGAGTGGTCCCACAGCGAGACCGACGGCAGTGCGCGGGCCGCGTCCACGACGGTCTCGAGGAGCTCCGCACCGGTGCGGTCGCCGTGCGCGTGCACGATCCGTCGCCGTCCGTGGGCTCCCTCGAGCCCGAGGCGCAGGGTGCCGTCGGCTGCCCGATCGAACTCCGCGCCCTGGCTCGAGAGCCAGGCGATGGCCTCGGGTGCCGCTGCCGTGATGGCCTCGACGACCTCCGGCTCGCAGAGCCCGGCGCCGGCAGCGAGGGTGTCTGCTGCGTGCAACGCAGGGTCGTCATCGGGTCCGACGGCCGCAGCAACACCGCCCTGGGCCCACCCGGTGGACGTGCCGGTGCTCACCGCGCCGGCGCTGAGCACGATGCACGGCAGCGGGCTGAGTTCGATGGCCGCCGTCAGGCCGGCCAGTCCTGCCCCGATGATGACCGGGCAGTTGGCTTCGACCACTGAGCGAGTCACTTGCCCACCGCCAGCATCCGCTCGACGGCCAGCCGCGCCCGGTCGGCGACATCCTCCGGGACGGTGACCTCGTTGGTCATGGTCTCCAGCGCGTGCCGGATCACCGCCAGCGTGTTGCGCTTCATGTGCGGGCACAGGTTGCACGGCCGGATGAACTCGATGTCGGGGTAGGCCTCCGAGACGTTGTCGCTCATCGAGCACTCCGTGATCAGGGCAACCTTGAGCGGGCGCTTCGCGTCCACGAACTTCACCATCTGGGCTGTGGAGCCGGCGTAGTCGGCCTCATCCACCACCTCGGGCGGGCACTCGGGATGGGCGAGCACGGTGATGCCGGGGTTCTCCAGGCGCACCTGGCGGATGTCGTTCGGTGTGAACCGCTCGTGCACCTCACAGGCACCCGGGTGGACGATCACCTCGACACCGGTCTGCCGCGCGACGTTGGCAGCGAGGAACCGGTCGGGGATCATGATCACCTTCGGCACGCCCAGGCTCTCGATCACCTTCACGGCGTTGCCCGAGGTGCAGCAGATGTCGGACTCGGCCTTCACCGCTGCAGAAGTGTTGACGTAGGTGACCACCGGGACGCCGGGGTTGGCCGCCCGCAGGGCCCGGACGTCCTCCGGCGTGATCGACTCGGCCAGCGAGCAGCCGGAACGCAGGTCGGGGATCAGCACAGTCTTGGACGGGTTGAGCAGCTTCGCCGTCTCCGCCATGAAGTGGACGCCGGCCAGCACGATCACATCGGCCTCGACGTCGATGGCCTCACGGGCCAGCGCGAGGGAGTCGCCGACGATGTCGGAGACGCCGTGGAAGATCTCCGGGGTCATGTAGTTGTGGGCAAGGATCACGGCGTTGCGCTCCTGCTTCAGCCGCATGATCGCGTCCACGTCGTCGGCCATGGTTGCCCACTCGACGGCCGGCACGACGTGCGCCACCTTCGGGTAGAGGTCGGCTGCGGTCAGCGTTGTCATCGGAATCCCCTTCCAGGACTTGCCTTATGCTACATCTGAGCAAAAGGCACCGGGCAGGTATTCCCGATCCGTGGACGCGGATTCGGCCCACCTGCCCGTGTCCTCAGCCCCCGTTCCGCTGCAGACTGTGACCTTTTCGCCGACATCGGCGAATTGGTCACAGTTTGCGGAGGTGGGTGGGAGGGGGCCGGGGTGGCCGGCTCAATCCCACCGGGGGTGGCCAGCTCAATCCCACCGTGGGTGGGTTGGCGCAGTCAGCGGGAGCGGGTGGTGGGCAGCTTCGTGCCGGCGACGCTGCGCTCCTGCAGCACCTGGCGGCGGAAGCGGTAGCGCCGCGCGGGGCGTCCGCCGGTGTCGGCGTCGACCTCACCGGTCTCCTCGACCAGGGCCTGCTGCTCGATCAGGCGGCGGAAGTTCTGGGTGTGGACGGCGCGGCCGGCCAGCGCCTCGACGCAGTCCTGCAGCTGCCGCAGCGTGAAGGTCGGGCTGAGCAGCTCGAAGACGACCGGGCGGTAGCCGATCTTGGCCCGCAACCGGGCAAGTCCGGTGGCGAGCACGCGCCGGTGGTCGCCGAGCATGCGGTCCCCGGGGGCAAGTTCCGCGGTGGGACGGCGCCATTCGGCAGGGGATTCCGGAACGAGCCCGCTCTCGTACAGCAACTCGTAGCGCTGCAGCACCAGGTCGGGCTGCCAGGCGTGCCCGTCCAGGCCGAACGTGATCGCCACCCGCTGGCGCCGTTCCGCCTCGAGCGCACGCTCGGAGGAGGCCCAGTGCCGCAGGTGCGGGGCGACGGCGTCCAGTGCGCAGGTGTCGGTGCGCGTGTCCTCCCAGGGCAGCAGGGCGTACCAGTCCTGCCAGCCTCCGATACCCGGCTCCTCGCCGGGGGTGGTGAGTCCGAGGTAGGAGACGGAGATCGGACGCAGCTCGCCAACGCCCTCGCGGTCGAGGTCGGCGAACGTGTACAGCTGCTCGAGGTAGCCCAGCCGGCGTCCGGTCTGCTCCTCGACCCAGGTGCGGGTGGCGGCCTGGAGCGAACGGTGGCTGGGAAGCAGCGGGCCCGCGGGCAGCCGCGGCGGTTCGCCGAGGGTGAGCACGGACGGGCGCCCGTCCACCATGGCAACCACCACCGCGAGGAGCTCAGCGGTCACCGCCTGACCCGTCATCACACCCCCTGGCTCGTTGCGGTCAGGATAGCGACGCGCCGGACACGATCGGGGAAGGACCGGGGTCGGCACCTGAGGAGCCGGCCGCCGTCCGTTGTTACGCTCGGTCCATGAAGCGGTTCTGTACGGCCCTGCTCGCTCTGTTCCTTGTTCTCGCACCCCTCGCAGCCGCGCCGACGGAGGCGCGAGCGGACGTCGGTGACGGCACGATCACCGACTACAGCGTCAGCGCGACGGTCGACGCCTCGGGCACGGCAGCCGTGCAGCTGAACCTCACCTACGCCTTCGGCAGAGACGGCGGGCACGGGGTGAAACTGTTCTTCCCGCTGCGGCAGGAGATCGCCGATGATCCCGACCACTGGCGCATGCTCGACATGACCATCGGGGACGTGAACAGCCCCAGCGGCGCCAACGCCGAGGTGCAGACCGAGGAGGAGGACGGCAACCTCCTGGTGCGGGTCGGCAGCGAGAACCAGATCTTCACCGGCGTGCAGACCTACCAGGTGAACTACACGATCCGCGGACTGATCGCCCCCAAACAGGCCCAGTCGGGGCTGGACGAGTTCAACTGGAACGCGATCGGCAACGCCTGGGAGGTGGCGATCGACAAGGCGTCCGTCACCGTCGCAGGGCCTGCAGCCGTCAGCCGGGCCGCCTGCTTCTCCGGCTACGACTTCACGACCCCCTGCACCGCCACCCCTGCGGGTTCTGCTGCGAGCTTCGCTGCCACCGGCGTCGGCAACGGCAGCGGCATGCAGGTCACGGCAGGCTTCCCCGCAGGCACCTTCACCGGCGCAGAAGCCCGCATCGAGCGGCGCTTCACGATCGGGAACATGTTCCCGATCACCCCGCTGACCGGCGGTGTGACGGCAGCCCTCGCTGCCCTCGGCCTCGGCCTCCTCTTCCGGCGGACGCGGCGCGGAACGCGCGACCAGGTGTACCTGGGCCTGACGCCGGGCGTCGTCCCTGCCTCGAACCAGCAGGTGTCTGTCGGCTATGACACCGGCAAGGCCCCGGTCGCCGTCCAGTTCCAGCCGCCGGCGGGCGCCCGTCCCGGCGAGATCGGGACGCTGGTCGACGCCACGGCGGACAACAAGGACGTCACGGCCACCGTGATCGACCTCGCAGTCCGCGGCCACCTGCGCATCGAGCAGGGCGACGGCAAGGACTGGACCTTCACCCGCCTCACCGGCGAGCGCGGCGGCGCCGACGAACTGGCGAAGTACGAGAAGTCCCTGCTCTCGAAGATGTTCTCCGGCGGGAACACGGTCACAACGGACGACCTGCGCGACCCGCAGTACGCCGGACTGCTGACCAAGGCGCGCGAGAACCTGCACGCCCGCGTCACCAAGGACCTCGGCTGGTTCACCCGCAACCCTGCGACCGTGCGCGGCGTCGCCTTCCTCGTCGGGATCGTGATCATCGCGGCCAGCGTCGGCATCGGACTGCTGTTCGGGCTGTTCGGCTGGGGGCTGGTCGGGCTCGCAGGCATCGTCCTCGGTATCGGCGTGCTGCTGATGAACAACCACTTCGGCGCACGCTCGGCCACCGGTTCAGCCATGCTCGCCCAGGCACGCGGCTTCGAGCTGTACCTGCGGACGGCTGAGGCCGACCAGATCAAGTTCGAGGAAGGCATCGACGTCTTCTCCCGGTACCTGCCCTACGCCATCATGTTCGGCGTGGCCGAGCGCTGGACCAAGGTCTTCGAACAGCTCGCTGCGCAGGGCCGCTACGCCTTCGACACCCCGTGGTACGTCGGCTACGGCTACGGCTACGGCTTCAACGCGCACAGCTTCGCGAGCTCGATGGACGCCATGGCGAGCACCATGTCGTCCTCGATGCAGCATGCGACCGCTGCCACCAGCGGTGGCTCCGGCTTCTCCGGCGGCGGCGGTTTCGGCGGCGGCGGTGGCGGCGGCTGGTGACCGACCAGGCCGGCCCCAGCCGCTACGCTCTCGACTCATGACGGGACGGCTGGGCGCATGGGCTGTGCCTCGGCAGGCCCTGCTGCTGAGCGCTGTCGCAACGGTCGTCTTCGTCCCGGCGATCGTCGTCGCCTTCCTTGCCGGTGGGACGCAGGGCGCGCTCGCCCTCGGGATGGGCGTCCTTGCTTCGCTACGCCCGGCACTCAGCCTCCGACCCCTGCACTCGTTCGCGCTCGCTGCGCCGGCGGCGATGGCCGGCGGCGTTGCCGTCGCACTGCGCGGGCAACCGCTCGCAGCAGCCTTCTTCGTCGTGCTGTGCTGCCTCCTGGTCGCACCCGCAGGGATCCTGCAGGACGGGCTGCTGGCCATGGTGCCGACCGTCGTCGCTGTGCTCGTCCTCGTTCCCGGTGAGTTCCAGCCCGGCCGGACCGCGATCTGGATGCTGTTCGGCGGTGCACTCGTGGTCGCCGTCGCCACCCGGCTGCCGCGCACGCCTCGCGCCGCAGGCGTTGAGGAACGGCGGGCCTGGCGCCACGCAGCCGTGATGGCGGTCTCCGTCGGCGCAGTCGTCTACCTCGTCGGGTTGTGGGAGATTCCCCACGGCTACTGGGTGGCCCTCACCCTCACGGTCGTGCTGCGACCCTTCGACGACCAGACGATGCGGAAGGCCGTCCAGCGGGTGCTCGGCACCATCGCAGGAGCCCTGCTGGCGCTGGTCGCTGCCGTCTTCCTCCCGTTGTGGGCGCTGCTGGTGCTCCTCGTTGTCGCAACGGTGCTCAGCAGCGCCTACGCCCTCGCAGGGGACTACACGCGGCAGGTGCTGTTCATGACCCCGGCCGTCGTCCTGCTGGGTTCTGCGGGGAACCCGTTCCAGATCGCGTCCGAGCGGGCGCTGGCGACGCTGGCCGGCGCACTGCTGGCCGCGGCGATCGCCCTCGCCCTCGCCACCTTCGAGAACCGGCGGACGGGGGCGCCCGCATGACGACGACCATTCCGGTGGATTGGCTGATCGCCGCAGCGCTCCCGATCGTCCTGCTCGTCGCCTGGGCCTTCGGCGCGTTCGCCCGCCGGGTGCTGCGCGGCAGGGCCCGGCTGGGGGTGGCCACGTCGATCGTGATCTCCATCATCGGCACGGCCGTCGGGCTGCTCATCGCCGGCTGGATCTCCCCGCAGGCCACGCCGTGGGGCCTGCTGTCGATCCTGCTCGCCCTCGGCATGTCGATCGCGGGCATCGCCCTCTACGGCGCGATCGCCGCCCACTTCCAGCACCCGCAGCGGGAGTCGGTGGCTGACCTCCTGGCAGCGGGGGAGTCCGACCGGGTCGAGTTCAAGTCCACAGCCCGCGTCAACCTGCACACCGGGGCGAAGGACGACCGGATGGAGCTGGTGATCGCGAAGACCGTGTGCGGCTTCCTCAACGGCGACGGCGGCACGCTGCTGGTGGGCGTGGACGACGCCGGCACACCGCTCGGGCTGGACGCGGACTACGCCACCCTGAAGGCGCCGGACGCCGACCGCTACGAGCTCTTCCTGCGTGACCTGCTGTCAACGAGCCTCGGCCAGAACGCCGCAGCAGCCGTCGGCATCGAGTTCGCGACCATGGCGGACGCCGCGGGCGAGCCGGTGGTCTGCCGGCTGACCTGCGAGCCGTCGCCGCGTCCGGTGTACCTGCGCAGCGGGAAGGGCGCCGGGCCGGAACTGTGGGTGCGGACCGGCAACTCCACCCGGCAGCTCAGTGTCGACGAAGGCCAACTCCTACGTGATGCACCGGTGGCCGCTCAGCCTCGGCGCAACCGTCGCTGCCCAGTTCCGCGCAGCCGTCCGCTTCTCCGAACAGCGTTGAGCACGTTGTCGGGGCGGAATGGCGTCCCGTTGCCCTCAGGTAGGCTGGCCGCTCTGCCGATGCTCACAGACAGGCTCAGATGACCAACCCGATTCCTTTGATGGGTCCGGGGTTCTCGATCTTCGATCAGAACATCCCGCTGGCCATTGCGATCGTCGTTGTGGCGTCGTTCCTGTTCGCAGGCGGATCGACCATCCAGCACCTTGCAGTGAGCCGGTCGGTCGACCAGACCGCGGAGAACCGCTCGATGGGTGTCTCCCAGATCTGGGCCCTCGTCCGCAACCCGCGGTGGCTCCTCGGGCTCGCAACGGTTGCCGCCGGGGCGAGCATGCACATCGTCGGGTTGATGATGGCACCGGTGACCGTGGTGCAGCCGGTCGGCATCCTGGCCGTCCCGTGGGCGGTGCTGCTCGCAGCCAAGATCCACCACTTCCGTCCCAGCAAGGTGATCTGGGGCGCCGTCGCCCTGACCATCCTCGGCATCGTCGTCTTCACGCTGTTCTCGGCATCGACCGCCGCACCGGACACCGAGCTCCCGCCCACGCGGATCGTCGTCGCCAGCCTGATCGTGTTCACCGTCGGCGGCATCCTCGGCTACCTGGGACGCTTCGGCTCACCGGCGATCCGCTGCCTGATGTGGGCCTCGGGCGGTTCGTTCTTCTACGGCCTGTCCTCGGCCATGGTGAAGAGCGTCTCCGAGCTGGTGCGGGCGGGCGACTTCCTCGGCCGTCCGCTGTTCTGGACGGTCGTCGGGTTCCTGCTGATCTGCTACCTGGTCGGCGGCTGGATGGTGCAGCAGGGCTACGCCAACGGGCCGGCAGAGATCGTCGTGGGTTCGATGACCACCACCGACCCGATCGTCGCCGTCACGTTCGGCCTCGCGGTGCTGGGTGAGGGTGTGCTGCTCGGCTGGACCGATTCCGTGGGCATGCTGCTCAGCGGTGCCGTCGCCGTGGGTGGCGTCGTGATCCTGTCCAAGTACCACCCGGAGGCCCAGCACAACCAGATCGCTGCGCGTGCAGAGACCGCCCGCGCCGTTGCGGCGGAAGAGGAACTCGAGCGCCAGTAACGGCTACGAGCAACGGTTACCTTGCGGCGATCGCCTGCCGGTAGACGGCGAGGTAGTTGTCGCGCATCGCTGCGGGGGTCAGCACCCGTCCGCGTTCCCTTGAGGCCGCCGACATCGCCTCCAGCCGCTCCGGAGCGTCCATCAGCGCCAGCATGCCCGCGGCGAGCTCGCCCGGTTCGGGTCCGGTGAGCAGCGCGTTGTCCGGCCCGACGCCGACGCTGAGCCGGTCGTCGCAGTACAGGATCGGCGTCCCGGCAGCAGCGGCCTCTGCCAGCACCATGCCCTGGGTGTCGAAGCGGTAGGACGCGAGCACGAACACGTCGGCGTCAGCGATCTCCTGCGCGATCAGGCCGGCATTGTCGAAGTGGCCGAGGAAGCGCACCTTGCCGTGGCGGATCCGGGCGGCCTTCTGGCGCAGGGCGCCCTCGGTGGGGCCCGTGCCGACGATGTGCAGTTCCGCGTCGTCGCGCCCGAGCCGGCCGAAGGCGTCCACGAGGGCGTCGACCCGCTTCTCCGGGCAGAGCCGGCCGCAGCTGAGGAACCGGGTCACCTCGCCGCGCGGCCGTTTCCGCTCCACGTGCACGAACGCGTCGGGCACACCGGACGCGACCACATGACCCCTTCCGGCGAGGGTGCCGGCGGAGGCGTCGACGATCGAGTCGACGAGGAAACCCGCCGGTGAGGTGAAGGCGTCCACGGCGGAAGCGAGCCGGGCGAGGCTGCGCCAGTCGCGCCGGGCGAACGGGGAGTCGACGCCGGCTTCCGGGTCGCTCGGGAACGTCCACTGGCCGCCGGTGGCGCGTGCCGTGCGGCGCAGCCAGCGTCCCGACCAGTCGAGGTAGGTCAACGAGTTCAGGCCGGAGGCGATCGGGGTGCTGCGGTGGGTGCCGACGTAGTTGGAGTGGAACGTGTGCACGTGCGGGACGCCGAGCTCATCGGCCACCTGGGCTGCGAGGAAGATCGACCCGCGCTCGTTCTGGGAGTGCACGACGTCCAGCGGGTGGTCGGAGGCGATGCGGCGGGCAAGGCGGCGTCCCACCTGGAGCGAGCAGAGGTAGCTCGGCGAGCCCGGCGCCCGCCAGTACGGCAGGCCCTCCCACGCGGCTTCCGTCGGCGGGGTCAGTTCCTTCTCCGGAGCGAAGAGCGTGACCCGGTGCCCGGCGGCGCTGAGCTGCTGCAGCTGGAGCTGGATGGAGCGCGAGACGCCCCCGGACTCGGGATAGAAGTCGTCGGTGAACAGGCCGATGTTGAGCACGGGCTTCGGCGGCGTCACCGTTTCACCTTAGCGGCTGGCCCACCCGTCTCCCGGACGCCGGGCGCGTGCCCGTCAGCCGCTGACCGCGAGGGCCGACATCTGGTTGCCGCCGGAGGTGGCGAGGATGATCGTCGCCGGACCGCGTTCGATCGGGAAGAACAGCCAGCCCGATTCCTGCTGCCCGCTCGGGATGGGCTCGCCGGAGAACTGCGGCTGCTGCGAGCCGGCGGTGGACTCGGTGGCGTCCACGCCGTCGTTGTTGAAGGCGACGAACGAATAGTTCACCGGGCCGCGATCCGCGGCGAGGGTGATCTCCACCTCGAGGCCCGAGTCGGTCCAGCGGTGCTCGACGATCTCCCAGCGGCCGGAGAAGCGCTCGTCCGGGCTCAGGAACGGCAGGCCCGACGCGCTCCTCGTCGCGGATGGCGATGCGCTCGGGCTGGGACCGGCGGAGGTCGCCGACGATGCGGGCCGGAGCAGTGTTGCGCCCCAGATGAGCGCAGCGACGACCAGCACGACGATGGTCACCAGCAGCGGCAGGCGCGATCGCGGCGGGGCGAACTCGTCGATGTTCACCGAGCGCAGTGCCGGACCGCCAAGGGGCGCGCCGGGTTCGGCCGAGACGGGCCGGCGTGCGCCGACGGAGGGCCGGGAACCATCGGACAGCGGCGCTGGCGTCCACCCCTGGTGCGGCGCGGTGGGCGGCGTCGAAGGACCCTGCGGCGGTTCGCCGAAGGGATGTGCTGGTGGCTGCTGGCTCATCGGCGACAAGGCTACCCGCTGTGCCCGTGCGTCAGCTGTGGACAACTCTCCCGCCGGCCTGCGGGCCTGTGGACGGCTGGGACTTCCGGCCGGGTGCTGCCGATGATCGCAGGACGTGAGCATCTCAGAGCCGCAGGCCCGGCTGGCCGTGCACAACATCGATGACCTGATCGGCCTGGTGCCGTATCTGATCGGCTTCCATCCCGAGGAGTCCCTCGTCGTGATCGTGATCGAGGACGGACGCGTGGAGGTGACCGCACGGGTCGACCTCGCCGCCGTCTCCGGCAGGGGCTCCCCGGACGCACTGGTGACCCGGCTGTTCGACCGCTATCCGGCGGCAGCGGCCTGGTTCATCGCCTACACCGGCGACGACGACCTCGCCTGGGACGTGCTGGACGCCTGCGCCGTGCTCGGCGGGATGGCGCGGGTCCTGCGGCTGCTGCAGGTGGGTCCCGACCGGTGGCGGTCCGACGAGCCCGACGGCCCGGCCGGCCCGATCAGCGGCCGGGTCGCAGCTGTTGCAGCGGAGGCTGCCGTCCTCGGGCTCCCCGTCCGGCCGTCGCGGAGGGCCCTGGCGGCGGGCATCGCCGGTCCTCCCGATGACGAGGTCGACGACCTCACCGAGCGCATCGGTGCTGCGGAGATCGCGCTCGACCGTCTGGGTGCTCGCGGGCGGCGCCGCATCCTCCGCCGGCTGCTGGTGGCTTCCGGGCCACCCGACCGTGACGACAGCGTGCGGCTGGCAGTGCTGGTGCAGCACGAGGAGGCGCAGGCGCGGGTGCTGCGGCACCTGTCGGTCGAGAACGCGGAGAAACAGCTGGCGCTGTGGACGCGGATCGTCCGGCACACGCTCCCGGCCCAGCGGCCCGTCGTCCTCGGACTGCTGGGGATGGCAGCGTGGCAGAACGGTGACGGGGCCCTGGCGATGGTGTGCCTCGAGCAGCTGGACCGGATCGACCCGCTGGAGCCGATCGCTGCCATGCTCGACTGGCTCAACGAGGAGGTGGTGCCGCCCCAGGCGTGGACGCGAATCCGTGAGCCACTGCTGGCGGCGCTGACGGATCAGTTCACAGCTGCTGGCCGACGAGCCAACCGACCAGGTAGGTGAGGCCCATGGCCAGGCTGCCGACGGCGGCGTTGCGGATGACGGCGGGCAACGGACGGGCGCCGCCCAGCCGTGCGCTGACCACACCGGTGACGACGAGCGCTGCGAGCACCGCTGCAACCGTCAACGGCAGCCGGATGCCGAGCGGGGTCGTGATGATGACGACGAGGGGAATCACCGAACCGGCGATGAAGGCGATCAGGGAGGCGCGGGCTGCGGCCCACGGGGAGACCTGCTCGTCGGCGTCGAGGTTGAGGAAGACGTGGGCGTGGGCGTCGAGGGCTGCGTGCTCGCTGAGCTCCTTCGCCACCTGCAGCGACAGTTCGGGGGAGAGGCCCCGCTCGGCGTAGTGGCCGGCGAGTTGCTGCAGCTTGCCTTCGGGGTCGGAGTGGAGCTCGGCCTGCTGCTGGCCGATCGCTGCCAGCTCGCTGTCCCGCTGGCTGCTCACCGAGACGTACTCGCCGCCTGCCATCGACAGCGCGCCGGCCACCATGCCGGCGAGGCCGGCGATCAGCAGTGCGACCGAATCGGTGGTGGCGCCGGCGACGCCGAATACGAGGCCCGCCGTGCTGACGATGCCGTCATTGGCGCCGAGCACGCCCGCGCGCAGCCAGTTGAGCCGCTGGGAAAGCGACTGCGTAGCTGCCGGTGCTGTGCTGCCGAGGGTGATCGCCATGCGTCTAGGTTTGTCGGTATTTCCCCTTGTCGCAAGCAAGGTGAGGCTTGCCTAAGCGCTCTCCGGGAGGCGTCGGGGCCGCCATTTCTAGTCAATTGTTCGTAGGGTCAGGCCCCTCCGGCTCCCAGCAATTGCGCCGGAGCGGTGCCGGTGGCGATTCGGTTATCATTTGCACGTGCATCGCGCATCACTGCTGCTTCCCTAGCCGCGACTTCTCAGAAGTCGCGGCGGCCCCTGGCGAGCCTGACGGCCCGCAGGGGTTTTTTCATGCCGATTGTCGGGAAGCGTGCAAGAACAAGGAGATCGAGAAGTGACCATCGAAGCCGAACGCAAGACCTACGACGCCGCAGCTGCGCAGGAGAAGTGGCAGCGCTTCTGGGACGAGGACGGCACCTTCACCCCCGCAGACGACGGGTCGAAGGAACGCCGCTACATGCTCGACATGTTCCCCTACCCGTCCGGCGACCTCCACATGGGTCATGCAGAGGCGTTCGTGATGGGCGACATCGTCGCCCGGTACTGGCGTCTGCGCGGCTACGACGTGATGCACCCGATCGGCTGGGACTCCTTCGGCCTGCCCGCGGAGAACGCCGCCATCGCCCGCGACGCACACCCCGCCGACTGGACCTACGCCAACATCGACACCCAGGCGCGTTCGTTCAAGCGGTACGGCCTGAGCCTTGACTGGTCGCGGCGCCTGCACACGTCCGACCCCGAGTACTACCGCTGGACGCAGTGGCTGTTCCTGCGGTTTTACGAGAAGGGCCTGGCCTACCGCAAGGACAGCTACGTCAACTGGTGCCCCAACGACCAGACCGTGCTGGCCAACGAGCAGGTCGTCCAGGGCCTGTGCGAGCGCTGCAGCGCCGTCGTCACCAAGCGCAAGCTCAACCAGTGGTACTTCAAGATCACCGACTACGCCCAGCGGCTGCTGGACGACATGGCCGGCCTGGAGGGCAAGTGGCCGGACCGGGTGCTGGCCATGCAGCGCAACTGGATCGGCCGCTCCGAGGGCGCCTGGGTGGACTTCGCCATCGAGGGACGCGACGAGCCGGTGCGGGTGTTCACCACCCGTCCCGACACCCTGTACGGCGCGACCTTCTTCGTCGTCGCACCCGAGGCGCCTATCGCTGACGAGCTGTGCGTGCCCGAGGCGCGGGCAGAGTTCGAGGCCTACCTCGAGGCGACCAAGCGTGCGACCGAGATCGAGCGCCAGTCCTCCGAGCGTCCCAAGAGTGGGGTGTTCCTCGGCGTGCATGCGATCAACCCGGTGAACGGCGAAAAGCTGCCCGTCTACGCCGCCGACTACGTGCTCGCCGAGTACGGCACCGGCGCCGTGATGGGCATGCCCGGCCACGACCAGCGCGACCTCGACTTCGCGCGCCGGTTCGACCTGCCCGTGCGGATCGTCCTCGACACCGGCGCCCCGCACCCCTCGGAGTCCTGGATCGCGACCAGCGGCGACGGGGTCTACGTCGACGCCGGACCCCTGACCGGGCTCACCAGCGTCAAGGAGGCCGTCGCGCGCACCAACGAGCTGCTGGAGACCGCAGGCACCGGACGCGCCGCCGTGACCTTCCGGCTGCGCGACTGGCTGCTCAGCCGGCAGCGGTTCTGGGGCTGCCCGATCCCGATCGTGCACTGCCCGTCCTGCGGTGAGGTGCCGGTGCCCGATGACCAGCTGCCGGTCACCCTGCCCGACCTGCGCGGCTCCAGCCTGCGTCCGTTGGGCACCAGCCCGCTGGCGTCGGCCACCGACTGGGTGAACGTCGAATGCCCGAAGTGCGGTGGACCCGCCACGCGCGACACCGACACGATGGACACCTTCGTCGACTCGTCCTGGTACTTCTTCCGCTACTGCTCGCCCGACTACACCGAGGGCCCGTTCGACCCTGCGGAAGTGGCCAAGTGGATGCCGGTCGCCCAGTACGTCGGCGGCGTCGAGCACGCGATCCTGCACCTGCTGTACTCGCGCTTCTTCACCAAGGTGCTGAACGACCTGGGACTCGTCGACTTCAACGAGCCGTTCAAGGCCCTGATGAACCAGGGACAGGTGATCAACCAGGGCAAGGCGATGAGCAAGTCGCTGGGCAACGGCGTCGACCTCGGCAAGCAGATCGACGCCTTCGGCGTGGACGCGATCCGCACGACCGTCGTGTTCGCCGGTCCGCCGGAGGACGACATCGACTGGGCCGACATGTCCCCGGGCTCATCGCTGAAGTTCCTGCAGCGCGCCTACCGCCTGGCCCAGGACGTCACCAGCGCCGTCGGCACCGATCCGGCGTCCGGCGACCTCGCGCTGCGCCGCGCGACCCACAGAGGAGTGTCCGAGCTGGCGGAGGCCTTCGACACGCACCGCTTCAACGTCGCCGTTGCCCGGATCATGGAGCTGGTGAACGCTGCCCGCAAGGTGATCGACAGCGGCGCCGGCCCGGCCGACCCGGCCGTCCGCGAGGCCGTCGAGGCGATCGCCGTCGCGCTCAGCACGGTGGCGCCCTACGTCGCTGAGGAGATGTGGGAGACGCTGGGGCACGCCCCATCGGTGGCCAGCGCATCGTGGCCACAGGTCGACCCGACGCTGCTGGTCACCGACTCCGTCACCTGCGTCGTGCAGGTGCAGGGCAAGGTGCGGGCGAAGATCGAGGTCTCCCCGTCCATCGCGGAAGCGGAACTGACGGCCGTTGCGCTGGCCGATCCCGGGGTGCAGCGGGCGCTGGCCGGACGCGACGTGCGTCAGGTGATCGTCCGGGCTCCGCGGCTGGTCAGCATCGTCCCTGCCTGAGGTTCAGGAGATCGGGCCTGGCCTGAGGCTCAGGAGACCGCGAGCTGCACCATCAGCCCGCGGTGGTCGGTGCCGGCCACGGCGAAGGTGTCGAGCCCGGTCGTCGTGAACGCGGACGACACCAGCACATGGTCGATCTGGATGAGCGGCGGGTACCAGGCGTCGGCCGGATAGGTCGGGTGCCAGCCCCGTCCGGTCGCCGTGTCGGTGAGGCCGGCGCGCGCCTTCAGCTCCCGCAGCGTGAGGTGCTCCGCCGTCGCGTTCAGGTCGCCGGCCACCACGAGGGGCTCGCTGGTGTGCGCCGACGCCAGCTGGGCGAGCGCCTGCCCGTCCTGCAGCCAGCTGCTGAGCCCGTGCTCGGGGTTGACCGGGTGTGCCCCGACAAGGACGAACGGGTGCTCCGGCCGCGCCACCCGCACGGCGAGGTTGGTGTAGGTGGTGCCCTTTGCCCGGCCGAGGTCGGTGAGGGCGAACCGGGACAGGACCAGCATCCCGCCGGCACCCTCGGAGCCCGTCTTGGGGTCGGCGGCGGCGTCGGCCGTGCCGACGCGGTACGGC
>JAOATP010000034.1 GCA_030158185.1 Propionicimonas sp.
ATGACCGATTTCACGTGGACGGATCTGGATCAGCGGGCGGTGGACACTGCGCGCATCCTGGCTGCGGACGCGGTGGAGAAGGTCGGCAACGGCCACCCGGGCACGGCGATCTCGCTGGCCCCGCTGGCGTACCTGCTGTACCAGAAGGTGATGAAGGGCGATCCGGCCGATCCGGCGTGGTTGGGCCGTGACCGGTTCGTGTTGTCGATCGGGCACTCGTCGCTGACGCAGTACTGCCAGTTGTTCCTTGCCGGGTACGGCCTGGAGGTTGGTGATCTGGAGGCGTTGCGGACCGAGGGTTCGCTGACCCCGGGTCATCCGGAGTTCGGCCACACCAAGGGTGTGGAAGCCACGACGGGCCCGTTGGGTGCCGGGGTTGCTGACGCTGTCGGGTTTGCGATGGCTGCCCGCCGTGAGCGTGCCCTGCTGGACCCGAGCACCCCGCTGGACTCCCCGTCGGTGTTCGACCGGACGGTCTTTGCGATTGCTGGTGATGGTTGCATGCAGGAGGGTGTCTCCGGCGAGGCGTCGTCGCTGGCCGGGGCGCAGAAGTTGGGCAACCTGGTGATGATCTATGACGACAACCGGATCTCGATCGAGGGTGAGACCCAGATCGCGTTCACCGAGGACGTCGCAGCCCGTTATGCCGCCTACGGCTGGCATGTGCAGCATGTGGACTGGACCAACGGTGGCACCGGCTACACCGAGAACCTTCCGTTGCTGTTCGAGGCCCTGGAGGCCGCGAAGGCGGTCACCGACCGGCCCTCCTTCATCAAGCTGACCACCGTGATCGGTTGGCCGTTGCCGACCAAGGCCGGTCATCACTCGGTCCACGGCTCGAAGCTGGGCGCTGACGAGGTCGCAGCCCTGAAGAGCGAGCTCGGGTTCGACCCGGCCGCCTCCTTCGCCGTCGAGCCGGCAGTGCTGGCACACACCCGTGCGCAAGCCGCTGCCAACGCCACTGCGGCGAAGGCCGAGTGGGCACCGAAGTTCGAGGCCTGGCAGGCGAGCAACCCCGACCACGCCACGCTGCTGGCACGCCTGGTCACGCGCGAACTCCCTGCCGGCCTCGAGGCCGCACTGCCGGTGTTCGCCGCGGGCAAGAAGTCGACCCGCGCGGCCTCCGGTGAGGTGCTCTCCGCCCTGGCTGATGTGATGCCGGAACTGTGGGGCGGCTCGGCCGACCTTGCCGGTTCGAACAACACCACGATGAAGGGCGTGAAGTCGTTCCTTCCCCCGGAGCAGTCCTCCCCGGAGTTCTCCGGTGACTACACCGGGCGGACGCTGCACTTCGGGATCCGTGAGCACGCGATGGGCAACATCCTGAACGCGATCACCATGTCCGGGTTGACCCGCGCCTACGGTGGCACGTTCCTGGTGTTCGCCGACTACATGCGCGGAGCCGTCCGGCTCGCAGCGATCCAGAAGGTGCCCTCGATCTTCGTCTGGTCGCACGACTCGATCGGTGTCGGCGAGGACGGCCCGACGCATCAGCCGATCGAGCACCTCGCTTCGCTGCGGGCGATCCCCGGCCTGGACGTGATCCGTCCCGCGGACGCGAACGAGACCGCACAGGCGTGGGCGCAGGCCTTGGCCCACACCGACCGCCCGTCCGCGATCATCCTCTCCCGCCAGGACCTGCTGACCGTCGACCGTGACGCCGCCGGCGTCGCACCGGCGTCCGACCTGGCCAAGGGCGGCTACACGCTGATCGACGCCGAGGGCGACCTGAAGGTGCTCATCATCGCCACCGGCTCCGAGGTCGAGGTGGCACTTGCCGCCCGCGACCTGCTGCAGGCCGAGGGCACCGGCACCCGGGTCGTCTCGATGCCCTGCCAGGAATGGTTCAACAACCAACCGGTTGACTACAGGGCTGCGGTGCTGCCTGCCGGGGTGGCGAAGGTGTCCGTCGAGGCCGGCGTCGGCATGGGCTGGCGTGACTACGTCGGCCACGACGGCGAGATCGTCGCCATCGACCACTTCGGCGAATCCGCCTCCGGCAACCTGCTGTTCGCCAAGTTCGGGTTCACCGCCGACAACGTCGCAGACCACGCCCGCACGGCGCTGGGTCGTACGGCTCCGGCCCGAATCGGCTGACCCTGACCACGTCCACCGCCGGCCAGCGGCTCCGCGCGAACGGCGCGTTGCTGCTGGCCAGCGCGTTGTGGGGGCTCGCGTTCGTCGCGCAGCGGGTGGGATCGGAGCATGTCGGCACCTTCACGTTCACCGGCGTCCGGTTCGCCCTCGGAGCCCTTGTGCTCGCTCCGCTCATCCTCGTGTCCGACCGTGTCCGGAAGGTGCCCCGCGAGCGCAGGAGGGCCGCGACCCGGGCTGTGGTGCTGCCCGGCATCCTGATCGGCACCCTGCTCACCATCGCGGTCAACCTGCAGCAGGAAGCGATGAGCGACACGCCCGCGGGCAACGCTGCCTTCATCACGGGGCTCTACATGGTGTTCGTGCCGGTGATCGCCGCCTTTCGCGGCCACCGCAGCAGCCTGAACACGATCGTCGGTGTTGTCGCATCGATGGTGGGGCTCTACCTCATCAGCGTGAGCGACTCCCTCACGATCGGCAGGGGAGAACTGCTCCTGATCCTCACCTGCATCCCGTGGGCCGTCCAGATCCTCCTGATCGAGCACTACAGCTCGCGCCTCTCCGTGCTGCGGCTCGCCCTTGCCCAGTTCGTCACCTGCGCTGTGCTGAGCAGCATCGGCGCGCTGCTGTTCGACGCGGCGCCGTTCACCGGGATGAGCGAGGCAGTCGTCCCGTTGCTGTACGGCGGGCTGGTCTCCGTCGGTATCGCCTACACGCTGCAGGTGGTCGGCCAACGGCATGCGCTCGCCACCCACGCCTCCCTGATCATGGCGACCGAGTCGGTGTTCGGAGCGCTCGGTGGTGCCCTCCTGCTGGGGGAGAACATGGGGTTGCGCGGCTACCTCGGCGCAGGGCTGATGATCGCCGGCATCGTCATCTCGCAGATCGGCTTGCCGGCTGCGCCGCTGGCAGAACTCTCCGACGCCACGGAAAGCGGCCCCGGCTAGCTCATCGGGTCCTACGCCAACTCGCGGAGCTCCTGGGAGCAGCGGCAGGCCGTCGCAATCCTTCGTGCCCACTCCTCAGCAGCCGCGCGGTGTGGCAGCTCGAGGATCGTCAACCCGCCGGTGAGGTGCGAGCCGGGGTAGGTGGCTGCGGTCACCGACCCGTCAGCGGAGACCAGCACCGGGTCAGCCTGCTCCTCGATCCCACCTGCGTAGACATAGACCCCCGCGGCCTTGGCCTCCTCGATGACGGCATTGGCGTCGGCGGCAACGATCGGGAATTCCTCCTCGGTCAGCACCATGGCCGCGGCAGGAAACGAGATGAGGTACGTGGTCATGCCTCGATGGTGCCCGCAGGCGCGGCGCCCGCCAAGTGCTGGATCTGCGCCCCGGTCGTTCTCGCCTGCGTTTCGGGACATTCCTGCCACCGGTTTCACCCCGGAGGCCCATCACGGCGCTCTCGCGGAGCTGTGGGCAGAATTGTCCCACTCTCCTGATGGCGGGATGGCGGGATGGCGGGATGGCGAGGGTGGTCAGGCCAGGCGCTCGGTGAAACCGAGGTCCAACAGTCGCTCAGCCTCGGCCAGCTCGTCGGTGCGCACCTGCATGCTGCGGGCATCGTGGTGGGTTGCCCACCAGCCGAGTGCAGGGAGTTCCTGTGTCGACCCTGCCGTCACCCATTCCCCGGCGATCGCGGCGGGTTGCGGTGGGGGAGTGCCGAGCTCCGCCACCGGTGGCGCCTCCGCCCCGTCCAGCAGGTCACCGAGCCGGACGACGAAGACCCGCCCCCGCACGCCGGCTGCGGCGGCGAGCGCGTCGAGTTCCGCGAGCGGCGTCCGCAGGGGATCGCGCCCCCGGGCAACGCCCACCTGCCGCCACGCGAGCACCTGGTCCCAGGCGAGGGCGTGCAGCTGCCCGTGGCGGTCGGTGACGGTGAGACCGTCCTTCGTGGCATCCCGGACGAAGCCGATGATGTCGCCGATCTCGCCGTCGTCCCGGACGCGACGCAGGCTCACCCGGCGGCCGGGTTGTGGAAGCTGGCGGGCCACTTCGTCGCATCCCCCCTTGTGAGTTGTAGAGTGCTCGTGAGTTGGGCAAGTATCACTGAATTAGGAGCCGGTTCATGACCTATGTCATCACTCTTCCGTGTGTCGACGTGAAGGATCTCGCCTGCGTTGAGGAGTGTCCGGTCGACTGCATCTACGAGGGCAACCGGATGCTGTACATCCACCCCGACGAGTGCGTCGACTGCGGCGCCTGCGAGCCGGTGTGCCCCGTCGAGGCGATCTACTACGAGGACGACGTTCCGGCCGACCAGGCCGAGTACTACGACGTCAACGTGCACTTCTTCGACGAGATCGGTTCCCCCGGGGGCGCGGCCAAGATGGGCCGCGTCGACGCCGACCACCCGGTGGTCTCGGCCCTTCCGCCGCAGGGCGAGTGAGTCGCGGGCTTGCCGGGCTCCTGCCCGACTTCCCGTGGGACTCACTGGACGCGGCAAGGCTTCGCGCCTCCGCACATCCTGATGGCATCGTCGACCTGTCCGTCGGAACCCCTGTCGATCCGACACCCGAGATCGCCCGCGTGGCGCTGTCCGCTGCTGCGGACGCGCCCGGGTACCCCACGACCTGGGGCACACCGGCGCTGCGGACGGCGATCATCGGCTACCTCACGCGACGGTGGGGCGCGGCCGGCCTGACCGACACCGGCGTCCTCCCGGTCATCGGCACCAAGGAACTGGTGGCACTGCTGCCGACCCTCCTCGGCGTCGGGGCAGGCCGGACGGTCGTCATCCCCGGCACCGCCTACCCCACCTACGACGTCGGTGGACGGATCGCCGGCGCGACCGTTGTCGCCTGCGACGACCCTGCCCGGCTGGGGGAACTGCGTCCCGGCCTGGTGTGGATCAACTCCCCGGCCAACCCGCACGGCGAGATCCTCGATCCCGTACGGCTGCGGGCGTGGGTGGACGCTGCTCGCGCGGTCGGTGCCGTCCTCGCCTCCGACGAGTGCTACGGCGAGTTCGGGTGGGATGCGGAGCCGATGTCGGTGCTGCACCCCGACATCAACGGCGGCTCGCTGGACGGGCTGCTGGCCGTGCACTCTCTCTCGAAGCGCTCGAACGCCGCCGGCTACCGCGCAGGCTTCGTCGCCGGTGATCCCGGGATCGTCGGTCCTTTGCTGGAGGTGCGCAAGCACGCCGGCCTGATGCTGCCAGCACCCGTCCAGGCGGCCATGGTGGCGCTGCTGGACGACCAGGACCACGTCACGGAGCAGCGGGCACGCTACCGGCAGCGGCGCGCGCTGCTGCGCCCTGCCCTGGTGGCGGGCGGCTACCGCGTCGAGCACTCGGAGGGCTCCCTGTACCTCTGGTGCACCCGTGACGAGGACTGTCGCGCCAGCGTCGACCACCTCGCCGGCCTGGGCATCCTCGTCGCTCCCGGCGACTTCTACGGCGAGGCCGGACGGCAGTTCGTCCGGATCGCGCTCACCGCGACGGACGAACGGATCGGCGCCGCCGCCCGGAGGCTGCTCGCTTCAGCCTGAGAACCCGGTGAGGGATCGGTGCAACCTCTGCACGCGGTCCGGCGTGCACGCAGAGTGAAGACCGTGAAGCTCGGGAGCGCACTGGTGGCGGGTCTGCTGGTGCTGACCGGCTGCGTCGGGCCCGGGATCTCCGGCGCGACGTCGCCTGCCGCCTCCACCACCCCTGCGACGCCGGCCGAGCCGTCGCCGGCCACGGCCAGTCCCCCGTCCAGCGCTCCAGCCGGTCCGGCGGCAACGACTCCTGGCAGGTCGGCCCCTGAGTACGCCGGGCGTCGCCGGATGCCGGCGGGCGACGCCCGTCCCATGCTGTGGGTGACCTCGCTGACGGTGGCGGTGTTTGCCGGCTGGAACACGGAGATCACCCGCTACGGCTTCGTCGACGTGACCGGCGCGCTTGTCGTCCCGCCGCGCTACGAGGGCTACGACTTCTGCCTCGACAAGGCTGGAAGGGTGTCCTTCGTGCTCGCCTTCGAGACCGGGCGCAAGGCGGCAGTGCTCGACCTGACCGGCAAGGTGGTCAGGCACGCACCGACCCGATCGGCCAGCTGCGGACCCGTCGGCGACCTCGTCTTCTCCCAGTGGTTCGACGCGGAACTGGGTCACCACAAGGACGGGCTGATGGATGTCAGCACCGGCCGGATCCTGCTGCCGATCGCGCCGGGGCGGCACATCGAGGCTGTCGGTGATGGTGTCCTCGCGAACGTCTCCGAGCGGAAGGGGGAGTACTTCTTCAACCCCGACAGCGGGAAGCGCACGCCGCACCCGGGCTGGGTGACCGAAGCCGGCCTCGAGCCGGGTGCCCCCGGCCTGCCCGCCACGACCGTGAAGCCCGGTGGCGAAGAGGCGGGACCGATCGGCTACGTGAGCCTTGGCGGCAGGTGGGTGGCGCAGGCCGAGTACGTCGAGGCGTCCGCCTTCCGCGATGGCCACGCCGTCGTCAAGGTTGCAGAGAACCGGTACACCTTCCTCGACACGCAGCTGCGGCGGGTCGGTGGCGAATGGTCCAGCATCGAGCCCGTTGACGCCGATCCCGCCGAGAGC
>JAOATP010000035.1:0-5935 GCA_030158185.1 Propionicimonas sp.
GCGCTCGACGCCAGTGTGCTGCTTCAGGTGCTCCTTGAAGGCGGGCAGGATGTGTGGCGGGATGGATACCACGCGGTTCCCAGCTTCCGACTTGGGATCACCCACAATTGGATCGGCCCCGGCGACGCGGGTCACGGCTCGCGAAACGGTGAGCGGGCCGCGCGTCAGATTCACGTCCTGACGACGAAGCTCCATCGTCTCTCCCTGCCGCCGACGAGCCGCACCACGCAGCGATCAACACCGCGAGCCGCAAACGCTCGGGCATGTGATCCAC
The DNA here is from genome assembly GCA_030158185.1 of Propionicimonas sp. Classification (GTDB taxonomy): domain Bacteria; phylum Actinomycetota; class Actinomycetes; order Propionibacteriales; family Propionibacteriaceae; genus Propionicimonas. Next base: position 275 of record JAOATP010000035.1, read on the forward strand.
GATGACCTGCAGCTCCTCCAGCGTGGCCGTCCGGATCTTGCCCTTGGCCACCACCCGCCCCGCGCTTGGGGTCTGGCACGGGTTCTCTGGGATCAGAGCGAGCGGCCGGTCGACGGCGAACTGCATGATCGATCGCAGAAGGGCGTAGGCGTGCGCCCGTTCGGTGGGCCGCTTCGGAGAGAGGGACTCGTACCACTGCTGGACGGCCGCTGGGCTGATGCCATCGATCCTGCGTCCGCCAAACGCGGGCAGGATGTGGCGCTCCAGCAAGTAGCGGTAGTTCGCCTCCGTCGTGGGCTTCAAGGGCCTCGGCCGTGGCTTGCCGATGATGTAGCGCTCGGCGAGCTCGGAGAACTGAGGCGGCCGATTGGCGTCCCTCAGCGCCTGGCGCTCCTTGGGAGGAGTCCACGTCTCCGGATCGGCCTCCATCGCGCGCTGCTCAAACCGGAGCCAGATACGGGCGTCGTCTGCGGTTGCGAAGGTCGTCGATGCGTAGTGCACCCGTCCGTCCAGACCTGTGTAGCCGGCCTGCCACTTACCCGACCGGCCCTTGCGCAACCTGCCAAAGCCCCGTCTCCCGGCCATCCTGTCCCCGTTTCTGCGCAACCTATGCGCAACATAGGAGCCCATCTGAGTCCACTTCTGCACACTTTAGCCCATCTAGGCGGATCACCATCACACCTAGTCAGCAAGGCTATTCTCGCCTGAAGGGGACGATGGCTCAAGAGCCTGAAGGCATAGGTTCAAATCCTGTCCCCGCTACAAAGGCCAAAGCGCCCCTGACCAGGTGAAAAACCAGTCAGGGGCGCTTTGCATTGCACGGGTTTGGTGGGGTCGCGTCGAACGATCCGGCGATGACCATCACCGCACCGACCGTTTCGGCACAGGGCCGCTGTGTGTTGAGACGCCAAACCCCCGGTTCGCGGGGGCTATCCGGGGGTCTTGCCCATGTGGGGGGCGGGCGGTTGAGCGCCGGGGGGTCGGGATCAACCAGCAACGACGCTAACAGCCAAGCAGTGGCTTCCGCTGTCCCCTCTACGGGGTCTGGTCAGCGGTGACCTGACACCTCTAGCCTCGCAGGTGCCTCTCCCTGGCGGGCTTTGCTCTGCCCGGGAGCGTGACCACGCCTGGGCTTTCGGGGGGGTGCTGTAGGCATGGTTACGTGCTGGTTGAGTGCCACCCCGTGGCGCTCCCAGCAAGGCCCTGGGCTTCGGTTCTATCGATCGCTCGATGCGCAGAGCCTGCGCCGTTCGTGCGCTCTGCCAACGCGAGGAACGCTGGAGGGGTCAGCTAACTGTCGGTCCGGATTGCGCACAGGTGCGAACATGGAGTCATGGAGCGGTTCGGGACAGTCCCCCGATCGCGCGCAAGGAGGCGCAACAGGTGATGGACACGATTGCGCTGGCGTACCCGTTCACCGGACGCTGGCTGGTCCAGAACAGTCCGGCCAATCGCGTGCCGAGCCACGGCACGCACGGGTTCGGCACAACCCATGCGATCGACTTCGTGCCGGTCGACACGCAGGGGCGGTCGGCACCCTTCACGCTCGGCTCCCTCCTCCGCCCCGAGCCGCCCGACCGGTTCATCGGGTTTCGGCTGCCGGTACTCGCGCCGGCGTCCGGCAGGGTCGTCAGCGTGCACGATGGCGACCCTGACCACGACGCCTACCGGGGACTGCCTTCCGTCGGCTACGCGCTCTCGCAACGCCGCCGTGCCGCGAACGGCTGGTCAGGGTTGGCGGGCAACCGTGTGGTGATCGAGATCGAGCGGGGGGCCGTCGTCGCTGTCTGCCACCTGCGGCGGGGCAGCATTTCCGTCGTGCCCGGGCAGGCGGTGACCGTCGGGAGCCCTATCGGCCAGTGCGGCAACTCGGGCAACAGCACCGAGCCCCACGTCCACCTGCAGGCCATGACCCATGAGGACGCGGACCGTGCCCGCTCCATCCCGATCACCTTCCCCGACGGACTCCCCCGCAACGGGCACCTGGTAACCGTCTAGCGCCGACGCGAAGGCCCGGCCCGTTGTCGGCCACATCGCCGACCCGGCCGGTAGCAGCGAGCGAGCCCGGGTCCGACGTCGTCGTCGGGCCCGGGCTCACCCAGGAGCGCGCCGGTCAGTGAGCCTGCTCGAACGCTTCCTTGATCTCGGAACTGATCCGGCCACGGGCAGCGACGACATAGCCGTGGTCGTTGGCCCAGGCGCGGATGGCAGCCAGATCCTGCGTGCTCCGTGTCGAGGCCCTGCGGCCGCGGGGTGCTCCCCCGACCCTCGTGGCCGCCGCCACGTACTTCTCGACGGCCGCATGGAATGCCTCGGCATTCTTCGGGCCCAGGTCGATGGTGTAGGCCCTTCCATTAATGGTGAATTCGATGGTGACCGCCTGGCCGTCCTCGATCACCTCGCCCGTCAGATCATCTTTGATAACGGCAACGTAAGAGCGCGCCATGTTTCCCTCTCCCGGTGTACGAACTCGTACGACTCTAGGGGTCAGGTGCCGCGCGGATCAAGCAGGCGCGACGCAGCGATCACGCGTTCTGACAACGCATTTCCGCCTCACAAACGCAGGTCTTGGTGTCAGACGGTCGCCCGGTGCTGAAGAAGGTCGGCCATCTGGTCGGCGATCATCGTCATTGCCCTTTCGGGCACAAGCCGGGTCAGCCAGTCCATCACCTTGGCGTCCCGGCCGACCACCACGCGGTAGGCACCCTTCTGCATGCCGTCGATGATGATCCGGGCCGCCTCCGACGGTGGCAGGACCTTGCGGTTGGCAGCATTGTCGTTGCCGCCGGCCACTGCCGGCGCCTGGACGCCGCTGTTCTCCGTGATGCTGGTCGCGACCGCACCGGGGAACACCACCGTGACCCGCACCGGCGTCCCCCTCAGTTCTGCATGCAGGCCTTCGGTCAGCAGCTTGACCGCAGCCTTGGACGCCCCGTAGATGGTCTGGCCCGGCACCGGGATGAAGGCACCCATGCTGGACACGTTGACGAGGGCGGCCTGTGGCCGGTCGAGGAGGTGCGGCAGGAAGGCCCGCGCCATGTTCACCACGCCCCAGAAGTTGACCGTGAGCACCCTGTCGATCTCGTCCTTGGAGAGCTCTGTGAAGTGGACGAACCGCTGGATGATGCCGGCGACGTTCAGCACGCCGTCCACCTGCCCGTGCGCGTCGATCACCTGCTGCGGAAGGGCCGCGACAGCGTCTGCGTCGGTGACGTTCACCACGTGCGTGGTGAGCCGGGATGCCTCCGGGCCGGCCAGTTCAACGGTCTGGGCGAGCCTGTCCCCGCTGAGGTCGATCGCTGCGACGCGGCCTCCGCGGCGCAGCAGCCCGAGCACCACCTCGCGGCCGATCCCGTTGCCCCCGCCCGTGACGACGAACACGCGTCCACTGATCTCCATGTCATTCCTTCCCGGCAAGGTGGCGGGCAGCGATGTAGCCGAAGACGGCTGCCGGACCGAGGGTTGAACCCGGTCCGGGATAGGTGTGACCCATCACGGACGCAGAGTTGTTGCCGGCCGCGTACAGACCCTCGATGACCGTGCCGTCGTCGCGTATGACGCGGGCGGCGGCATCGGTCAGCACCCCGCCCTTGGTGCCCAGGTCACCGAGGACGACCTGGACGGCCGTGAACGGGCCCTTCTCCAGGGTGCCGAGGTTGGGGTTCGGACGGACGCCCGGGTCTCCGTAGTACCGGTCGTAGGCGGAGTTGCCACGGGCGAAGTCTGCGTCCACCCCGGAGCGGGCGAACCCGTTGAAGCGCTCCACCGTCGCGCTGAGCCGCGCGGCGTCGATGCCGAGCCGTACGGCGAGGTCCGCGATCGTTGGTGCGCTCACCATGATGCCGGCCTCCCGCATGGCCTTGTTCGCCTTCGGGTCCAGCGCGTAGGACCGCAGGTACCGACGGGCGTGCCGGACGTCGGTGATCATCCAGCAGGTGCCGGGCGCCGACTCGAAGTGCTCCAGCATGTGGTGCCCGAGGTCGACATAGGACTCGGACTCGTTCGCGAAGCGGTCCCCTGCCGCATCGACGATCATCGAGTGGGGCATGGAACGCTCGCTGACGAGGAACATCGCGGCTGCGTCCTTCGTCACGCCAGGGACGGAGCCGCCCCACCAGGCGTCCTCCATCAGGTCGAGGGCGCCACCCGCCCGCTGCCCCACGTCGATGGCCGACCCGACGTTCCCTCGTGAGCCCGAGGACGCCGCCCCGTCGACGCCCTGGTACTTCTCGCGCCACTCCGTGTTGTGGTCGAAGCCGCCACCGCCGAGGACGACGCCGCGGTCCGCCTTCACCGTCAGGGACTCATCCCCGCGGGTGGTGCGGACGCCGGCCACTCGCCCGCCCTCGAACAGGATCTCCGTCACAGGAGAGGACAGCCAGACCGTGACGCCGAGTCGCAGTGCCACCTCGAGCAGGGACGCGGTGACCGCAGCCCCCATGCCGACGGCGTTGCGGCCGCGGGCGAGGCTGCCGAGCACGCGGAACACGACCCGGGCACCCCTGGTGAAGCCGGCGGGGGTCGACCAGGCCCGCGACAGCAGCCAGAAGTCGTCGGTCTTGACGGGGGCCGGCACGCCGTCCTGGCCGCGGGAGGTGTCCCACCAGGTGCCGATCCGCTTGACGTCGAACGGTTCGACCTCCACCGCACGGCCGATCTTGCCGCCGGGGCGCTCTGGATAGTAGTCGGGGTAGTCCGCAGCGCGGGCGAACCTCACGCCGAGCCGCTCGGCAAGGGACATGAAGCCGTCCACGCCGTCGACGAAGGCTTCCTTGCGCGTGAGCGAGGTGGCCGGACCGGCGTCGCCGACAGTGGCCTCCAGGTAGGCGAGGGCCTCCTCGCGGGAGTCACCGGCACCCGCCCTGCGCATCAGCGGATTGTTCGGGAGCCACAACCCGCCGCCCGACATCGCGCTGCTGCCACCCCATCGGTCCGTGCTCTCCAGCATCAGGACCTTCAGGCCAGCGTCAGCCGCTGTCACCGCTGCGGAGAGAGCTGCCACTCCGGTACCGGCCACAACCACGTCGAAGGTGTGGTCCCAGGATTCGTTCATCGCCGTCGATCTCCTTAACCGGACACCACTGTCCGGTTCTAGACTCACAGAATGCCCGCCGCCCACACCCCGCGCAATAGGGGCCCCGCCGCCGCCGCAGCCAACCGCGCAGCCATCCTCGCTGCGGCCCGCCGACTCTTCGCCGACCAGGGCTACCGTGTGCCGCTCAATGCCATCGCGAGGGAGGCAGGCGTCGGCCAGGCCGTCCTCTACCGCCACTTCCCCCGGCGACTGGAGCTGGCCTACGCGGTCTTCGCCGACAACTTCGCGAAGCTCGAGGACCTGGCGGCAGCGACAGCCGGGCCGGAGGCGTTCAGGGTGCTCTGGCGCAGCCTCGTCGACAACCTCCTGGAATCGACGGCTTTCGTCGAGATGGTCCTCGACGCCCGTGACGACCTGCCGGCGGAGATCGACGCGCCGCGCGTGGAACTGCTGATGGCCGAGCCGCTCGCCCGTGCGCAGGCCGCCGGTCTCGTCGATCCCACCTGGACGACATCAGACGTGCTCCTGTTGCTCCACATGACCCATGGCGTCGTGATCGCCCAGCCGGAGCGCGCCCGTGCTGCCGTGCACCGTGCGATCAGCCTCGTCGACCCCCGCCTGGCCTA
>JAOATP010000035.1:6035-26326 GCA_030158185.1 Propionicimonas sp.
CCCGCGCTACAGGTCGAAGTCCTCGCTGCCCTCGGCCAGCTGCGTCCAGTGCGGCACGGAGGGACGGAGCTCGCGTCCCGTGGGCAACGGCACCCCGAAGAACTCGCGCTGCACCCACTCCACCAGGTCGAACCCGAAGTAGGTCACGTCACTCTGGACGACGGAGAACACCGGGCTCGGGGACGCGAGCGGGCCCGGCGGAAGGTAGCGGTGGCCGTACAGCGGGAGCAGGCGGGGCCAGCCGGCGAGCCGGCCGGAGGCCAGACGGAGTGCTGCCGCCGTGTCGCCCGGCCGCTCACCCCAGGACGCCGGCCAGAACTGGTTGTGCTCAACGTCGTACAGGAGGCCAACGCTGGGTTCCCGCAGCAGGTGCGCCACCGGCTCCGTGGGCCCGCGCCAGTCGACCCAGCCCTCACCCAGGGGAACGGCCAACCGCAGGAACTCGGCGTGGTCGGCGGAGAACTCGATCCCCCACTGCTCCTGCAGCGCTTCCAGCTCCTCGGCAGTGAGGCCGGGGGTGAGGACGGCGCCCGCCTCCCGCAGGGCTTTGACGGCGGACTCGGCAAGCGTGCTCATGGGGTCATCATGGCCCGGTCGGAGACCCTTTACCGGACTTTCGACGCGAACGTCGGGCCTCCGCATATGCCCTGGCCGGTTCGCTGGAAAGCGCCAGGAGTGCCAGCACGCTGACGGCAACGGCGAAGAGGTTCGAGCTCAGCGAGATCCGCTGCGTGCCCGCTGCATTGCCGACGTAGGCGACGACGATGCCGAGCACGCTGGAGGCACACAGAAGGATGCGCGGCCAGTCCTGCCCGGCCAGCAGGGCCGCAGCGAGACCGAGGTTGACCAGCGCAAGCACGCCGAGGCCGGCCCCCACGGCGACCAGGGTCGCAGCGGTGTCGGCGTCGCCGGGGGCCGGGATCATGAGGAGCCCGAGGACGAACAGGTACTGCAGGCCGAGCAGCCCCGTGACCAGGGCACCGAACACGACCTGTGGGGGACGCCGTGCCCCCGCTCCCGCCGGCTGTGCCTCCACCACGGCACCGACCGACTCCCCACTCGTCGGAACCGGCAGTGCAGAGAGGTCGACGACCGGGAGATCGCCATCGGTCTCGATGCGGTCGCCGCCGCCGTTGCGGGAGTGGTAGCCCGTGGAGAAGTTGCTCAGGAGTTCGACCGACGCTGCCGGACGGGCCGAAGTGACGCTCGCAATGATGTGGTCGCGCTCGACGTCGACGTCCTCATCGATCTTGTGGGTGATCTGACCGGTGAACAGCGACAGCCCCACGCTGCGGTCGTAGGTGCCGGCAGCCAGCCAGTCGACGGCGAAGCCACCGGGCAGGAGCCAGCCCGTTGGGCACTTCCAGAACCGCACGTGGTGGCGCCGGGACGGGCTGCCCTCCACCTCCTGCTGGTAGGCGAAGTCCTGTTGCCTGCCGAAGAGGAGCAATGGGCTCACCGGCGCCTCGGCGTAGCTCTTCCCCGTGATGGTGGAACCGACGATCCCCCAGCCGGTGGCAAGGGAGAGCTCGTCGGCCCGCGTCCAGCCGGCAGCAACCATCGCGTCGTGGATCTGGGCCGCGCTCCCCCGCAGCGCGAGGTTCACCGGATCACCCAGCAGCCCATCGGCCGTGCGGGCCCGGCCGATGAAGTAGTCGGGCAGGTAGATCGCGGTGAGGATCCGGTGGATCCGCGGAAGGGCGAGGTAGGCGACCAGCACCCAGAACAGGAGGACCAGCAGCATCGGCCAGCCCGGTGAGATGCCGGCCTCCAGCACCAGGTAGGCCAGCCAGGCGGCTGCGACGCCGCCGAACACGAAGAAGAACAGGTCAAGGCCCACCAGCACGCGGTTCCTCTGCCGTTGGCTTACCTCGGCCATCTCCACCTCCCTTTCGGGTTCACGTGAACTGTGACACGGCGGTCGCCGCACCTGCCACAGAACGCGCTGATCCGGCCTGCGGCGAACGGCGTCCGGGCAGGCCACCCACCCCTAGACTCGCGAGCGCCACACGATCCGGGAGTCCCGATGACCTACGACGTCGCTGCCCTGCGCGACCACTTCCCGTCCCTGCGTTCGGGGACGGCCCACTTCGACGGCCCCGGTGGCACGCAGACCCCGTTCGAGGTCGGCGCTGCGATCCTGACGACGCTCACGTCACCGCTGTCCAATCGCGGGCTGCTGAGCCCCTCCGAGGCCAACGCCGAGGCGGCCGTCAGCGGTTTCCGGGCGGCCTACTCCGACCTGCTGGGCGTGCCGGCCGGCGGCATCGTGCACGGTCGCAGTGCGACCCAGCTCACCTACGACCTTTCCCGCGCCCTTGCCAAGCAGTGGCGGGCCGGGGACGAAGTGGTGGTCACCCGCCTCGACCACGACGCCAACGTGCGCCCGTGGGTGCAGGCAGCGGCAGCAGTTGGCGCCGCTGTCCGGTGGATCGACTTCGACCCGGCCAGCGGCGAGCTCGACCCCGACAGCGTGACCGCAGCCCTGACCGCACGCACCCGCCTCGTCGCTGTCACCGGGGCGTCCAACCTGATCGGTACGAAGCCGCCGCTGCGGGCGATCGCCACAGCCGCCCACGCCGTCGGGGCCCTTGTGCACGTCGACGGCGTGCACTACGCGGCGCACCAGTTCGTCGATGTCGCAGCCCTCGGGGTGGACTCGTTCGTCTGCTCGCCCTACAAGTTCCTCGGCCCGCACTGCGCCGTGCTCGCCGCTGCTCCGGAGTTCCTCGCCACGCTCTGGCCGGACAAGCTGCTGCCGTCGACAGACCAGGTGCCCGAACGCTTCGAGCTGGGCACCCTGCCCTACGAGCTGCTGGCCGGCGCGACTGCGGCCGTCGACTTTCTCGCAGCGATCGCCCCCGGCACGGCCGTCGGACGCCGCGACCAGCTCCGCGCGTCCCTGCACGCCGTCGACGTCCACGAGCTCAGGCTGCGGCAACGCCTCGAGGCCGGTCTCGCGGAGCTGGACGACCGGGTGGTCGTGCACTCCCGCGCCGGCGACCGGACGCCGACCCTGCTGCTCACCCTTCCCGGACGGCGCAGCTGGGACGCCTACGAGTTCCTTGCTGCACGCAAGGTGCTGGCGCCGGCCGGGTCGTTCTACGCCCACGAGCCGTTCACCCGGCTGGCGCTGCCGGACACCCACGCCCTTCGACTCGGACTCGCCCCGTACAGCAACGACGACGACGTCGACCGGGTGCTGGCAGGGCTGAGGGAGTTCGTCGCCGGCTGAGGCCTACCCGGTGTCGTCAGTGTCAGGGACCGCTAGTCGGCACGGAGGGCGAGGAACGCCCGCAGGTGCTCGACGACGAAGGCGTGGTCCTCGAGCTGGGGAAGCCCGGAGACACCGACGACACCGATCACCGTCCCGCTCCTCAGCCGGAGCGGCACGACCCCACCGTGGGCGGCGAAGAGGGACGGATCGAGGCGCGAGTCGGTGTCGAAGCTGGCCCCGCGATCCCGGAAGCTCTCCCCCACAGCCAGCGAGGCCTTGCCGTAGCGCAGCGCGACCCTCGTCTTCCGCGCCAGCCAGTTGTCGTTGTCGGAGCTCGATCCTGGCAGCGCCGTGTGGAACACCCGCTGCTCGCCGAGCTGGATGCCGATCGCCACGGGGAGCGCTGCCTCCCTGGCTGCCGCCCGCATCCGGGAGCCCAGTTCCCAGGCATCCTCGAGGCCGAAATCGGCGAACCGGAGCTCGCGCTCCTCCGCCTGCAACTGCTCGCTCAACTCGCTCATGCTCACTCCCCGGACGTGTGTGGACCTCGACTGACCATAGCCCCGGGCGAGCCTGGGGAGGCGTGGAAGACTGGCGACATGCGCGTGCACCTGGGCTCTGATCATGCGGGTTGGGAGCTGAAGTCCCTGCTCGCCGAATGGCTCGTCGACAACGGCCACGAGGCTGTCGACCACGGGCCGGGACACCCCGTCCCGGACGACGACTACCCGGTGTACTGCGTGCGCGCGGCCGCCGGCGTCGCTGCGGACGCGGCAGCGGGCATCGAAGCGCTCGGCGTGGTGATCGGCGGCTCGGGCAATGGCGAGCAGATCTCTGCGAACAAGGTGCGCGGAATCCGTGCCGCCCTTGCCTGGTCGGAGGAGACGGCCCGGCTCGCCCGTGCGCACAACGACGCCCAGGTCGTGGCCATCGGCGCCCGCATGCACACGACCGAGGAGGCCCTCGGCTTCGTGGCCACCTTCCTTGCGACGCCGTTCAGTGGCGACCCCCGGCATGCCCGGCGAATCGGCCTGCTCACGGCCTACGAGGCGACCGGCGAGTTGCCGCCGATCCCGACCTCCTGATTCGCCCGGCTGCCTACCCGCGGCGCCGGCTGGACTGACCGCAAGTTTGCCCATACCGGGGTTCGCAGCGGCATCGCACGATAGGCCCTGCAGGCATCGCCGCCCGTAGGCCTGCGCCCACGCAACGCTCGGAGGCATACATGCGGGTAGCTCGCATCCTCATCGCCGCCACTGCCCTCGCGGCAGGGGCAAGCCTGATCATCGCGACTCCGGCAGGGGCACACACAACGAAGCCCCCGCCCACCCCCACTTCCACTGTCCTGACCACTGCCGTCGGTGCACCCTTCAACCTCGAAGTGCGCCACGGCCGCGTCCTTGTCGCCGACGGCGCCGGCCTTGTCGGCAAGGTGCGTTCAGACGGCACCGTGAAGACCCTCGTCGGTGGCGTCGAAGGCGCCTCCGGCGTCGCGCTGTCGAGGAACGGCAAGTACCTCGCCTACACCCACACGGTGGGTGGCCCGCCAGCCGGGATCACCGACAGCGGCGTCACGATCCAGGGCCCGCGCGCCTTCACGGCGACCGCCGACACCCTGGCCTACGAGAAGGCGAACAATCCCGACAAGGTCAACCACTACGGCCTCGCCGATCCCAGCAAGTGCACCCTCGATCCGAACGCCCCACAAGGTGTCCCGCCGTTGAGCTACACCGGGGCGATCGACTCCCACGCCTACTCCCTCACCGCCTTCGGCAGCGGGTTCGTCCTCGCCGATGCCGGGGCGAACGCCCTTCTCCGGATCAGTCGCACCGGCAGGATCTCGACGTTGGCCGTGTTGCCACCGCAGCCGGCGAAGGTGACCAAGGAGGCCGCGGCGGGATTCGGCCTGATCTGCGCCGGTGACGTCACCTACAACTTCGAGCCGGTGCCCACCGACGTCGAGGTCGGCGTGGACGGGTTCCTCTACGTGACCACCCTGCCGGGTGGCCCGGAGGATCCCAGCTTCGGCGCCCGCGGCAAGGTGTACCGGGTGAACCCGTGGAACGGAAAGTTCAGGGAAGTCGCGACCGGGCTGCTCGGCCCGACCAACCTCGCCATCTCCGGAGGCAGGATCTACGTCGCTGAACTGTTTGCCGGACGGATCTCCGTGATCCGGCACGGGAAAGTGGCCGAGTTCCTGCCGCTGCCCGGAGCCCTGGCGGTCGAAGCTGGCAAGGGCGGGGCGCTGTACGCGGCAACCGGCATCACCGGACCGCCCTCCATCGTGAGGATCGACACCCGCAAGGGCTGGCGGCACTGACGCCACCGGTCCTCCTCCTACCGGTCCGGCGGGGCGTGCGGCGACGCCCTGCCGGGCTGCCATGTTGTTCGGCATCTGGTGCGATGTGGTGAGATGGGCGAGTGGCCCCGTCCGATCAGCTGAACTATCCGATCCACCAGCGCACGCTCGACAACGGACTGCGAGTGGTCGTCAGCCCTGACCACAGCGTCCCGATGGTGGCAGTGAACCTCTGGTACGACGTCGGTTCGCGCGACGAGCGTCCGGGCGAGCACGGCTGGGCACACCTGTTCGAGCACCTGATGTTCTCCGGTTCCGACCATGTGGCGACCGGCGAGCACCTGAACCTGCTGCAGTCCCTCGGGGGCGCCGTGAACGCCACCACCTGGTTCGACCGCACCAATTACTTCGAGACCCTGCCGGTGGGCGCACTCGAACTTGCGCTCTGGATGGAGGCCGACCGGCTGGCGAGCCTCCCCGCACACCTCGACGAGGCGAGCGTCGACACCCAGCGCGAGGTGGTGAAGGAGGAGAAGCGGCAACGCTACGACAACGTGCCCTACGGGGACGCGATGCAGCAGCTCGTCCGGCTCGTCTTCGGACCCGACCACCCGTACGGCCACACCACCATCGGCTCGATGGCCGACCTCGACACCGCGACAGCAGAGCGGGCGGCGAACTTCTTCCGCAACCACTACCGTCCCGACAACGCCGTGCTCACCCTTGTCGGCGACGTCAGCGCCAAGGACGGCTTCAAGCGGGCAGAGCGTGCGTTCGGGCACCTGCCGGCCTGGAACCGGCGTCAGCGGCCACCGATCACGTCACTGCCGCCGCTGCAGGGCGTTCCGGTCCTGCAGGTCACGGCACGGGTGCCGGCGGCCGCGACCTGGTTCGCCTGGCGGCTCCCGCCCCGCGACACCCCCGAGTTCGACGCGTGCGAGCTCGCCATGGTGGCCCTCGGCGGCGGGCAGACCTCCCGGCTGCACCAGCAGCTGGTGCGCAACCTCGGCGTCGCAGCGGGTGCTGGAGCGTCCGCCGTCCCGCTGGTCGGCGGGAACTCCTTCGGGCTCGTCCAGCTGCGTGCCCTGCCAGGTGCGGACGCGGGCGCTGCCATCGAGGCCGCCCTGATCGAGGTGGAGCGGCTCGTCACGGACGGCCCCACAGCAGCGGAGCTCGCCCGCGCCAAGGCGCAGTACGCGCGGGAATGGCTCAGCGAACTGGCTTCCCTCGACTCGCGCGCCGACATGATCAGCGCCTACACCACACTCCACTCCGACCCGGAGCGCATCAACCGGCGGCTCGCCGAGGTCGAGGCCGTGACGCTCGACCAGGTGGCTGCCGCCTGCGCGGCGTACCTCCAACCCGGACAGCGGGCCCAACTCGACTACCAGCAGGAGGTTGGCGATGCGCAAGCCTGACCACCGTCCCGAGGTGAAGGCGCCACCCCGCTGGATCTTCCCCGAGCCGGCCCACTGGTGGCTCGACAACGGCCTCCAGGTGCTCGCCTTCCACCGTCCCGGCCAGCACATCGCGGCCGTCTCCCTCGTGCTCGACAATCCGTTGAGCACCGAGCCGGGCGACATCGAAGGCGTCGCGACCATCACCCAGCGCTGCCTCGACGAGGGCACGGCCACGCATTCCGGACCGACCTTCGCCGAGCGCCTCGAGGACATCGGTGCCGTGCTCAGCGGGTCGGCCGGCTACGCGGCCAGCGACCTGCTGCTCGAAGTACCTGCGAGCCGGCTGTCCGAGGCGCTGCCCCTGCTTGCCGAGGCGATCTCCGAGCCGGAACTGCGCGCCTCCGACGTCGAGCGCCACCAGTCCCTGCGGCTGGCCGAGATCGACCACACCATGGCCAACTCGTCCAACCGGGCGCAGGTCGCCTTCCGTCAGGCCGTCATCCCCGGCCGCTTCCGCGCGTCACGGCTGGCAGGTGGCACCGCTGCGACGGTCGCTGCGATCACAGCGGAGGACGTCGTTGCGTACCACGCCCGCCACTACCGTCCCGAAGGCGCGACGCTGGTCATCTCCGGCGACCTCACGAACGAGGTCTACCACCAGGCAGCGGCGGCCTTCGGCGGCTGGTCGGTGCCGGGGACGCTCAGCGTGCACCACCAGACGCCGGTGTCCCGCACGCCGCACTGCTGGCTGATCGACCGGCCGGGCGCCGTCCAGGCCGACATCCGGCTCGGCGGCTTCGGCATCGACCGCGGCGATCCGCGGTGGGCCGACCTGCAGGTGGCGACGCATGCGCTCGGCGGTGCGTTCCTCAGCCGGCTGAACCGGGTGCTGCGCGAGGAGAAGGGTTTCACCTACGGCGTCCACCTCGTGAACTCCCCGATGCGCGACGGCGGGCTGCTGGCCGTGTCCGGCTCGTTCCGCACCGGCGTTGTGACCGAGGCCCTCGACCTCGCCCGCACCCTCCTCGCCGTGACCGGGAAGCCGATCACCACCCAGGAAGTGCGGGACGCGGTCAACTACACCAACGGCATCGCGCCGCTGCGGTACTCCACAGCACAGGGCGTCACGGAACGGGTTGCCTCCCTCGTCGCGGCGGGACTCAGCGCGGAGTTCGTGAACTCCAACGCCGTCGCCCTCACCCGCGTGACGCCCGAGTCGGCAACGCAGGCGATCGGCGAACTGCTGCCGCCGGACGCGCTGACGCTCGTCGTCGTCGGGGACGCCGCAGCTCTGCGGGACCCGCTGGTCGCCGCCGGCTGGCCGGTGACGCTGAAACCCTGAGCTACCGGGCGCCCAGCTTGGCCAGCGCCTCGAGCACCGCGGCCTTGGCCGCGGCGATCTGGGTCTGGTAACCGGCCAGGTCGCCCTTGCGCAGCGCCTCGTCGGCAGCGGCGAAAGCGGCATCGGCGGTCTTCATGGCGGCGACGGCCGCCTGCCGGTCCGCGTCCGTCGGCTCCGTCGTGGGATCGGTGGGCTGCGTCGGCTCCGTCGGGGTCTGGGTCGGGTCCTCCCCGGTGTCCGCGCCGGCGTCGCCGGAGAACACCTGGTCGAGGGCCTCCTGCAGCGTGTTCCCGATGCCGACGTGCTCACCGAAGCGGGCGGCGACGAACCTCAGCGCCGGATACGTCCCCGTGCCGGAACTGGCCTCCCGCGTGGTGTAGATCGGCATCACGTAGAGCAGGCCGCTGCCCATCGGCAAGGTCAGCAGATTGCCGTACTTCGCCGCAGCCGAGCCCTGGTTCGTGTAGGAGCGCAGCACATCGGCGAATCGCTGGTCCGTGGTCATCGCGTTGAGGGTCTGGCCGGGCCCTGCGATCTGCTGGGTGTCTGACATGCGCAGCACCCGCAACCTGCCGTAGTCGGGACTTGTCGCCTCCGCGACCACGGAAAGGTAGGACGCGAGGTTGGCGCGCTGGTTGGGCACGAAGACCGCCGTCTGGCTGAACACCGGGGACTCGTCGCCGGGCCACTTGATCGAAAGGTAGTAGGGCGGCTCCGCAGGCCCCGCCTTGGTCGCCTCCGTGGTCTGACCCGGAGTGGTCTGCGTCGGGTCTGCCGGCACCTGCCACAGGTCGGACTGCTGGAACCACGAGTTCGGGTCGGTCATGTGGTAGCGGGTGAGCACGTCGCGCTGCACCTTGAAAAGGTCCTCCGGGTAGCGCAGGTGTGCCATCAGGTCCGGGCTGATCTCGCTGCGCGGCTTCACCGTCCCCGGGAACGCCTTCTCGTACGACTGGAGGATCGGGTCGCCCTCTTCCCACGCGTACAGGTTGACGTTGCCGTTGCTGGCGTCCACGACGGCCTTCACCGAGTTGCGCAGGTAGTTCACCGCCTGGTCGGCCTGGGTGCCGACGAGGTTGGACTGGGCGTCGCTGGTACTGGCGCGCAGCGACTTCACCTGGCTGTTCGGGTAGTTGCGGCTCGTGGTGTAGGCGTCGACGATCCACACCAGGCGGTTGTCGACAACTGCCGGGTAGACGTTGGAATCCAGCGTGAGCCAGGGCGCCACCTGCGAGACCCGCTCCTTCGGAGTGCGGTCGTACAGGATCTTCGACTGGCTGTTCACACGATCCGACAGCAGGATGTTCAGGTCCATGAAGTGCGCTGCGTACAGCAGGCGGGTGAACAGGTCACCCATCGGGACGCCTCCGGTGCCGGCGTAGGTGTTGTTGACCTCGCCTGCCTCCTGTGAACTACCGGGGCTGTCGAACTCGATGGCCGGCTCGCCCTGCTCGCGTCCGACGATGCCGAACGTTGTGGCGTATTCGCCGAAGTAGATCCGGCCCTCGTAGTTCGGAAGCGCACCCTCCGGGGGCAGGTTCTTCTCGATCCAGACCGGATCGCCCGACGAACTGCGCTGGTTGCCGTAGGCGGCGACCATGCCGTAGCCGTGGGTGTAGACGGTATGCAGGTTGTTCCAGTTCTGGTCGGGCAGCTTCTGGTAGTCGATCTCACGGGCCGCGACGACGGCGTCGGTCTCCTTGCCGTCGATGATGTAGCGGTCGACGTCCAGGACGTCAGGGAACGTGTAGTAACCGCGCAACTGCTGCTGGTTCTCGAACGTGGGAGCAACCACAGCGGGATCGATCAACCGAATGCCCGGCAGGGCCTCGGCGTCCTGTTTGAGCTGGCCGGGACGGACCTGGGTGACCGCGTCGTACGGGGTCACCTCCGTCTTGTCGATGCCGTACGCCTGGCGGGTGGCGTCGATGTGCGCCTGGATGTAGGGGCGCTCGAGGTCGGGCTCGTTGGGCTTGACCTGGAAGCTCTGCACCACCAGCGGGTAGATCAGGCCGAGGATCAGGCCGGAGACCATCATCAGGACGAGCCCTGTGATGGCGAGCGTCCACCGGCGCAGGAAGCCGTTGGCGAAGAACAGCCCGGCGCAGAGGAACGCGATGACCGCCATGACGAGCTTCGCGTTGAGCCGGGCGTGGGCGTCGGTGTACTGCATGCCGGTGAAAAGGGTGCCCTGCTGCAGCAGGAACCCGTAGCGGTCGAGCAGGTTCTGCAGGCCGTAGCCGACGAGGATGAGCCCGGCGAGCACGGAGAGGTGGATGCGGGCGGAGTTTTCGTGGGCTGCCCGTCCGCGAGCTCGTCCGGACACGATGCCACCGACGGCGAAGTGGACGGCTGCCGCCGCGACAAGGCCGAAGAAGAGCGCACCGAGCAGGAAGGAGAGCAGGTCCTGCCAGACCGGGTACTCGAAGACGTAGAAGCCGACGTCAAGGCCGAAGTACGCGTCGGCGACGCCGAAGGGCGTGCGGTTCCACCAGGCCAGGTACTCCATCGACTGGCTCACCGCGGACACGCCCGCGATGACCCCGAAGAAGATCGATGGCACGAGGATCGTCAGCAGGACGTGGGACTCGAGCAGGTCGCGGTACCTGTCGAGGACGGCGCTCTGGCCGGTGCGGCGCACGGTGGGCCGGAGCCGGTACGCGATCCACATGTTCAGCCCGACGACGCCACCCATGACGATCGCGAACGCGAAGAACAGGAGCACCTGGGCGAGAAGCTGGGTGGTGAAGACCTGCGGGAAGGTCACCGAGTCGAACCACAGCTTCTGGGTCCACACTTCGGCGAAAATGGTGAACGCAGCCACAAGGGCGGCGATCACAAGAATCGTCGGGATCAACGGGCCACGCCGCGACATCTGTGACGTCACGCTCACGAGTACTCCTCATCGGGCCGGGGCGACCGGCCGCCTCGGGTCATTCCAATGTATGCGCAAGTGCCGCAGCCAGTGCGGGCACCAGGTCAGCCCCGGCGAGCAGGTCGCCGTCCTCGCCGCGCACCCGTGCGAGGCCGTGGCTACCGCCGTCCCTCGTGACGCCGACGACGACACGCAGGTCGAGCTTGCGCGGATGGTTCGCGACCGCGAGCGCGGCTGCATCCGGATCCGCCGGCAGTTCGCCTTCGGCGTCGGACGGGAGGAACGCGCGCTCGAGTGTGAGGACGCAACCGGAGACGGCGTCCGGCCAGGCGATCCCCGCGAGGGTTTCTGCCAGGTCGTCGCCGGGGGTGAAGTCCTCCTGCTCGATCGAGCTGTAGCCGTCGGGTGACCCGGTGAGCTGGTCGGCGAGGCTCGGCTCGGCCGCGATCAGCTCCGAAGTCCTGACCAGAGCGAACAACCGCGACGGCTGGTCCCAGCCGGAGCGTCCGACGTGCCGTTCCACCTCGATGAGGGCTGCGACGAGGGCGTCAGTCACGGGCACACCGGGACGGAGGCCGCCTGCGCAGGGTCGGCCAGTTGCTGCAACGCCTGGGTGGCGCCGGCCAGCGAGTCGACGGGGACGACGCGGACGCCGGCGGGCACCTCGCTGATGTCGGAGCAGTTGTTCACCGGGACGAGGAAGATCGTCGCCTGGTCGCGTCCGGCAGCAGCGAGCTTCTCCTGGATGCCGCCGACATCGCCGACGCGGCCGTCGGAATCCATCGTGCCGCTGCCTGCGATCACCCGTCCGGCAACCAGGTCGGCACTGCTGAGCTGGTCGTGGATCGCCAGCGCGAACATCAACCCTGCGCTGGAGCCGCCGATCTGCGGGTCGATGGCGAAGCTGACCCTGGGTGCGTAGCTGTAGCCGATGGTGAGCTTCAGCCCGACGATCGGCTTCTTGGGGTCGTTGACTGTCGAGCGGGTGATGACGGTCAGGCGCACCTTCACACCGTCACGCAGCACGGTGAAGAGCACCGGGTCACCGACGTTGTGCAGGCTGATCGCCTTGGTGACGGCCTCCTTCGTCTCCGTCTTCTCGCCATCGACGGCGATGATCAGGTCGCCCGGCTTCATGACGTCCGCTGACGGTCCGGAGTTGGAGACCGACGTCACCATGGGCCAATCCGTGACCTGCACCCCCGACTGGCGCAGGGCGGCAACGACGGCCATCGACTGCGAGTCGTCCATCAGCCGGGTTTCCTGCTCCGTGATCTGCGAAGCCCCCTCGCCGGGCTGGTAGACGGCGTTGCGGGGCAGCACTTCGCGCGAAGGGAGCCAGTAGGAGAACAGCACCTCCGGCAGGCTCAGGGTGCTCGACGGCGCGGTCACCGACACCGTGGTCATCCGCAGCTGACCGGTGGTGGGGAACGTGTCGGCCCCGGTGATCTGGATCGTGTCCTCACCCTGCCCGGTCTGGGCGAACAGGTCGTAGGTCGTGCCCGGCGACCAGGTGACGTACGGCACGGGGACGAGGGCGATCACGGCGGCCAGCACCACGAACAGCACGGCGGAGACCGTCGCCGTCCAGGTCTGCTTGGTCACGTGCACCCTTCCATCCACCAGTCGGTCCGGCGGTCGATTCGTCCCCCCGACCCTACCCCAGCGAGGCTCCACCGACTTGGGAGGTGCGGGACAATGGAGGCCTCATCACGCTAGGAGTTGCCAATGTCCGATTCGGGCACCCCCCACGATCGCCCGGAGCCCGGGGACGACGAAGCCGCCCTGCTTCGGTTCCTCGCCCAGTTCGGCATCGAGCCAGGGCCGGACGGTCGCCTGGAGATCGAGCAGCTCATGGGCCGCATGCAGGGCATGATGAGCGCCTTCACCTCCCAGATGGCCAGCTTCGGCAAGTCCGACTCCGAAAGCGGCATGAACTGGGGCTTCACCAAGGACGTGGTCCGCAGGATCACGGCGTCCGCCGGTCCCGACCCGGCGCCGACACCGGCGGAGGTCGCCCGGATCCGTGACGCCGTCGGGCTTGCAGACCTGTGGCTGGACGAGGAGATCACCTTCCCGCGGCTCGCCTTGAGTGCAACGGCGTGGAGCCGGACGGAGTGGATCGACAACACCTACCCGACCTGGCAGCAGCTCGTGCGGCCGGTCGTCACGTCCCTTTCCGCAGCCCTGCGTGGCCTGATGGACGGACCCGGCGAGATGCGCGCAGCCGAGCCCATGCTGCGGATGGCGCTCGCCGGCATGTTCGCAGCGCAGGTGGGCCAGTCGCTCGGCAGCCTCGCCAGCACGGTGGTCAGCGCGGGTGACATCGGACTGCCGCTCACGGAGCAGCCCCGGGTGGCGCTCCTGCCGACCAACGTCGAGGCGTTCTCCGAAGGACTAGCGGCCGACCCGTCGGACATCCTGCTGTTCCTTGCCATCCGGGAGGCCGCGAGGCAGCGCCTGTTCGGGGCCGTCGGCTGGCTCGGTCCGCAGCTCCTCGCACTCGTCGAGCATTACGCCAGGGACATCACCATCGACCCGGACGCCCTCGAGCAGGCCATCGAGAGCCAGCTCAACTCGGCGATGACGGCAGGCGAGCTCGAAGATGCGGGCAACGCCCTTGCCGGGTCGCTGTTCGCACCGCAACGCACGGACGAGCAGTTCGAGGTGCTCGCAAGGCTGGAGAACCTGCTGGCCCTTGTCGAGGGCTGGGTCGACGAGGTCGTCGCGCAGGTCGCCGGCCAGCGGATGCCGGCAGCGGCGGGACTGATCGAGACCCTGCGGCGCCGCCGGGCAACGGGCGGACCGGCAGAATCCGCACTGAAGTCGCTGGTCGGCCTCGAGTTGCGGCCGCGCCGCACCCGGGACGCTGCGAACCTGTGGGCCGCCACCCGGTCGGCCCGGGGCTCCGAGGCGCGCGACGCCACCTGGGCGCACCCCGACCTGCTGCCGACCGCCGCAGACCTTGCCGATCCGCTCGGCTTCGCCGCCGAGGGGCACCGTGCAGCGGGTCCCGACGAGCTGGACGTCGAACTGGCACGCCTGCTGGACGAGGAAGGCTCCTCGGGCAGCTGATCAGTCGAGGTCGTCCGACCAGTCCTTGCCGCCGGCATCGGCGGCGTGCTGGTAGCCCTGCAGGAAGGCCTGGGCGCGCGCCAGGTGGGGATAGCCGGCCAGCAGGCGGTGGAAGTCGTCGGAGTGGCTGGGGACGAACAGGTGCGCCAGTTCGTGCAGCAGCACGTAGTCGGACACCCACAACGGCATGGTCCGCAACCGTGAGGACAGCCGGATGTGCCCGCTGTCACTGGAGCACGACCCCCAGCGGCGCTGCTGGTTGTCGACCCAGCGGACGCTGAACGGCGGTAGCGGTGCGCCCGCCCGCGGGGCGAGGTAGGCGTCGTAGAGGTCACGGGCCCGCACGCTCAACTCGTCGGTGGACGCCGGCATCGTACGGCGCGACTCGCGCTCGAGGAACCGCTCGACCAGCGGGGGAAGCAGGCTTCGCTCCTGGGCTGCGGTGAGGCGGGCCGGTACCAGCGCGACAAGGCGGCCCCGTTCCCGGAACACGGTGAGGGTACGTTTCCTCCGCGCGCTGCGACGGACCTCGACCTCGGCATCTGCTGGCATACGGGAAACGTTACGACACGCCGCCGACAGCGTCAGTTGACCCGGGGCGGGCCGGGCACTAACTTCTAGTCGCGAGGCCCCCAGCGGCCGGTCCGCTCGCAGGGGAAGGCAAGCGGAACTGGTCCTGGGGGTCCTCGCACGCCGGGCCCCGCTGATGCCAGATGGCAGCGTCTGGGGCATAGACTGACCGGCAACCCACTCGCGGAGTCCCAACAGGGGGCGAAGCCGATCTACAGGAGGAAGAACGTGGCCAACGACACCTATAGCGGTTCGTTCTACTGCGTCAAGTGCAAGGACCACCGCGAAGCCACCGGCGATGTCGTGGTGAACGAGAAGGGGACCCGCATCGCCAAGGCCAAGTGCCCCGTGTGCGGCACCAACCTGACCCGGTTCCTGCCCAAGGCCTGAAGCAGACTGCACAGCGCCGGCCATGTGGCCGGCGCTTTGCTGTGCCCGGGCGGTGTTGCCCGTTTCGTCACAGGTGTTGCCCGTCACCTCCTTGCCCTTGTCCACACGGTCCGCGCGGGGTGAACCTTGGCCGGTGGCGGACTCTTCAGCTCTTCGACTCACCCGGCCGGCTGTCGCCGTCTGGCGCTCTCCCGGAGTGCTCCAGGTGGGGCTCGACTCCCCCGCCCTCGTCCTGACCGGTGTGCCCAGCGCACTCCCCCTTGCGATCGAATTGCTGGCAAGACCACAGGGCACCGACGACCTGGCGCGGCTCCTGCCCGATCTCGACCCGGCGTGGATCGCCTGGCTGGTCGACCGGCTCACGGCGGCGGGTCTGATGACTCCGTCACAGGCCGTGCGAGCGGCAACACTCGCCGTCGTGGGTACCGGAGCCCTCGCTGACGCGGTGGTGGACTCCCTGAGACGCACCGGGCTGACCGCGGTCCGTGCGGAGCCGGCAGCGTTGGCCGGCGACGACACCGCTGCCACGGGCGCCGTCCACGACCTCGTGATCCTCGCGGGTGAGACCGCCGAGCCCGACCGGACACTCACGGATGCGTTGTTCCGTTCGGGGCGTCCCCACCTGGTCGTGAGGCTGGAACCTGACCGGGCAGTTGTCGGGCCGCTGGTGGTTCCGGGGCGCAGCCCGTGCGTCCGGTGCCAGGACCTCAACCGGTGCCGCCTCGACGAGGCCTGGCCCCACCTGCTGGCGCAGTTGTGCAGGGAGTCGGTGGCTCCCGAACCGACCTTGCTGGCGTGGGCGGCGAGCACGGCGACGGTGCAGGTAAGAGCCCTGCTGGCCGGTGGCGCTCCGGAGACCACGGGCAGCACGCTGGAGCTGGGGCTGGCCGACTTCAGGCTGCACAGCAGGGCCTGGCCGGCACACCCGCGTTGCGGCTGCCTGTTACCGATCGGTTAGGCCGGCCGGGCACACTGGCACGGTGAGCACCGAACCCGACGACTTCGAGGCCGACGCGCGTCGGGTCATGCCCGAATCCACGTTCGGTCGGAGCGCGCGCATGCTCAGCCTGCCGCTGGGGGCTGCGGCCCGGGCCGGCGTCGGCCTGGGACGCCGACTACTCGGCGCTCCCGCTGCCGAGGTGGACGCAGCACTGCGGGACGCGGCGGCGGAGCAGCTGTTCCAGGTGCTGGGCGAGCTCAAGGGCGGGGCGATGAAGTTCGGCCAGGCCCTCAGCCTCTTCGAGGCCATGCTTCCCGAGGACATCGCTGCACCGTTCCGCGAGCGCCTCAGGAAGCTGCAGGACGGGGCTCCGCCGATGCCGTCCTCGCGGGCCCAGGCTGTGTTGCGTTCCGAACTGGGCACCGACTGGCGTCGCATGTTCTCCGAGGTCGACCTGCGTCCGGCCGCAGCTGCGTCCATCGGCCAGGTGCACAAGGCGCGACTCGCAGACGGCAGGCAGGTCGCGATCAAGGTGCAGTACCCCGGCGCTGACGTCGCGCTGGCCAGCGACCTGCGCCAGATCCAGCGGCTGGCCGCAGCGGTCTCTCCGCTGACCGGCGGTCTGGACGTGGTGGCCCTGACGAGGGAACTCGCTGCGCGGGTCACCGAGGAAGTGGACTACACCCGTGAGGGAGCTGCGCAGCAGCAGGTGTCGGAGGCCCTGGTCGGGCACCCGAGGTTCATCGTGCCCGCCGTGCATGTTGCCACCCGCAGGGTGCTCGTCAGCGACTGGGTGGACGGGGAGAAGCTCACTTCCCTGATCGGCCAGCCCGACGAGGTGCGCAACCGCAGCGCCCTCGACTACGTGACCTTCCTGTTCGCCGGACCGTCGCTCTCGGGCATCCTGCACGGCGACCCGCACCCGGGGAACTTCCTCGTCACCCCTGACGGGCGGCTCGGCGTCGTCGATTTCGGGCTGGTGTCCCGGTTGCCGAACGGGCTGCCTTCTGCAATGGGTGAACTGATCCGTCATGCCGTCGACAGGGACGCGGACAGCATGCTGGCCGGCCTGGAGGAGGAAGGCTTCGTCAAGGGCGACCTGGAGGCGAGAGAGCTGCTGGACTACCTCTCGCCGTTCGTCGAGCCGGCAAGGGTCGAGGAGTTCGCCTTCAACCGGGAATGGGCCCGCGGCCAGTTCGCCCGCGTGCACGGCGACGCCCGCAGCGACGGGGTGGCCACCAGCCTGAACATCCCGCCGGAGTACGGCCTGATCTACCGGGTCTGGATGGGCGGCATCGCCGTGCTCTCCCAGCTGGACGTGCGCGCCCACTTCGCCCAGGTCCTGCGCGAGTACCTGCCCGGGTTCGCAGAACCGGAAACCGGCTGATCGCTGGTTCGCCCCATGACGTGATTCCTCGCGTCGATGTCCGCGTGCGATCTGATCGGGCGCGAATGGGCCATCGAGATGGGCAATGGCGCCATCCAGGTCACTTGTGGAAGAGGACCTTGTGTCCGCGATCGGTCAGCTTGGCCGTGTGGAGTGCGAGGTGGTGCCCGCAGAACTCCAGAGACAGTGCGGACGGCTCCTCACCGATCACGACGACGGCAACGGACGGCGCGACGCACAGGTCGCACGTGTTGGTGCGCTTGTCGTCGGCCGGCTGGGCCGCCTTGAAGCTGGTGGCGGGAAGAGTCTCGCCCCTCGTTGTTTCGCCGTAGGTGCCCATGAGTAGCTACTTCGTCCTGGTGCCGGCTCGGGCTCATCTTCGCGGTGAAGGGTGCCAGCGTCCGTCCACAGTCTACGGCGCATCCGGAGGTGGGTCCTCCGATGCCGTTCGCGGCGGGTTCGACAGCGCTTCGGAGCCTGCCTCAGTGGGCGACGTGGAAGCGCCGGCGGTGGTGGGTCGGGTTCTCGAACTCGTCGACCACGGCGATCGCGAGGTCACCGGCAGAGATCTCCGACGTGCCGTCCGGCCCCTTCAGCAGGACGTCGTCGCTGAGGCGGTACTGGCCGGTCTCGGTGCTGGGCACCCAGGCGCCGAACTCGGCAGCGGGGCTCACGTAGAACCAGTCGAGGGATTCCGGCGCCGCCTTCATCGCCTCCAGCTTGTCGAGGCCGAGCTGGATCTCCGGCAGCACCTCGGCAGGGGGCTCGGAGAGGTCGAACAGCCGCGGGCCCTCGGGAGCGACGAGCACAGACGACACGCCGCCAAGGACTCCCAGGCGCACCCCCGCCGTGTCCGCCAGAGCGATCAGGTCGGCGATCACGGCTTCGACCTTGCCGGCCATGTCCCCACGGGGCGACAGCGCCTCGAACACCGCGTCTGCGCCGTCGACAGCGCGCCGGAGCACCTCGGCATCGAGCACCGAACCGGTGACGTACGTGACGCCCGGCACCGGGACCTCCGGCGCCGTGCGACTGACGGCGGTCACCGCGTGCCCGCGCTTCGCGGCCTCGCGCACCACCGCACTTCCCGCGTAACCGGTTCCACCGATGACAGAGATCCGAGCCATGTCCATTCCTTCGTCCGACGGCATCAACACTTCCCACAAGGCAGTTGTCGGTTCAACTATTCCTGCGGATGCCGCTCAGGCCTCGACGAGGGTGCCCTTCACCTGCCACGTCTTGTGGTCGCTGACCGAGCCCGGATCGACCTGGATGGCGTCGCGGAACTGGACGTCGGGGGTGAAGAAGACAGCGTCGAGGCGTTGGGTCCCGGGGTTGTTGACCGTGTTGATGCTCTCGGTGGCCCGCACGAAGCCGAACGGTTCGATGATCTCGAATGCTGTCCCGGTGTTGAAGTCGCCGGCGACAAGGGTCGGCACGCCGGCGCGACGCAGCCCGTCCATCGCCTTCCTGATGTCGGACTGCTGCTCCGCCAGTGTGGCGATGGCCTTGGGACGTACATGCATGGCGATCACGTCCATGGTCAGGCCGCTGCCCTGGAGATCACCGAGCGTCACGCGAACGGCCCCGTGGATGTCGTTGTTGTGGTCGCCGAACCTCACCTCTTTCCTGCCTGCGTGCTGCCACTTGTTCGAGTCCCACATCACAGCGACCATGCCGACCGGGAACACCTTGAAGCGCTCCTCCCCCAGCACGGCACGAATCGCGTTGCGCGCGCGCTGCGACACCTCGCTCAACGCGTAGACCGAACAGTTCAGCTTGTCCTTGAGGAACTCGCCGCGCCGCGGGCTGTCGTCGTCGATGCCGCCGAATCGCTGGGCCTGCAGGTTCGCCTGCCCGAACCGGAACTTGCGCTCGTGCACGACCGGAACTGCCCTGGGCGCCTCCGCCCGGCCCTGTCCGGCCACCGGAGGCGGCGTCTCGATGTCCGTTCCGGCCGGCAGGGTCAGCGCCCGCTTGATCGCCTCCACCGTGTCGAGTCGGACGATCCCGTCCGGGGCGAGGCCGTGGGTGGTCTGGAACTCGATGACAGCCCCCTCGACTGCGGGCCCGAACTCGTCGTCGGGGAACAGGTCGAAGCCGATCGCGTTCAGCAGTCGGATCAGGTCTGCGACGTCACTCCCCTCGTCGTTGCCGTTGCGGGACAGCACCCGGTCGCCCAGCACGAACTCCGGCCGCCCCGTTCCGGGCCCCCATGGGTTCGCGATGCAGTCGAGGACGTCCATCCGGAATTTGCCCATCGGCGCCTCCGGATCGGTCGGCTTCCTCGTCGTGTGCTCCTTGTGCGCCCCTACCCGCGGCGCGTCACCCACCGGCCAGCCGGCTGCCACCTGGCACGCTGCCGAGGTCGCCACCGCGGCCCGGTAGGCCCAGTCGTCCCACTCGTCCGGGCCGCCTGCGCCGTCCACCTCGATGCCCACCGTCCGCTTGTTGATGGAGAACGTCGCATCGTCACTGCCCGGAACCAGGTCCCGGTCCAGCGGCGCGGTTCCCGCGACCACCCGGTCGTAGCAGGGCTCGTGGGTCATCCCGCCGTGGCTGGCGCCACCGGCGCAGATGAACCGGATCCGTCGTTCGAGGACGTCGATGTGGATGTTCGCCAGCACGACCAGTTCCGGCCGGTCGGTCGGATTGATCAGGTACGTGGTTGCCGTCGCCGCACCCGCGGTGTGGTGAACGGTGACACCGCTCGGCATCTTGATGCTGCCCTTGTTGGTCCTGGTCGCCCACCCCGGCCACCAGTTGATGAAGTCGTCCCACCCCCACGAGGTGAGC
>JAOATP010000036.1 GCA_030158185.1 Propionicimonas sp.
AGGGGACAGTCCCCTTTCCTGCCCCTCCTTTCTGCCTGCGCTGAGCGGAATTGGACCGCGAAACTACACAGGTTTGCCCAGGAGGGGTTGGTTCGCCGCTGGGTGGGTATTGGACGGGTAAGCGCTTACACACCCAATGGAGGGAGCAGCGGTGACCGGAATCCGGCCTCGCCCCGCGACGATCTATGCCGTCGCCGATGCCGCAGGCGTGTCCATCGCCACCGTCTCCCGCGTCCTGCAGGGCGTTGGACGGGTGGCGGAGGCCACCCGCGAGAAGGTGCTGGAAGCGGCACGCGGCCTCGACTACCTGCCCGGCGGGTCCGCCCGTGCCCTCGCAGCGAAGAAGCACGAGGCCGTCGGCCTCATGCTGCCGGAGCTCACGGGCCCCTACTTCGCGGAGCTCCTGGTCGGCTTCGAGTCCGCTGCCGCAGACCTCGGCCTCTCCGTCGCCCTCCTGATGACCGACGAGCCCGGGCTGTCACGCCCCCTGCGCCAGCTCGCCGCCCGCGTCGACGGGCTGGCCGTCATGGCCCGGCCGGGTCAGCTGGCGGACGAGGAGCTCAGCTCCCTCGCCCGCCGGCTGCCCGTGCTGCAGGTCGCCGCCGGCCTGCGTCCCGACTCGATCGGAACCGAGAACACGGCGAGCGCCCGCGAGCTCACAGAGCACCTGTTCGGGCATGGCCGTCGCCACCTGGTCTTCGTCGGCGACCCCGACCTCGCCCCGGACGCCGCCGAACGCCACGCCGGTTTCATCGAGGCCCATGCTGCTGCCGGCATGGCCGTGTCGGAGCCGGCGCGCGTCGGCTACTCCGAGGACGACGGACGACGCTTCGCCCACCACCTGCTGGACGGCGACGAGCGTCCCGACGGCCTGGTCTGCGTCAACGACGAGGTGGCCGTCGCCCTGCTGGATGAGCTCCAGCGGGCCGGCCTCGCCATTCCCGACGACCTCGCCATCACCGGCTGGGATGACGTGATGACCGCCCGCTACACCCGTCCCGGACTGACGACGGTTGCCCAGCCGGTGCGCGACCTCGGCGGCCTCGCCGCCACGACCCTGTACCGCTGGCTCACCACCGGCCAGCAGGAGCACGACCCCACCATCCTGCCCACACGCATCGTCCTGCGTGGTTCGTGTGGCTGCCCTGAGGCACAGCTCGCGGCCATCCGGCCGCGGCGAATGCCGGTCAGGGAATCCTTGAAGGAGGAACCGGAATGAGAACACCCGCGATCGCCGCGCTCACCATGGCTGCGGCACTGGCTGTCACCGGCTGCGGCCGGCCGGCCGACAACCCCAGCGCCGCACCGGCACCGGCCAGTTCGGTCGCCGAGGGCCCGGCCACCGGCGAGCTCACCATCTGGGCGATGGGAGCAGAGGGCGACAAGCTGCCCGACCTGGTCAAGGACTTCGAGGCCGCCAACCCCGACGTCAAGGTGACCGTCACCGCCATCCCCTGGGATGGGGCGCACGACAAGTTCACCACAGCGATCACCGCCCAGAAGACGCCCGACCTGGCCATGGTCGGCACCACCTGGATGGGTGAGTTCGCCGACCTGGATGCCTTCGACCCGACCCCGGCCTCGATCGACAAGAGCACCTTCTTCCCCGGCGCCTGGGGCACCACCGAGGTCGGCG
>JAOATP010000037.1 GCA_030158185.1 Propionicimonas sp.
CTCGGCAGGTCGCTGTGCCCCTCCAGCACCCTGCGGGTCCAGCTGTGCTCCACCCGCGCCAGGTGTCGCACGAGGCCGAGCAGCGACAGCGTGGACGGTGGGACCGACCGGGTCGCGAGCTGGGCGGCGCTCAGGTCGGCACACTTCAGCTCGAACGTGAGCCGGTAGCGGTCGAGGTAACTGGCGAGCACGGCCTTCTCGCCGCGCCCGTGGTCGATGGCCGATCGGGGATCGCTGGCCGGGTCGGTCCACAAGCCGGAGGAGTTCATGGCACGACCCAACCAGTAGCGGGGGTCGCGGGCAAGCGGGAGCCCGGAGGTGCTTTTGGGCTCAGCCGACCGCGGGTGCGTTGATCGATACCTTTGCCCCGTGGATCCCACGAGCATCGCGCTGCACGCGCTCGGCGTCGACCTCGTCGGCGTCGCCGTCCGCCTGATCGCCCTGCTGGTGGTCCCGGTGAACCGGCGCCCGTCGTCGGCAATGGCCTGGCTGCTGGCGATCTTCCTCATCCCCTATGTGGGGATCATCGCGTTCCTGATGATCGGCAACCCGAAGCTGCCGAAGCACCGCCGCGCCCAGCAGCGAGAGATCAACGGCATGCTGGAGGTGCTCACCCGGGACACGCCCGAGCTGGAGCTCGAGCCTGGCCAGGAATGGGTCGGCTCGATCGCACGGCTCAACCGGAACCTCGGCTCGCTGCCGATGATCGGTGGGAACGCCGCCACCCTCATCGAGGACTACGAGGACTCCCTGCGCCAGATGGCCGCGGCAGTGGACGCGGCGCAGAACTACGTCCTTTGCGAGTTCTACATCCTCAGCGTCGACGCCACCACCCGTCCCTTCTTCGATTCGCTGGAAAGGGCGGTGAAGCGCGGCCTGACGGTCCACGTGCTGTTCGACCACATCGGATCGAAGCGGGTGGCCGGCTACCGGGCGACGACCCGCCACCTGACAGCGATCGGTGTGGAGTGGCGGCCGATGCTGCCGGTGATGCCACTGAAGGGCAAGTACCAGCGTCCCGACCTTCGCAACCACCGAAAGATCCTCGTGCTGGACGGCCAGGTCGGCTTCATGGGCTCGCTGAACCTCATCGACCGGAGCTACAACAAGAAGTCCAATCTCCGCCGCGGACTGAAGTGGCAGGAACTGGTCACCCGCGTCGAGGGCCCGGTGGTGCAGGCGATGAACGCCGTGTTCCTCTCCGACTGGTTCTCCGAGACCGGAGTGATCCTCACCGGCCAGGCACAGCTGCTCGCCGCCCCGGGCAGCACCGTGGCACGGCTGCCCGCCTTGCGCCCCGGCGACCTCGACTGCCAGGTGGTGCCCAGCGGTCCGGGTTTCGACAACGACAACAACCTGAAGCTGTTCAACTCATTGCTCTACCAGGCGCGGCGACGGGTGAGCATCACCAGCCCGTACTTCGTACCGGACGAGTCGCTGATCAGTGCGATCACAACGGCGGCCGAGCGCGGGGTGGCAGTGGAGCTGTTCGTCGGCGAGGTGGCCGACCAGCCGATGGTCTTCCACGCCCAGCGCTCCTACTACGAGGTGCTGCTGCGCGCTGGCGTGCGGATCTACCTCTACCCTGCGCCCTACATCCTGCACGCCAAGCACATGACCATCGACGACGACCTGGCGGTCATCGGCTCCAGCAACATGGACATGCGCTCGTTCGGGTTGAACCTCGAAGTCACCCTGATGGCCAGCGGACGCAGCTACGTCGACGCCATGCGCGGTGTGGAGGACAACTACCGCGCGGTGAGCCGCGAACTGACCCTCGACGAGCACCTGAACCAGGGCATCCTGACCCGCCTGTTCGACAACCTCGCCCGGCTCACGTCAGCGCTGCAGTAGGCGAGCCGGTGGAAGCAACGGCTCCCGTCGGCTGAGCCTGACGAAGCCCTCGGTCAGCCCTCGCGCTTGAGGCGCTCGCGCTCTGCGACCACCTCACGGTAGGACTTGCGCTCCTGCCGCAGCCATTCCGGCGGGTTGGCGAGGATGGCGCCGATCTGGTCGGCGTCCAGCGCGTCCTCGATACCGCCGCGGACGAGGCCCGAGCGGGACACACCGAGCTTCTGGGCGACGACGTCCCTGGGGAAGGGTCCGTTGCGTCGCAGTGCGACGAGCCACTCCGGGGGATCGGAGCGCAGCGCGTCCAGTTCCTCCCGGGTGATCGGCGAGTTCTGGAATTCCGCCGGTGCAGCCGGGAGGTAGATCCCGAGCTTGGTCGCAGCGGTGGCTGGCTTCATGGTCTGGCTCACGTCGGGCAGGATATCCCGTGTGACCACCTCCGAACCCGCTGCGCACGACCGGACAGCCGGCCTCCCCGGATTGCGCGTCGGCTTCGTGCCCGGCGTGACCCTCACCAAGTGGCGGCGGATCTGGGCGGACCGGATGCACCGGGTACCGCTGGACGTGGTCGAGATCACCCAGGCCGGGCAGCGGGGGGCGCTCGTCTCCGGAGACGTGGACATGTGCTTCGTCCGCCTGCCCATCAACACCGACGGCCTGCACACGATCGCCCTCTACGAGGAGGTGCCGGTGGTCGTCGCCCCCAAGGACCACCCGCTCGCTGCCTTCGAGGACGTCAGCCTCGCCGACCTGACCGGCGAGCCGTTCGTCGCCGACGATGACGAGGCGACGGGCATCGACCGGGTCGCGTGGGGCGCGGGACTCATGATCGTGCCCATGTCGGTCGCCCGGACGCACAGCCGGCGCGACCTCATCCACCGTCGGGTCACCGACGCGGAGCCGACGCAGATCGCGCTGGCCTGGCTGGTGGACAACCCCAACGAGCTGATCGAGGAGTTCATCGGCATCGTCCGGGGCCGGACGGCGAACAGCTCGCGGACCGCAGCCGCACGCGGATCGGGGCAGGAAGCGAAAGCCGTACCGGCGAAGAAGCGCCAACCAGCGAAGGCCCCCCGCACAGCACGCCCTGCACGAGGCCAGCGCAACCGCTGACTCACGCCCCGTCCCCGAGTTGTCAGAACTTCAGGTCGCTATAGGCGCCTGAAGTTCTGACAACTCGGGAATGGAAGGGGGTGGGGACTAGACGTGGCGTCCCGAGTGGAGGACGGCCTGGTACTGGGCCCGCTCGAAGGTGGACGGGTCGGGCACCGAGGCTGCGCTCATCGCACCGCGCAGTTCGTCGAAGCTGGCGTAGCCGTGGTCGTCCATCCACCGCTCGGCCTCACCGAGGATCTCGGTGACGGCGTCCGGGCCCCGGCGCAGCACCGCCGAGGTGGTACAGGCGATGTTGGCGCCGACGAGGATGGCCTTGATGACCTCCTTGCCGGAGTGGACGCCGGAGGTGCACGCGAGGCTCACCTCGGGCAGCTGGCCGCGCAGGATGCCCAGCCAGCGCAGGGAGAGCCGCTGGTCCTCGGGATCGGAGAGCTCTGCCCGGGCGAACAGGCGCAGGTCGTCGAGGTCGATGTCGGGCGCGTAGAAGCGGTTGAACAGCACCAGGCCGTCAGCGCCGGCGTCGACGGCCAGCGAGGCGAACTTCGACAGCGCCGAGTAGTACGGCGACAGCTTCACGGTCAGCGGGATGTCGACCGCGATCTTCACGGCCTCGATGGCTGCCAGGTGGGCGAGCTCGACCTCGGCTGCGCCGCGCGACGGGTCGGCCTCCACCGTGTACAGGTTCAGTTCGAGAGCGTCAGCACCCGCATCGGCGAGCTCGGTGGCGTACCGCTGCCAGGAGCCGGGGCGGGTCGCGTTGAGGCTCGCGATCACGGGGATCTTCAGCTGGTCCTTCGCCTGCTGCAGCAGGCGTCGGTGGCGCCCGGCACCGAGGTTCGGCTGGTCGAGGTCGGGCAGCGGCCCGCCGGAGAACTCGGCGAAGTCCTCACCGGCCTGCATCATGTCGGCCAGCTGGGTCTCCTCGTCCACCACCTCCTCCTCGAAGAGGGACGGCAGTACGACCGCGGACGCCCCGGCTGCCTCAAGGGCGAGCAGGGAGTCGATGCGGCCGGTCAATGGCGACGCCGATGCGATCAGCGGTCCGCTCAGAGACAGTCCGAGGTAGCTGGTGCCCATCTGGGGGCTCATGATTCCTCCTTGGCCACCGGAAGGGCCCGAACGAGTCCTGCCAGTTGCGAGTAATAGTGCCAGCGTTCGTCCGCGTCCGCTTGTGCAAGCAATGCCAATTGCTCAGCCCGTGCCGGATTTGCCCGTGCCAGCATCGAGAATCGCGTTTCGTTCATCATG
Organism: Propionicimonas sp.; assembly: GCA_030158185.1. Taxonomy (GTDB): domain Bacteria; phylum Actinomycetota; class Actinomycetes; order Propionibacteriales; family Propionibacteriaceae; genus Propionicimonas. Next base: position 4,216 of record JAOATP010000037.1, read on the forward strand.
AAATCGCGCACCGGCAGGGTCGGGGCCTTGCTGTCGAGGTGCAGCGGCGAGCCCTCCGTTCCGGGACGGAACCTGTACAACGGCCAGTACCCGCTGGCAACGGCCTCATTCTGGTGGCTCATCGAGGTGGCCATGTCGATGCCGTGCGCGATACAGGTGGAGTAGGCGATCAGCAGCGACGGTCCGGGCCAGGCCTGCGCCTCCTGCATCGCCCGGACGGTCTGCTGCTGGTTGGCCCCGATCGCCAACTGGGCGACATAGACGTTGCCGTAGGCCTGGGCGAGGATCCCGAGGTCCTTCTTCGGGTTCGACTTGCCGGCCGTCGCGAACTTCGCGGTCGCGCCGCGCGGCGTCGCCTTGGACGCCTGCCCGCCGGTGTTGGAGTACACCTCCGTGTCGAGGACCAGGATGTTCACGTTCCGTCCGCTGCCGAGCACGTGGTCGAGCCCGCCGTAGCCGATGTCGTAGGCCCACCCGTCGCCGCCGACGATCCACACCGCCTTGTCGACCAGCTCGTCGGCAAGCGAGAGCAGCCCCGAAACGGTCCCTGAGGAGGCTCGTGAGCTTGCGAGCGAGCCGTCACGAAGGGCCGTCGTCACGGGCGCGCCGGCGGCGTGTGCGGCCAGTAGCTGCTTGAGTTCGGCAACCCGGGCACGCTGCTCGGCAAGACCCGCTTCCGAGGACTGGTCGGCGGCCAGCAGGGCATCCGTGAGGTCGTGGCCCACCTCGTTGCGCAGGAGCCCCAGCAGGCGACGGGCCTCCGAATGCTGCTTCTCCCACGCGATCCGCATGCCGAGCCCGAACTCTGCGTTGTCCTCGAACAGCGAGTTCGACCAGGCGGGGCCGCGACCGTCCGCGTTGGTCGTGTAGGGCGTTGTCGGCAGGTTGCCGCCGAAGATCGACGAGCACCCGGTGGCGTTGGCGACGATCATCCGGTCGCCGAACAGTTGGGTGAGGGTCTTGATGTACGGGGTCTCGCCGCAGCCGGAACAGGCCAGCGAGAACTCGAACAGCGGCTGCAGCTGCGCGACCCCCTTCACCTGGTCGTGGCGCACCAGCGTCCGGTCGACCTCGGGGATGCCGAGGAAGTACTCGAAGTTGGCCCGCTCGACCTCCCGGTGTTCGGCGGCCGGCAGCATGTTGATGGACTTGTGCTTGAGCTCGCTCTTGGAGCGGGCAGGGCAGACGTCGACGCAGATGCCGCAGCCCGTGCAGTCGTCCGGTGCCACCTGGACGATCAGTCGACGCCCCGGGAGCTGCCGGTCCTTGTACTCCTTGTGCTGCAGGGTCCCGGGCGCGCCGGCGAGGTCCTCGGGGGTCGCCAGCTTGATGCGGATGGCCGTGTGCGGGCAGGTGATCGCACACTTGCCGCAGTCGATGCAGATCGAGGAGTCCCAGATCGGGAGTTCCGCTGCGAGCCCGCGCTTCTCCCACTTGGCCGTCCCGGTGGGCCACGTGCCGTCCACCGGCAGCGCGCTCACCGGCAGCAGGTCGCCCTGGCCGTGCAGCATCGCCCCGGTCACCCGCCGGACGAAGTCGCCTGCCTCCTCGGGCATGGCGGGCAGCCGGTGCGTCTGGCTGGACGGGTGCAGCGCGGCCGGCAGCGGCTCGAGGGCAGCGATCGCCGCATCGATGGCAGCGAAGTTGCGCTCGACGATGGTGCGGCCGCGCCGGCCGTAGGTCTTCTCCACCGACTCCTTGATCGCTGCGATCGCCTCATCCGCCGGCAGCACCCCTGAGAGGTAGAAGAAGCAGGGCTGCATGACCGTGTTGATGCGCTTGCCAAGGCCCACCGACTTCGCGACCGCCTCGGCGTCGATCACCCAGGTGCGCAGCTTCTTGTACGCGATCTCCGCCTGCACCTCCACCGGCAGGTGGTCCCAGGTGTCTGCACCGTGGGGGGAGTTCAGCAGGAGCGTTGCGCCCTGCTTGGCGATGTCGACGGTCTTCATGGCGGTGAGCAGGTCGAACTGACCGACGGCGACGAAGTCCGCCCGTTCGACGAGGTACGTGGCGGTGATCGGCGAGCTTCCGAACCGCAGGTGGGAGACGGTGACCGCGCCCGACTTGCGGGAGTCGTAGACGAAATAGCCCTGGGCATGTGCACCGGGCTGCTCGCCGATGATCTTGACGGAGTTCTTGGCCGCGCCGACCGTGCCGT
>JAOATP010000038.1 GCA_030158185.1 Propionicimonas sp.
TCCCGTTACTCGTCACTTCTGCGAGTATCTGGTTCGAGTCCCGTTACTCACCCCACCGCCGCCGGTCGGCGTTGCGGTGGTCTAATGGAAGCCCCCGCGAACGTGATGAAGGACCGGCTCATGAACCCCCGACAAATTCCCAGCCTCTCGCTCGGCATCGCGCTGGTCGCGTTCTCGTTGCCCGCCATCGCCCAGACGGGTGTCGCTGCACCGCGGGTTGCCCCCGCATCGATCGCGCCGGTCGCCGTCGCTGGGCAACTGAAGGCGCCGAAGAACGTGATCGTCATGATCGGTGACGGTATGGGCTTCAACCAGCTCGACGCAGCGGGGCTGTACCGCTACGGCACCAGCGCTGCCCAGGTCGCCGTGGACGCGAGCACGGGGGCGATCGTCAGGGCATCGGGCACGCAGGTACCCGAACTCGCCGCAGCGGACGTGAAACTGGCCGTCCGCACCACCCAGTTCGGCGCCTCCTACGACCCCGCCGCGGCGTGGTCGAGCTTCGGCTACGTGCTGAAGAACCCGACGGACTCTGCAGCGGCGGCCACTGCGATGGCCACCGGGGTGAAGACCGACAACGGCGCCATCGGTGTCGACCCGAACAACGTGCCGGTGCAGAACCTCACCGAACTGGCCATCGCGACCGGGCGGTCTGCCGGCGTCGTCACCAGCGTCCCGATCTCCCATGCGACACCCGCCGGCTTCACTGCCCACGAGTCCAGCCGCGGCAGCTACCAGGCGATTGCCCGCGACCAGCTGCGCTCGAAGCTCTCGGTCGTCATGGGGGCAGGTAACCCGTGGTACACCGACAACAACAAGCTGCGCAGCAGCGCCAAGTACACCTACCTGTACAAGTCCGACTACCAGAAGCTCAGGGACCGCAAGAGCGGCTTCACCTACCTCGCGTCCAAGGCCTCCTTCGACAAGCTCGCCACGGGGGCGGCACCGAAGCGGGTCTTCGGCCTTGCCCGCGTCGCCTCCACCCTCCAGCAGAAGCGGTCGGGCACCACCAGCAGTACCGGGGCGAAGCGGAATGCCGTGCCCAGCCTCGCCACCATGACCAAGGGCGCCCTCAACGTGCTGGACGCTGACCGCGACGGCTTCTTCGTGATGATCGAGGGCGGCGCCATCGACTGGGCCAACCATGCCAACCAGAAGGGGCGGCTCGTCGAGGAGGCCGGCGACTTCCTCCGCGCCATCGCTGCTGTCAACACCTGGGTCGAGACCAAGTCGTCGTGGGACGAGACCTTGCTGATCGTCACAGCTGACCACGAATCCGGCTACCTCACCGGTGCCGGGGCGGACCCGAACTGGACGATGCTGACGGGACGGGCGGGCAGCGTGCCCGCAATGTCCTGGCACACCGGTGGTCACACCAGCCAGTTGGTGCCCTTCTACGCCCGTGGGAGCGCGGCGTCAGCGTTCACCGACGCGGTGATCGGTCAGGACCCGGTGCGCGGGCCCTACCTGGACAACACGTCGATCCAGAAAGTGGTGGCTGGGTTGTGGTGAGCATCCCCTGGCGCACGTTCGCCGCCCTCGGTGACTCGCTCACCGAAGGGCTTCAGGACTTCGACGACACCGGTACCCCGATCGGTTGGGCCGACCGACTGGCCCAGCTGCTCGCCGACCGCGCCGGCACCGACATCGGCTACGCCAACCTCGCGATCCGCGGACGCCTGCTGGCGCCCATCCTCAGCGAGCAGGTGGAGCCGGCGCTCGCACTCTCCCCCGACCTGGTGTCCATCTGGGGCGGCGGCAACGACCTGCTCCGGCCGGACGCCGACCCCGACGCGATGGCAGCTGCCGTTGAGGAGGCGGTGGTCAGGTTCCGCACCGCGGGCTCGGACGTGCTGATCGGCCTCGGCGTCGACTCACGGGACTCGCCCATCATCCGGCTGACGCGCAACCGCACCGCCATCTACAACCTCAACCTCGTCGGCATCGCTGCACGGCACGGCGCGCACATCATCGACGCCTGGAACCTGCGATCGCTGCGCGACTGGCGCATGTGGCACGCGGACCGCATCCACCTCAACGCCGCCGGCCACCAACGCGTGGCCCTTGCAGCCTTCGCAGCGCTCGGCCTCGAGCCGGACGACCCGGACTGGGCCGTCCCCCTGCCGGCGAACACGCCGATGAGCAGGCGCGAGCAGCTTGACTGGAACCTCACCTGGGGGCGCGAGCACCTGGCTCCGTGGCTCGGCCGCCGCGTCCGGCGCACCAGCTCGGGTGTCGGGCGCACGGCGAAGTTTCCGCAGTTCGTCACGGTCAGCCCGCGCGCGACGGCGGGCATTTCCGGGGCCGACGACGAGCGGTTGGCAGAATAGGCCCATGCCCTCGAACCTCACCGATCCCGCGGCGCCCGCCGGGCTGCCCCTCAGCGTCCGGGTGCGACTGCTGGCAGCGACCTGGCTGGGCAACGCGGCTGCGCTGGCCTCGCGCCTCGCCGGCAAGGGCTCGGGGGCATCGATCCGTGGCCAGGTGCTCACCCGCCTCGCTCCGGAAGCGTTCGCGCAACTCCTGCAGGGACGCCGGGTGCTCGCCGTGTCCGGCACCAACGGCAAGACCACGACCACCCACCTGCTGGCTGCTGCGGTCCGCGGCGGCCTGGGAGCGCATGCCGACCGGCTGGTCACCAACGCGGACGGCGCCAACCTGCACTACGGCATCGCCTCGGCCCTGAGCCAGCGGCCGACGGCCGACATCGCCGTCCTCGAGACCGATGAGCGTGTGGTGTCCGACATGATCGCCCACGCCCGTCCCGAGATCCTCGTCCTGCTGAACTTCAGCCGCGACCAGCTCGACCGCCACCACGAGATCAAGGCGCTCGGGCGTGCCTGGCGGGTGGCCCTCGAACGCGCCGGCCAGGCCGGCCCGACGATCATCGCCAACGCCTGCGACCCGCTGGTCGTCTGGTCAGCGGGAACGGCTGCACGGGTCGTCTGGGTCGAGACAGCCACCACCTGGAACGCCGACGGCGCCCTGTGCCCCGCCTGCGGAACGATTCTGCGGCGCGCGGCGTCCGGGCACGGCCAGCGCTGGGACTGCCCCGGCTGCGAGCTCCACCAGCCCGAAGCCGGGTACCGCGTCGACGGCGACGCCATCGTGCTGCCCGACGGACAGCGGGTGCACCCGGACCTCCAGGTGCCCGGTTCGTTCAACGTCTCCAACGCTGCCTGCGCGCTCGCCGCAGCCCTGGAGTTCGGTGTCGACCTCGAGACGGCGCTGGTAGGCATGCACACCGTCGTCGCCCCTGCCGGACGCTTCGCCACGGCCAGCTTCGGCAGCACGACGGCACGGCTCCTGCTGGCCAAGAACCCTGCCGGCTGGGCCGAGGCGCTGCCCCTGGCCGCGTCCGATCCGGTGATCCTCGCCATCGACTCGGTTGCGGCGGACGGCAAGGACGTCTCCTGGCTGTGGGACGTGCCGTACGAGCAGCTCGCCGGACGGACGGTGATCTGCAGCGGCCCGCGCGCCCAGGACCTGGCCGTGCGACTCAGCTACGCCGGCGTCGACCACGAGATCGAGCCCGACCTGCGGGCTGCGCTCGGCGAACGCGAGGCTGCCGTGGACGTGATCGCCACCTACACCCCGTTCCAGGCACTGCTGAAGATGGCGGGCCTGCGATGAGCCCCGTCGAGATCGTCCTGGTCTACCAGTCGCTGCTGGGCATCTACGGCGACCGCGGCAACGCGATGGTGCTGCGCCAGCGCCTGGCGTGGCGGGGCATCGACGCCGTGCTCACCGAGGTGGAGCCCGGCGACACCGTCCCGTCCACCGGCGCCGTGTACCTGCTCGGAGGCGGTGAGGACGCGGCCCAGGTCTCCGCGGTCAGGGGCCTGAAGGCCGATGGCCACATCTTCGAGGCCGTCGAACGTGGCGCCGTCCTCTTCGCCGTCTGCGCCGGCTACCAGATCGTCGGGAACACCTTCACCGTCGGTGAGCAGGACGACGTGATCGACGGCCTCGGACTGCTGGACGTGACCACCCGCCGCGGCACCGAACGTGCCGTGGGGGAGATCCTCAGCACCTGGACGAGGACGGACGGCACGGAGTCGCTGGTCACGGGCTTCGAGAACCACGGCGGCTTCACGACGCTCGGGGAGAAGGCCACTCCCCTGGCACGGGTCGAGATCGGGATCGGCAACGCCAACGACGGCACCGAGGGCGCGGTGCAGGGCAAGGTCATCGGCACCTACCCGCACGGGCCGGTGCTCGCGCGGAACCCCGAGCTCGCCGACCACCTCCTCGAGCTGGCGCTCGGGCGCGACCTCGACCCGCTCCCCCGTCCCGAGCTGGACGAGTTGCGCCGCCAGCGGATCGCCGCCGTGCGGAAGTCCGGCCTGCGACACTGAGCGCCCTCAGGGTGCGGGGGCTTCCACGGCGGGCTCGGTGAACGAGTACCCCTCGGAGAGGAGCCGGTACGAACGCGTCAGGAACGCCCCGAAGGTGAGGGCCAACCCGAGCACGCCGGCCACGACGAACACCAGTGCGATCCCGCGCGCCTGCCCCTCACCGAGCAGCCAGCCGAGGGACTGGGCGCCGGCGTCGGAGTTGGCGTAGGGAATCACCCAGAACTCCGCGATTGGCCCGATCAGGAAGGACGTGATCGGCGCTGCCGACACCTCCACCGTCTGTGCGAGACCGAACACCCGTCCCTGCTTCTCATACGGCACGACCTTCTGCAGCACCGTCTGCTCCGCAGCCTCGGCGATCGGGATCATCGCCATGTAGATCAGGATTCCGACGGCAGCGAGCCAGATGCTCTCCCTGATGGTGAACAGCGCCCCGATGGTCCACATCACGACATTGGCCAGCAGCAGAGCCCGCAGGGGCTTGGCGCCCAGGCCGAGCCTGGCCACAAGACCGGCCCCGATCATGAAACCGAAGCTGAGCACGCCCCAGAGGATCCCCCACACCTCCACCGACACCAGGGTGAGGCCGTAGGGGTCGAGCAGGGCCATGAACACCCCGCCGAGCAGGTTGTTCAGGGCGGCGAACAGCACCAGCCCCACCAGACCGGGCACGGCGATCACGGCGGCATACGCGCCGGCGAAGTCGACGGCCTTGGGCGCACCGTCGGCGTGGACGATCTCGGGTTCGGGAATCGAGACCGTGAGGATGTGCAGCAGCGAGATCACGGTCAGGCCGACGGCGATCGCGATGGTCCACATCATGCCGAGCTGGCCGACGGCGAGACCCGAGAACACCGATGTGATCGCGAATCCGAGGCCGCTCACCATGCCGACAAGGCCATTCATGTTGGCGCGCCGCTCCTCGGGCACCAGCAGTGTGACGCACGTTGACAAGGCGATGCCCCGGGCACTCTCCACGATGGCACCGACGAGGATCAGGAGGACGAAGACCCAGAACTGCAGGCTGCCGATCACGAGCAGCGAACTGGTCGGGACGAGCAGGAAGTAGACGAAGGCTGTCGTGTAGGCAACAGCTGTGATGGCCGTCGCGACCACCATCACCTGCTTCTTGCGCGTGCGGTCGACCCACGTCCCGAACGGCACTCCCACCACCGCGACCAGCAGCATGAAGGCACCACCGATGATCGCCGTCGCGAGCACCGACCGCGTCTCGATGTAGACCCAGAACACCAGCGCGAACCACAAGAAGCTGGTGGTCACGTTCGCGATCAGCGTGTTCACCAGCACGTTGTAGAAGCTGCGGATCTGATCCAAGACACCACTCCCTCCGCCGAGACGGCCATGATGCCACCCCCCGGTGACAGTTTCGGCTGCAAGTGGAGGCTGTACGAATCCGTCGAGGAGCAGTCCGCCCGGGCGGCGCGCGAGTAGCGTCTCCCTCAGGGGCCACCCCAGCCCGGGAGGAAACGATGACCGACGCCTATCTGGCTCATGCGATGCACGCTGACAGCGCGCTCCCTTCCGCTCCCCAGGTGCCGCCCCCGCAGCCCCGTCCGTGGTGGCGCCACCCGGCCACCCACCTCGCCGCGGGTCTCGTAGCCCTCGGACTCGCAACGCTCGCCGCCGTCCAGCTCACTTCTGCGCTCCAGCCGCTCGATCTCGTCGCGACGCCGACGTGCACCAACGGCAACTACGTCGTGTCCTGGGGCCTGCCGGGCGACGAGTACAACGGCGTCGAGGTCCGGTCACCGAAGGATGCTGTGCAGCGGACGTCCATCGACGGGTACAAGGTCGTTGTCGTCCTCAACGGCGATGCCACCGGCGACGTCCGGGCCATCGTCGACGTGGCTGGCAGTCGGGATCTGCTCGCCGGGACCCCGTCCCCGCTCGACGGCACCTGTCGCTGATTCCGATTTTTCTCAGGCAGGGTGTTGCGATAGAGTTTCTTCTCGCGCGCCGCTAGCTCAACTGGCAGAGCAGCTGGCTCTTAACTAGC
>JAOATP010000039.1 GCA_030158185.1 Propionicimonas sp.
ACTTGAGAGAGGTCGTGTCTGCCCAAGGTGCGGCCGGCGCCCTCAGAAGCTGTCAACGGCCAGTTGGAAGTCCCCGGTTTTGGCCAGGTGGGAGCAATGATCAGAACCTGTGGATGGCTCTCGGCGGGGTGACGTGAAAGTGGCGTACCTCCCGAGCAAGATCTGAAGCCCATACAAGTTCTGATCAGGGTCGGCGTTGGAGCGCCGGCTCGGGAAGGTACGCCCATGCTCAAGGTAGTCCAGGAGAACACCGAGTCCAACGTCGACGCGACCGTGCACGGTGGGTCGTTGCTCGATGAGATCGTGCGTGACGGCGCCCGGCAGATGCTCGCGGCCGCGCTGCAGGCCGAGGTCGCGGCTTACGTCGAGCGGTTCGCCGGGGAGGTCGACGAGCACGGTCACCGGCTGGTGGTCCGCAACGGGTACCACGCTGCGCGTGAGGTGACCACGGCCGCCGGCGCGGTCCCGGTGCGCCAACCGCGGGTCGACGACCGCCGGATCGATGAGGCCACCGGTGAGCGGAAGCGGTTCGGCTCGGCGATCCTGCCGGCGTGGGCCCGTAAGTCACCGCAGATGGCCGAGGTGCTGCCGCTGCTCTACCTGCACGGTCTGTCCTCCAGCGACTTCGGACCGGCGCTGACCCAGTTCCTCGGCACCTCGGCCGGACTGTCGGCCAAGACGATCACCCGGCTCACCGAGCAGTGGCAGGCCGAGGCCCTCGCCTTCAACCAGCGCTCCCTGGCCGAGACCGACTACGTCTACGTGTGGGTCGACGGGATCCACCTCAAGGTCCGCCTCACCCAGGACAAGGTCTGCCTGCTCGTCATGGTCGGGGTCCGCGCCGACGGCACCAAGGAACTGATCGCCCTGGACGACGGGCACCGGGAGTCCACCGAGTCCTGGGCCGACCTGCTGCGCTCGTGCAAGCGCCGGGGCATGGCCGCTCCGGTCCTGGCCGTCGGCGACGGCGCCCTAGGGTTCTGGGCCGCGCTGCGCGAAGTCTTCCCCACCACCCGCGAGCAACGGTGCTGGTTCCACCGGATCGCAAACGTGCTCAACGCCCTGCCCAAGTCCGCCCAGCCCGGCGCCAAGGCCGCGCTGGCCGAGATCTGGAACGCCGAGGACCGCGAGCACGCCGAGGCCGCCGCCAGGGCGTTCGCCGCCGACTACGGCACGAAGTGGCCCAAGGCGGCCGCGAAGATCACCGAGGACCTGGACGTGCTGCTGGAGTTCTACGACTACCCGGCCGAGCACTGGGTCCATCTGCGTACGACCAACCCGATCGAGTCGACCTTCGCCACTGTCCGGCTCCGTCAGCGCGTCACCAAGGGTCCTGGCTCGCGCGCCGCGGGCATCGCGATGGCGTTCAAGCTCATCGAGTCCGCGCAACGACGCTGGCGCGCGGTCAACGCCCCGCACCTCGTGGCCCTCGTCCGCGCCGGCGCCACCTTCGAGCGCGGCAAGCTCGTCGAACGACCCGAGGAATCAGGACGCCAGCAAAACGTCGCATGACACGCCGATCCACAGGTCTTGACAATTACTCTTGCGGCCATTGTCAGGCGGTGCTGGGCGTCATCGTCCGCGGTTTCCGAGAGACGC
>JAOATP010000040.1 GCA_030158185.1 Propionicimonas sp.
ACCGGCTGTAGCCGGGACGGCTCTCGAGGTCGACCGTGCCGCCGTGGGCGTTCACCACCGCTGCGACGATGGCGAGACCGAGGCCGGTCGAGGAACCACCGGCCTGCCGGACGCGGCTGACGTCGGCCCTTGTGAAGCGCTCGAACACGCTCTCCTGGATCTCTGCAGGTACCCCGGGACCGTTGTCGGTGACCGAGATCACCGCCCACCCGTCCTGTGCGCTCAGCGCGGTCTCGACCCTCGTGCCGGCCGGCGTGTGTGTCCGGGCATTGGCGAGGAGGTTGGCGACCACCTGGTGCAGGCGGTGTGCGTCGGCCCTGCCCATCACCACGTCCTCGGGAAGGTTCAGCGACCAGGTGTGGGCGGAGTCGGCCGCGCGGGCGTCGCTGACGGCGTTGAGCACGATCTCTGTGAGGTCGGTCGGCTGCAGGTCGAGGGTCGGCTCCGAGTCGAGCCGGGCGAGCAGCAGCAGGTCCTGCACGAGGGCTGACATCCGTTCGGACTCGGCCTCGATGCGACCGAGTGCGTGCGCAGCGTCGTCGGGCAGCACGTCGGAACCGCGCCTGGTCAGTTCCGCGTAGCCGCGGATGGACGCCAGCGGGTTGCGCAGCTCGTGGGAGGCGTCGGCGACGAACTGCCGCACCTTCGTCTCGCTGCGGTGCCGGGCTGCAAGGGCACCCTCGACGTTGTCGAGCATGTGGTTGAACGCAAGGCCCACCCGTCCGACCTCGGACGCAGGATTGGCGTCGCCGGGCGCGACGCGGATCGGCACATTGCCATCACCGCTGTCCAGCGGGAGGTTCGAGACCTGGGTCGCGGTTGCCGCCAGCCGGGTGAGTGGACGCAGGCTGCGTTCCACCACCCGCCGGGCACCGATGTAGGAGAGCAGGATCGCGCCGAGGGTGAGCAGGCCGGCCATCACCATCTGGCTGGTCATCGGGCGGGAGACCTCGCGGTAGGGCAGCGCGACAACGGTCGTCACGGTGAGGTCGCGAATCTCGCGCTCCTGCACGAGGACCCGGTACAGGCCGAGTTCGGGGAGGGCGAGCGTCACCGGGTCGCGCGAGATCGGCAACGCAAGGAGCATGGCGACGCCTTGGTCATTGAGGTCATCGGGCCTTGCAGAGACCAGGGACTGCCCGGAGGCCGTGTCGATGCGGACCAGGCCGGAGCCGGCCGGGTCCGAACCGCCCGGCGTGTTGCCTGACGGGCCGACGCGCTCGTATCGCAGGAGAGCGCTCTGCAGCCGGTCGTCGAGTTGGTTCTGCAGGATCTGGAAGCTGGCGAGGGCTGTGAACAGACTCAGCGCGATGGTCACCAGTGCCACCAGCGCGGTCGTTCGAACCACCAGTTGCCGGCTCAGCGTCCCCTTGCCCATGGGCGAGGGCGCAGCCGTCTTCACCGGGACGGGGAGTGTCATTCGGCGGCCGGCTTGAGCACGTAGCCGGCGCCACGCATGGTGTGGATCATGGGCGGACGCCCGGCGTCGATCTTCTTGCGCAGGTAGGAGATGTAGAGCTCGACGACGTTGGCCTGGCCGCCGAAGTCGTAGTTCCAGACCCGGTCGAGGATCTGGGCCTTGCTCAGCACCCTGC
>JAOATP010000041.1 GCA_030158185.1 Propionicimonas sp.
AGCAGCCACCGACATCGCGCTCGCCGCTGTGGGCTCGGGCCCGGACAGCCCCGAGACTGAGGTCGTCCCCACCGGTGACCCGGCAGCGAGCAAGTCGCGTCGCCGTCGTCGCCGCAGCAGCGGTGGCAGCCGCGACACCGCAGCAGCACCTTCGGCCGAATAGCTGAACTCAACAGGAACCGTCCCCGCGAACGAAGCGGGGACGGTTCCTTGTCATTCGGGGGGACGGGTTCCCGAATCCTTCAGTAGGTCATGTTCATGGCGGCCCGCACCTCGGCGAGGGTCGCGTCACCCACCTCGTTGGCGTGGGCGTTGCCCGTGCGCAGCACGCTCATCAGGTAGCCGGGATCGGCGGCCAGCTCGACGCGGCGCGCCCGGATCGGTGCGAAGAACTCGTTGACGGCCTCGGTGACCAGCTTCTTCAGGCCACCGCCGCCGGCGTCGCCGAGGCCGGCTGCGATCGCCACCGGGTCCTGGCCAGTGCACAACGACACCAGCATGATCAGGTTCGACACCTCGGGACGCTTCTCCGGGTCGTAGGTGATGAACCGGTCGGAGTCGGTGACGGCCTTCTTGACCAGCCGCGCTGTGGTGTCGGCGTCCATGCCGATCTCGAGGACGTTGCCCTTGGTCTTGCTCATCTTCGTGCCATCGAGGCCGAGCACGGTCGAGGCCTTGCTCAGCAGCGCCTCCGCCTGCGGGAAGATCGGACGGGCGGGGTCGACGCGACCGTAGCGCTCGTCGAAGCGGCGGGCCACAACGCGGGTCTGCTCGAGGTGCGGCAGCTGGTCCTTGCCGACCGGAACGAGGTTGGCCTTGCAGAACAGGATGTCGGCGGCCTGGTGCACCGGGTAGGTGAGCAGCAGGCCGGACATCGGACGGTCGCCGGTGGCCTCCAGCTCCGCCTTGACGGTGGGATTCCGGCGCAGTTCTGCGTCGGTGACCAGCGAGAGGAACGGCAGCAGCAGCTGGTTGAGTGCCGGGACGGCCGAGTGTGCATAGATCGTGGACTTCGCCGGGTCGATGCCGATGGCGAGGTAGTCGGCCAGCATGCTGAGCACCCGCTCCTGGATGGGGCCGGTGCCGTCGCGGTCGGTGATCACCTGGTAGTCGGCGATCAGGATGAAGGTGTCGACACCCGCGTCCTGGATGCGCACCCGGTTGGCAAGGGAGCCGAAGTAGTGGCCGAGGTGCAGGTTGCCGGTGGGCCGGTCGCCGGTCATCACGCGGAAGCCGGACGGGTCCTTCGCGATCTGCGCTTCGATCTCGGCGCTCCGTGCCTCCGTCCGCCGCAGCGAGGCCTCGGAAGTGGAGGCTGCGAGCTGATCCCCGGCGTCGTTGGGCTGGTCGTTCATGGGTGCACTGCCTTCGTCGTCGATCGGGAACCGACTCGTGACTTTACACCGAAGCAGCACCCTGCCCGGTGAGCCGGCCGCCTCGTCGGGTAACCCGGGTCTCGATCTCGGCGAACACCTCGCCGCTGGTGGTATTGCAGCCCAGCCCATGGTCGATCTTGCCCAGTCCGTGGTAGTCCGAGGAGCCGGTGGCCAGCAGGCCGAGCCGCTCCGCGAGGGCACGCAGGTCGACGCGGGTCGCCTCGTCGTGGTCCTGGTGGTCGACCTCGATGCCGTCCAGCCGTCCGGCGTCGGCGAGCTCCGTCAGCAGGCGGGGCGGGAGTTGTTCGCGCTGACCCCGTCCCCACGGGTGCGCGATCACCGCGACTCCCCCGGCACCCCGGATCAGGTCCAGCGCCCTGCCGAGCGGCGCTGCGTAGCGTCCGACGAAGATCGGACGGTCGTCGGCGAGCCAGGTGTCGAAGGCCTCCCTGCGATCGACGACATAGCCGAGTTCGACCATGGCGTCCGCGATGTGCGGACGGCCGACCGATGGGCTGACCCCGACCTGGCGGTCCAGCACCTCCGCGGGGATCGGCATGCCGTACCGGGCGAGGTTCGCCAGCATCGCCGGCACCCGCCCGTTGCGTCCCTCGCGCACCCGAGCCAGCTCTGCGGCGAGCGCCGGGTCGTCGACGCGGCAGCCGTAGCCGAGCACATGCACCGAGTCCCACTGGTGCTGGGCGGACATCTCCACGCCCCGCAGCACGCGGACGCCGGCGGCCGCCCCCGCGGCCACGGCCTCGTCCAGCCCGTCGAACGTGTCGTGGTCGCACAGTGCCACCACGTCCAGACCGGCGGCGGCAGCAGCGGCCACCAGCTCCGAAGGGCTGTCCGTGCCGTCGGAGACCGAGCTGTGCGTGTGCAGGTCGATGCGCATGCCCCCATCCTGCCCTGCCCCCACGCCCCCGCCTTCTCCGACTTGTCAGAACCAGGGGGCGCTATAGCCTCCCCTGGTTCTGACAAGTCGGGGAGGGAGGGGTCAGGTGGCGCCGAGCATCCCCCGCACCTGGCTGAGGCCGACGTTCATGCGGGCAACGTCGGTGGTGCCGTCTGCCAACTGGGTGATGGTCGCGATCCGGTTGGGGACGGACGGGTGGGCGGCGACCCAGGCCGTCACGACAGCGTCCGGCACGGCCTCAGGATCCGCGGACGCCAGCACCTCGGCGGTCAGGTCGGCGTGCGCTGCGAGGAGTTCGTCCCGCAGGGCCGCGCGCGCCATCGCGTCCCAGCGCACCTGGCGCGGCAGCACGTCCACACCGGCGTCGAGCAGGTCGATGGCGAGGACGTCGGCCAGCCGGTAGTGCACCTCACCGACCCGGCGCGGGTCGAGGTGGAGGCGTTGCGCCACCTGCACGACACTCAGCAGGGTGTGGGCCTCGCCGGCGGTGGCCATGTTCTCCGCCAGCTCTGCGGACAGCCCGGCCTTCTGCCAGCGGCTGGCCGCCTCGGAGGCCGTCCGTCCCGGCTCGCCGGTGAGGAGCGTGTCCAGGTCGGGACGCAGCAAGGCGACGCCGGGACCGTAGGCTGCGACGGCCGCGGCGACGTCCAGCGGCCCGCGCTGGCGGTGCAGGAGCCACCGTGTGGCCCGCTCCACCATGCGGCGCAGCGTGACGCGCAGTTCGGTGGCATCGGCGGCGCTGAGGCCCGGCTGGCGACGCAGCCGTACCTCGTCGAGGCCGACGGAGAAGATCGCGCGCGAGGCAAGCTGTGCCCGGATGATGTCGGCGACACCGGCGCCGGTCTCCGTGGAGAGCCGGTAGTAGGCCGTGATCCCCTGGCTGTTGACGAAGCGGTTCACGGCGACCGTGGTGACGATCTGGCGCGCCAGCCGGTGGCCGGGCATGGCCTCGGCATAGCGCTCGCGCAGGGGCTGCGGGAAGTACTGCACAAGGCGGTCGGCGAGGTAGGGATCGTCGGGCAGGTCGGAGGCCAGCACCCACCGGCTCAGGGCGATCTTGGTGTACGACAGCAGGACGGCGAGTTCCGGCCGGGTGAGCCCGTCCCCCGCGGCGATGCGGGCACTCATCTCGTCGCTGGACGGCAGGTACTCCAGCCGGCGGTCGAGCAGGCCCTCCGCCTCCAGCGTCCGCATCCACGCCTCGTGCTGGCCGGCGAGCGTGACCCGCCGGTACATCGAGTTGGCGAGGGCGAGGTTCTGGTCGAAGTTGTGGGCCAGCACCAGCTGGGCGACCTCGCCGGTCATGGACGCCAGCAGCTCGTCGCGGCCGGCCCCGGTCAACCGCCCGGACGCGACGTCGGGAGCAAGCAGGATCTTGATGTTCACCTCATGGTCGGAGGTGTCGACGCCGGCGGAGTTGTCGATGAAGTCGGTGTTCATCCGCCCGCCGGCTTTGGCGTACTCCACCCGTCCGAGCTGGGTGAAGCCGAGGTTCCCGCCCTCTGCGACGCAGCGTGCCCTGAGCTGGCCACCGTTCACGCGGACGCCGTCGTTGGCCTTGTCACCGGCTTCCGCGTGGCTCTCGCCCGCAGCCTTCACGAACGTTCCGACCCCGCCGTTGAACAGCAGGTCGACCGGTGCGGTCAGGATGGCGCTGACCAGCTCGTTCGGGGTCAGGTGCTCGACGTCGTCTGCGAGCCCGAGCGCTGTGCGCACGCCGACCTCGATCGGGATCGACTTGGCGTCGCGCCGGAACACGCCGCCGCCGGTGGACAGCACCGACGTGCCGTAGTCGGCCCAGGTGGAGCCGGGCAGTTCGAACAGCCGGCGGCGC
This sequence comes from Propionicimonas sp., assembly GCA_030158185.1. Taxonomy (GTDB): domain Bacteria; phylum Actinomycetota; class Actinomycetes; order Propionibacteriales; family Propionibacteriaceae; genus Propionicimonas. The sequence goes on from JAOATP010000041.1 coordinate 4,130, forward strand.
TCGGCGTAGGACGTGGACGGGTCCGGCGTCGGGTCGAGGAAGATGTGCACGTGGTTGAAGGCGGCCACCAGCCGCATCCGGTCGCTCAGGAGCATGCCGTTGCCGAACACGTCGCCGGCCATGTCGCCGATGCCGACGCAGGTGAACTCGTCGGTGGAAGGGTCGAGCCCCAGCTCTGCGAAGTGCCGCTTGACCGACTCCCATGCCCCGCGGGCTGTGATGCCCATCGCCTTGTGGTCGTAGCCGCTGGACCCGCCGGACGCGAACGCGTCGCCGAGCCAGAAGCCGCGTCCCACCGACACCTGGTTGGCGAGGTCGGAGAACGTCGCCGTTCCCTTGTCCGCAGCCACCACGAGGTAGGGATCGTCATCGTCGTAGCGCAGCACGCCCTCCGGGGGCAGGACCTTGCCGTCCACGATGTTGTCGGTGATGCTCAGCAGGGCGTCGACGAAGAGCTTGTAGCAGGCGGTGCCCTCCGCCAGCCAGGCCCTGCGGTCGCTGGCCGGAGGCAGCTGTTGCGGCACGAAGCCACCCTTCGCCCCGACCGGGACGATCACGGTGTTCTTCACCATCTGGGCCTTCACCAACCCCAGTACCTCTGTGCGGAAGTCCTCCCGGCGGTCCGACCAGCGCAGCCCGCCGCGCGCGACGGCTCCGAAGCGCAGGTGGACGCCGTGGACGCGCGGGGAGTACGTGAACACCTCGTACTCCGGCCTCGGCTCCGGCAGCATCGGCAGCTCCGCGGGGAGCAGCTTGATGGCCCACGTCGGGTTGCCGGTGAAGGCGTTCGTTCGGACGCCGGCACGGATCACGGCAAGGAACGAGCGCAGGATCCGATCGTGGTCGAGGCTCGCGACCGCGTCCAGCTGCTGGCCGAGCCAGGCATAGAGCTCCTCCAGGGCCGCTGAACGCTCGTCGGCATCGTCGTACAGGTCGGGGTCGAACCGGGTCTCGAAGGCCGCGACAAGGCCGGACGCGACCTGCGGGTACGCGTTGAGCGCGCTGGCGACATAGGTCTGGCTGAACGGCACCCCCGCCTGCAGGAGGTAGCGGGAGATGCCACGCAGCCAGCTGACCTGGCGCCAGCCGAGTCCGGCGGACACCACCAGCCGGTTCAGGTTGCCGGCTTCGCAGGCACCCGTCCACGAGGCGACGAAGACGTCCATGAACCGCTGCCGGCCCTCGGCGTCCCACGACGCGGCGTCGGTGTCCGGTGGCAGTCGCAGGCCGAAGTCGTAGACCAGCACGCGGCGTCCGCGGAGGTCCCAGCTGTAGGGACGCTCGTCGATCACTTCCGCCCCGAGCACCGAGAGGTGCGGCATCACCTGGGTGAGCGACATCGACCGGTGGCTGATGACCTTGAGCCGCAGATCGGACTCGTCGGTGTCCTCCAGCGGCTCCGCGAGGCAGAGCCGCAGGTCGTCGGGGCCGGTGAGCTGGTTGGCCATGGCCAGGTCGGCCACCGCTACGGCCGGGGGGTAGTCGGCGGTGTAGGCCTCGCTGAACTCGACGCCCCGCTGCTCGCTCGGCAGGGCCTCGACGAGCGCGATGAAGTCGTCCTCCCAGCTGCGGGTGGCCGCCGTGGCCTCGGTCTGGATGCGGTCGAGGTCGACGTCGTCGGGGGCGTCGGGACCGAGCCGGACGACGAAGAACAGCCGGGTCAGCACGGACTCGCTGACAAGGGTGGTGAACTCCAGCTCCACCCCGCCGAGGCGGGCCAGCAGGATGTCCTGGATGCGGAGGCGGGACGCCGTGTTGTAGCGGTCACGTGGCAGGTAGACGATCGCCGTCGCGAAGTTGCCGTAGTGCGCCCTGCGCAGGAACACCCGGGTCTGGCGGCGTTCCCGCAGTGCTGCGATGGCGGAGACGATCGGTGCGAGTTCCTCGACGCCGGCCTCGAAGAGTTCGTCCCTGGGGTAGGTGGCCACCACCTGGCGCACTGCGTTCCAGCCGTAGGAGTGCGGCTCGAAGCCGCAGCCGGCGAGCAGGCGGCTGCCCTTGGCGACGAGTACCGGGATATTGGCCACCGACTCGGTGTAAGCAGCCGCTGCCAGGAGCCCGAGGAAACGCCGCTCGCCCAGCAGCGAGCCGTCGGCGGAGAACCGGCGGACAGCGACATGTTCGAGGTACACCGGACGGTGCACCGGCGAGCGCCGCGGATCGCGGACCATCACCAGCGGTTCCCGTTCGCCGTGCGCGGGGACGGTGAGCCGGTCTGCCTCCGTTGTGCCCCGGAGGATGCCGAGACCGCTGCCCGGCTCCGGCACGAGAGCGCCGTCGGACAGGACGTAGTCGGCATAGCCGAGGAAGACGAAGTGGTCGGCTGCCAGCCATTCGAGCAGCGCGACGGCCTCGCTGCCGGCGGGCGTGCGGTCGTCGCGGAGTTCCTCGACGGCGACGCGCGCCCGTTGCAGCATGGGCTGCCAGTCATCGACCGCGACGGTGACGACCGCGAGGGCCTGACGCAGTCCGGCGACAAGGACGTCGGAGCGGCTCTCCGCTGCGGCACCGAGGGGTGGGTAGATCTCCACGGCGATCCACGACTCGGCGATCTCGGCACCAGTCCCGGCGTTCAGCGATGTCAGGGCACCCGAAGGATCCCGCTGGACCCGGAGTTGCGGGTGGTAGAGCCGACGCAGGCTCCACTCCTGCCGGGTGAGCTCCATCGTGATCGTGTCCACGAGGAACGGACGGTCGTCGGTCACGATGAGCGCCACCGTCGAGCCGTCCTGGCCGACACCGGGCGCCATGCCGGGCGTGAACACCTGCAGAAGGTGCTCACCGCGAGTGCGTCGGGCTCCCAGGTGCAGGTGCTGCGCGACCGTCCCGGCGAGGGAGGCGGGATCGATGTCCACGAGATCCGGTTCGGGGACGGGCGCGAGGTAGGCGGCGAGCAGTGCGCCGGCGTCCTCCGAGGGTCGTTCGGCCATCGCGGCGGACATCAGCGACGCACGCATCCCGTTCGATACACCGGGCACCACAGTGGACACGACTGCTCCTTCGCAGCGGGAAAGCCTTCGTTCAGCCTATCCACGCCACAATGGCCCGATGGAGATACACGCCACCAACGACTTCGCCGCTCCCGTGGAGACCGTGTTCGCAATGCTCACCGACCGGGTCTTCCTGCGGGCCGTGTGCCTTGCGACCGATCCGGTCGGTCACGAGGTGTCGGTGGAGGGCCTGCGCACCTCCACCCGCCGGGTGATGCCGACGCCATCGGTCGTCAAGCGGCTGGCAGGTCCGACCATGACCATCATCGATGACATCACGTGGGACGCTGCGCCGGTCGACGGCGTCCGTCGCGGGCAGACGCTGGTGACCGTCGAGGGGATGCCGGCCGACGTCGTGGGCGCGGTCACCCTCGCCCCCGGCGGACGCGGCTCCGTGCTCAGCTACACCGGCGAGTTGACCGTTCGGGTGCCCGTCCTCGGCCCCGGCCTTGCCAGGCAGGCAGCGCCGGCGCTCCTGGAAGCCCTCGACGTGCAGCAACGCGTCGGGGACGAGTGGCTGGCGAGCCACGCCTGAGCTGTCACGCACGTCGCCCTCACGCCATGACGCGATTCCTCGTGTCGATGCCCGCCTGCACCCGGATCGGGACCTCGTTGGGCCATCGAGCTGAGGAACGGCGTCATCGCAGCGGGGTCTGATGGCCCGGCACCTGCTTCCGCCAGCCACCCGCACGATTGTTGGCGATCACTGCCCGGAACAGTTCCACGAGGGCCGGTTCGTTGAGGACCTGCCCCTCGCGCAACTGGATGGCTCGAGCAGTCGCATTGTCCCTTCCCTGGTTGATCAGCCCTTCCGGGTCCGGGGCGATCGGGTCATACACGAAGACGTTGAGATGGTCCTTCGCGCCGAGCAGTGCACAGATGTTCCCCTTCAGCACGAAGTAGGGAAGGCGGGTTCGCTTGATCGTCTCCTCGACCTCATCGTCGGCGGCGTGCACCGCTGCACGAACCCGTTGCGCGAACCTTGCCTGCCAGTCGGGCAACGAAGCGATGTACTCATCCACCCTGGTGTCGCGTCGCATGTCCATCAAGATCGCCTCCTGCAGAAGTCCTCGAACGATTGTGCCGGTGGCGCCGGCTTCAGTGGAAGTCGCGGGAGCGGTGCACCACCATGATCGGCAGCGGCTCGAGGTGATCGGCCACCACGTTGACCACGCCCTCCGGTGAGCGCTCCAGCTTGCCGCGGACGATCAGGGCCGGCGACGACCTGGCCACCTTCCGGAAGTGTTGCCACACCCCCACGGAGCAGACAACGTTGACCAGGCCGAACTCGTCCTCGAGGCTGACGAACGTGATGCCGGAAGCGGTCCCGGGACGCTGCCGGTGGGTGACCAGTCCGCCCACCTCGACGCGGCGGTCTGGCTCAGCCGTGGCGAGCCCTGCCGTGCTCAACACGCCGCGCGCGTCCAGTTCCGCCCGGAGCTGGGCGATCGGGTGGTCCTCCGTGCTCACCCCGGTGGCCCACAGGTCGTCGGCCAGCACCTCGACCGGCGTCGGGTCGTCGAACAGCAGGGGCTGGGACTCCACGAGCGTGCCGGGCAGCGACCCGGGCTGGTCGAGGGCAGCGCTGCCTGCCCGCCACAGGGCCTGGCGACGAGTGAGCCCCAGGCATTCCAGGGCACCCGAGGCTGCCAGCGCCTCCAGGTGCTCGGCGGTCAGCCCGGTGCGACGCACCAGGTCCTCCATCGACCGGTAGCGACCGCGCGCCTCCCGTTCGGAGACGATCCGTTCGGCCACCCCTTTCCCGATGCCGCGCACCGCTGCAAGTCCGAGCCGGACTGCGAAGTTGCCGTCCCTTCGGTGGGCCTCGCACTCATCGGGCCGGTTCACATCGAACTCGGCAACCGGGGGTTGGTGGCGGTTGCGGCAGGCGTCGAGGCCTGTCGGCCCGCCGGGCTCAGGCCCCACGTCCGACCCAGCCGCCATTTCCAGGCCGGCGTCCACGTCGGAACGGGCAAGGTCGGGGCGCAGGACGACCACGCCGTGGCGGCGGGCGTCGGAGACCAGGCTGGACGGGGAGTAGAAGCCCATCGGTTGTGCGCGTAGCAGGCCCGCGAGGAAGGCCGCCGGGTAGTGCAGCTTCATCCAGGACGAGGCGTAGACCAGCAGGGCGAACGACAGCGAGTGCGACTCGGCGAAGCCGAAGTTCGAGAAGGCCTGGATCTGCGCGTACAGGTGGTCTGCCTCGGCACCCACGAGCCCGTTGCGGGCCATGCCCTCGTACAGCTTCTGCTTCAGCGACTCGATGCGCTCCAGGCCCCGTTTCGAGCCCATCGCACGGCGCAGCAGGTCGGCGTCCTCGCCGCTGCAGTCCCCCACGGCCATCGCCATCTGCATCAGCTGTTCCTGGAACACCGGGATGCCAAGGGTCCGCTTCAGCACCGGCTCCAGCTTCGGGTGGGGGTAGGTGACCTCCTCCTTCCCCAGCTTGCGCCGGACGAACGGGTGGACGGCACCGCCCTGGATCGGGCCGGGACGGATCAACGCGATCTGGATCACCAGGTCGTAGAACCGTCGCGGCTGCAGTCTCGGCAGCAGCCCCATCTGCGCACGGGACTCGACCTGGAAGACCCCGATCGAATCGGCCCGGCAGAGCATGTCGTAGACACCCCGCTCCTCCTTCGGCAGGGTGGCGAGGTCCCAGGTCTCCCCCGTCGACTCCTTCGCCAGATCGAAGCAGTGCTGCAGTGCCGCGAGCATCCCGAGGCCCAGCAGGTCGAACTTCACCAGCCCCATCCAGGCGGCGTCGTCCTTGTCCCACTGGATCACGGTGCGGTTGTCCATGCGGGCGTGCTCGATGGGCACCACCTCACCGACCGGACGCTCGGTGAGCACCATGCCGGCCGAGTGGATCCCCAGGTGGCGCGGTGCCTTCAGCAGCTGGGTGGTCAGGTCGATCACCGCTGCGGGGATCCCGTCTGCAGATCCTGTCGCCGGATCGCGGTCCGCCGTGACGGTCGCAGCCCAGCCCTCCACCTGCCTCGCGAACGCGTCCCCCTGCCCCGGGCTGTAGCCGAGCGCGCGGGAGATGTCGCGGATCGCGTTCTTCGGGCGGTACTGGATCACGTTGCAGACCTGGGCAGCGCGCTCGCGTCCGTAGCGGTCGAACACCCACTGGATGATCTCCTCGCGGCGGTCGGCGTCAAAGTCGACGTCGATGTCGGGTTCCTCGTCCCGAAGCGCGGAGAGGAAGCGCTCGAACGGCAACTCGTAGGCGATCGAGTCGACCGCTGTGATGCCGAGCAGGAAGCAGACGGCGGAGTTGGCGGCAGATCCCCGGCCCTGGCACAGGATCCCGCGACGTTTTGCCTCGGCGACGATGTCGTGGACGATCAGGAAGTAGCCGGGGAAGTCCTTCGCCTCGATCACCGCCAGCTCGCGCTCGATGCGCTCGGCGTCGGCAGCGGAGAGCTCCGGGTAGCGGACCGGCACCGCTTCCCAGACCAGGTGGCGCAGCCACGACATGGGCGTGTGCCCTGGCGGCACTTCCTGCTTGGGCAGGGCTGGCTTGGCCCGACGCAGCGGGAAGGCCAGCTCGTCTGCGAGCCCGACCGTCCGGGTCACGGCCCCGGGATAGCGGGCGAACCGGGCCGCCATCTCTGCGCCGGAGCGCAGGAACGCGGTGCCTGCCGCCGGCAACCAGCCGTCGAGGGCGTCGAGGCTGCGGTTGGCCCGCACCGCAGCTACCGCCTGGGCCAATGGGTGTTGGGCCGGCGTGGCGTAGTGGACGTTGCCGGTGGCGATCGTCGGCAGCCGCAGGTCGGCGGCAAGCGCGGCGAGGGCGTCGTTGCGGGACGAGTCGAGCGGCTGGCTGTGGTCGGTGAGCTCGACGAACACGCGCTCGGCACCGAAGTGGTGCACCAGGTCTGCCAGTTCCCGCCGGGCACCGTCCAGCCCTTCCGCGACCAGTGCCTGGCGCACGGCCCCTTTGCGGCACCCCGTGAACACCGCCCAGTGCCCACCGGAGCGCTCGGCCAGCTCTTCGATGTCGTACCAGGGCCGGCCCTTCGCTCCCCCGACCAGCTGGCCCGCCGTGATCGCCGCAGCCAGCCGGTGGTAGCCCTCCTCGCCGGCGGCAAGGACCAGCAGGTGCGAGCCGGCCGGATCCGGCTGGCCGGCCTGCGGGGCGGGCAGCTCCAGGGAGAGCTCCGCGCCGAACACGGTCTGCAGGCGCATCGACTCGGCAGCCTCTGCGAACCGGACGATGCCGTACAGGCCGTCGTGGTCGGTGATCGCAAGGGCGTGCAGCCCCAACCGTTCGGCCTCCTCGGCGAGCTCGGCAGGACCGGAGGCGCCGTCGAGGAACGAGAAGGACGAGTGGACGTGCAGTTCTGCGTAGGGCACGGCGTGCTCGGGGGGCTCGATGGGCCGCGCGACGTAGGGGTGCCGCCGCCACGAGACCGGGACGTCCTGGGCGGGGAACGGGGTGCCCTGTGGGGTACTCAGGGTGCGCTCGAGATCACGCCACGACATGGGCGGGTTGTTGAAGCCCATCAGTCGTACCGCGCCTCTGCCCACCAGCGACCGGCCTGCAGCACGAGCAGCCAGGCCGTTCCGGCGTCGTCGACCACCTGGAAGCGACTCGCGTTGCGGTGGCGCTCCGGGTCCCAGGCCCGCTCATCGATGGCCCACGGACCCGCCCAGGCAGCCACCTGGAGCCGCTCCTCGCCGAAGCGGAAGACGCTGGGCCGGCCACTGAGCTGCCCCCGGTCGTCCAGCAGCACCGGTTCGCCATCCGCGTCGTGGAGCTGGACGGGCTGCGGTGCTGCGAACACCACAGCGGGTAGCGGGTCGGGCACGCGTCCCGGCCACGGGCGGTCGGCTGGCGTCACCAGCACCGGCCGGTCGCCCCACGGCACCAGCACCTGGCGCTCGGCCAGCCAGCGTCCGCCACCGATCCGTGGGGTCAGGACCCCCTCGTGGCCGAGCATCGCCTGGACGCGCGACAGCACGTGGTGCACCCGTTCGTCCGTGCCCGAACCGAACAGGCCCGGGACATGGTTCACCAGCGCGTCAACTGCCACCGGCTCAAGCCGGACGCTGACGATGCCGCTGCCCAACTGGCCGCCGGCGGCCTGCAGTTGCCAGCGGATGCGGTCGACGACGGCGGCCGGCTCGAACACCCCCGGGGTGAGCCAGGTGCGTGCGACGAGCTCGTCCAGCTCGCCGGTGAGCTCGATCCTCAGCTCGGTGCAGGCGAGGCCGGCCGCAGTCAGGCCGGCAATGAAGTCCTCGACCATCGCCCGCGACGTGAAGGCCACCTGATCGACCAGCGTCAGCGGCGGCTCGAAGTCCAGCTGCCGGGTGAGTTCCGGCGGTGGCACCTGTGGCTGCACGAGGCTGGGGTCCTGCCCGGACGCCAGGGTGTGGAGCCGCAGCCCCTGCTGCCCGAAGCGGTCGCGGACGGCGCCGGCGTCCAGGGCTGCGAAGTCCCCGAGCGTGTGCACGCCGAGGCGCGGCAGCAGGATGGTCAGCGTCGCGTCCCCGAGCCGTGACACCGGCAAGGGAGCCAGGAACCCGGCCGCCGATCCCGCAGGGACGATGTACACCGGATCGGCAACGTAGGCAGCCTGCAGGGCTGTGAACATGCCGTCGGCGACGCCCACCCGTCCCGACGTCGGACCGAGCGCGACGACCACAGCCTCCAGCAGCACCTCTGCAGCCTCGGCCTCGCTCCCCACATAGCCGGAGAGACCCCGGGCGCGCAGGGCGCAGGCCCCCGGACGGATCACCTGCACGCCGGGAGCCAACCGCTCGACGCACTCGACCACCTGGGCGAACTCGCGGTTGTCCCTTGCCTCGTCCGCCGGCAGCACGAGGAGGTTCGGACAGCGGGACTGCGCCTCCCTGCGGCGCTGCCCTGTGGCCACCCCCTCTGTGGACGCCGCCGGCGAGCAGGCAACGATGCGGTTCGCAGACACGACGGCCACCGGCCTTGCGGCGTCCTGACCCTCCGAGAGCGCCCACGCCGTGACCGGCCAGCCCGGGAACCACAGGACGAGGCAGCGCTCACCAACCCGTCGTGACGTCTCCCGAGGACCCGCTGCGGAGTCGATGGTTCCGGCCGGGGCGGCCATCACCCGACCGCCCTCAGGATGGTGCCCGTCTCCGCAACGGCGGCTGCTGCAGTCAGGCGGCCCTCCGGTGTCGGCAGGACGAGCCGGACGCTGCGGCGCAGCGGGCTGCGGCGGGAGCTCACCGTCACGGTGACCTCGCGACTGGTGAGGTAGCCGAAGCCCGCGCCGACACCTGACCAGCTCAGCCTGCTCACCGAAAGCTGGGCATCGGCGCGCGGCCAGGGACCGTCGACGAGCAGCACTGCCTCACGGTCGCGCAGGCGGGACATCAACTTCGCAGCCTCCCCCTCGCCCACCCTTCCCGCGGGGCGCACAGCGACGATCGGCACGGCCTCGAGGAGCGCAGCCGTTGTCGCCAGCCACTGCTCGGCAGGGTCCGGAACGAGCGCCAGCCGGTCGAGGTCCACGCCGGCGTGCGCTGCCGCCTCCGCCCCGAAGTCGGGCATGCCCACCACACCGCACCAGTAGCCCTCCCGGGAGGGTTCTGCGAGCAACGCCAGCAACAGTGCACCCGCGCCGGTCAGGCTGTAGGCGGACCCCGGCTTCAGCCCCCCGTCCGGAAGCAGCGCTGCCAATTCCGGATGGACGGGGAACGGCGTCTGCCGGATCCGGGCCTCCTTGACCGCGACCTGGGCACGCAGGCGTGCCAGCAGTTCGGTCCTCGGGAGCTCGGCCAGTGTCACCTACTGATGATCGAACACCCGTTCGATTTCGTCAAGCCCGTTCGCACCCACCAGGTGGCGGAGCGGGCCGTCAGCGAACAACCCCCTTGAGGGTCAGAACGGTGGCGTACGTCGCCTGACCAAGAGCAGTGGGATGCAGCTCTGAGGAGATGAACGGGACGCGGCTGTCGCACAGCCCGTGCCCGTCGAAGCCGCCGACAACACTGACGTACGTGACGTTGACCCCTGCCGCGCGAGCCCCGGCTGCGGAGGCCTTGATCACGGCGTTGAGTTGCCCGGTCAGTGTGTTCACGACGCCCCGATCGGTGGCGGCCACCGGACAGGCGAGCTTGGTGCCGTAGAGCTTCGTACTGTTGCCGAAGAGCTCCGGGTAGCCCGTGACGAAGATCTTCGCCTGCGGCGCCCTCGCGTGGATCTCCATGAGGATCCTCGGCAGGCTCACGACCGTTTCGCTCGGGGCCACGCCGGCGAGCGCCGCAAGGGCGGCCTGCACCGCCGCAGCGAGTGCCCCGAGGTCACAACCGGTCTGCAGGCAGCCGAGCTGGGAGAAGCCCGCATCGATGCCGCCGACGGTGAGTGTCACGGTCCTGGTGGACGCGCTGAGTGCCGACAGCTGCTTGTCCCACACGTCCTTGCTCGTTGCCCCGCTGCAGGCGACGAAGTCCAGCTTCTTGAGCGTGGGGAACCCGTTCAGCAGCTCCGGGTAGGCCAGGTTACTGCGCGCACACTCCTGGGAGGCCGCGTCCGACTTGCTGGGCAGCCCGTACCCGGCGGCGAAGGAGTCGCCGAGTGCCGCATAACGATTGACGGTGATGGTCTGGGGCGCGACCGCCTGGGCAGGTGTCGCGGTGCCGATGATGCCGGCGAAGCTCAGTGCGAGAACGGCAAGCCCGCTCACGATTCGTCTCATGATGACCCCGTGTCTTCGAGACGGGAGTGCTCCGCGGCCAGCCCGGGAGCACGCTCCCTCTGAAAGAAGCTACGCCTCTGGCCGGCTCGACGCGAGGCCAGGTGACCGACTCGTACGTCTACGTGCGCGGGACCCCCGGCCGCACCGGGAGCTCTCTGCCGGTCTGGAGGGCAACGATCATGGCGTCTACGTGCAGGTCGACGACGATCGGGTCGTAGCCTCCGCGGGCCACCTCGAACTGGGCTGCATGCAGCTCTTCAAGGGCCGTGGCACGACCCTCCTCGTCGACCGAGAGGGCGTAGATGCGGTCGAGCACGGCATCGACGTCGGTGGCCGAGTACCCCCTGCGGCGGGTGTGCGGGAACCCCTTGGCAAGGTCGATCCGCCCTCCCCAGGTGGCAAGGCCACCCGCACCCATTCTCCGTCCCCGCGCCCAGAACAACAGCCACAGGGCAACGAGGAGTGCGACGATCACCACGGCGTAGATGCCGGTGTTCATGCTTGTGTCCCCTTCGGCACGCTCAGTCCTCGGCCAGCATGTGCGGGTAGCCGGTACCCGTCGGGGGCAGGAGGTTCTCCTTGATCGAACGCGGGCTCACCCAGCGCATCAGGTTCCACAGCGACCCGGCCTTGTCGTTGGTGCCGGAGGCCCGGCTGCCACCGAAGGGCTGCTGCCCCACGACGGCGCCGGTCGGCTTGTCGTTGACGTAGAAGTTGCCGGCGGCGTGCCGCAGGATGTGGGACGCCTTGTGCACCGCCGCCCGGTCGTTGGCGAAGATCGCGCCGGTGAGGGCGTAGGTGGAGGTCTCGTCCACCATCTGTAGTACTTCGTCGTACTTGTCGTCTTCGTAGACGAAGATGGAGAGGATCGGCCCGAAGTACTCGGTGGTGAAGATGTCCTGGTGGGGGTTGTCGCTGACGATCAGGGTCGGGCGCACGTACCAGCCCTCGCTGCGGTCATAGGTGCCGCCCGCGATGATCTCCGCATCCGCAGAACTGCGCGCCTTCTCGATGGCCCCGGACAGCTTGTCGAAGGCCCGCTCGTCGATCACGGCAGAGGTGAAGTTGGCGAAGTCGCGCACGTCCCCGACGGTGAGTGCCTCGACCTGCTCGATCAACGTGTCACGCATGTCGTTCCACAGGCTGCGCGGCAGGTAGGCCCGCGATGCCGCAGAGCACTTCTGGCCCGAGTACTCGAACGCGCCGCGGATGAGGGCCGTGCCCAGTGGCCCTGGATCGGCGGACGGATGGGCGACCACGAAGTCCTTGCCACCGGTCTCCCCCACCAGGCGCGGGTAGGCGCGGTAAGTGGCGATGTTGGCCCCCACCTCGCCCCACAGGCCCTGGAAGACCCTTGTGGAGCCGGTGAAGTGGATGCCCGCCAGATCGGGGTGGCTGAGAGCTGCCCTGGACACCTCCGCGCCGTGGCCGGGCACCATGTTGATCACGCCGTCCGGCAGGCCTGCCTCCACCAGCACCTGCATCCACAGGTGCGCGGCGAAGGTCTGGGTGAGAGCGGGCTTCCAGATCACCGTGTTGCCCATCAAAGCGGGCGCGGTGGGCAGGTTGCCGGCGATGGCCGTGAAGTTGAACGGTGTGATCGCGTAGACGAAGCCGTCGAGGGGCCGGTAATCCATCCGGTTCCACACCCCGGCGGAGCTGATCGGCTGGTTGGCGTACAACTCCCGGGCGAAGGCGACGTTGAACCGCAGGAAGTCGATCAGCTCGCAGGCCGAGTCGATCTCCGCCTGCTGCGCCGTCTTGCCCTGGCCGAGCATGGTCGCTGCGTTCAGCAGGTCGCGCCGCGGACCGGCGAGGAGCTCTGCCGCACGCAGGAACACCGCTGCCCGCTCGTCGAAGGGCGTGGCTGCCCAGTCGGCCTTCGCTGCCTGGGCAGCGGCGACCGCGGTGGCTGCGTCGGCGGCCGTCGTCTGGTGCACGCGGGCAAGGAGGGTCGAGTGGTCGGACGGCATCCGCACCTCGTGCACCACGCCGCCCGGACGGGGCGTCCAGCCGTCGCCGATGACGCCGAAGACGTCCACCGGCTCCTCTGCGAGGAACGCGAGTTCCTTCTTCAGGCCGGCCCGTTCCGGGCTGCCTGGCGCATAGCTGCGAATCGGCTCGTTGACGGGCAGGGGAACTCGGGTGATGGCGTCCACGAGATGCGACTCTACCGCCGTGCGAGCCGGCGTCGAATCAGCTGGCCGCGGCCTCCTTGCGCCGTGCCTTGGCCGCGTCGACGGAGGCCCGCAGGGCGGCCACCAGGTCGACGACCTGCGCCTCCCGCGGAGCCTCGTCCGTGGTCGCCGGCAGCTCGACGCCGTCCAGTTTCGCGCTGATCACCTGCTCGAGTGCCTCGCGGTAGGTGTCGGTGAACTGGGTGGGGTCGAACTCCCCTGTCAACTGTTCGATGAACATCCGTGCCATGCCCAGCTCGGCGTCGTTGACCTTGACCTCGTCGGTCGGGGCCGCGAAGTCGCTGTCGCGCAACTCGTCCGGCCAGATCATCGTGTGCATCCGCAGCACGTCGCCCACAGGGCGGATGAGCGCCAGCGTCTCCCGTGAACGCAGGGCCACCTTCACCACCGCGGCCTTGCCGGTCTCTGCGAGTGCCTGGCGGAGCAGGATGTAGGGCTTGGCCCCGGTCTTCTCTGCCTCGAGGAAGTAGGTGCGGTCGAAGTAGGTGGGGTCGATCTCCTCGACATTGACGAACTGCACCACGTCGACGGTCTTGCCGCTGGCAGCGGGGAGGTCGGCGAAGTCGTCGGCCTCGAGGATCGCGACCCTTCCGTCGGCAGCTTCGTAGCCCTTGGCGATCTCAGCGAACGGCACTTCCTCGCCGCACACCTCGCACACCCGCTTGTAGCGGATGCGGCCGCCGTCGGAAGCGTGTACCTGCCGGAAACTGATGTCCTTCTCCTCGGTGGCGCCGTACAGCTTCACCGGGATCGTCACCAACCCGAAGGACACTGCGCCCTTCCAGATCGACCTGGGCATGCCCGTCTCCTTTGATCAGTCGTCGCCTGCTCAACCCTTACCCAGGCTCTGCCATTCCCCCGCCCCGTGCCAGAGCAGGTCGCCCTCCTCCAGGAGGACGGTGACGGCGGGATGGTTCCAGGCCTCCTGAAGGGTCAATCCCATCGCTGCAGCTGCTGCCTCCGCAAGACCCGGGGCCTCCGGCTCGTCTGCGAAGAGGCTCTGGATCGCTGCGAACCGCAGGTCCGAGGTGACGACGGCGCCGAAGTCGACGTCGCCGTCGGGGACCGGATGCGCCTCACCCTCGAGGACAGCGACCTGCCGGACGCCGCTGGCCGCCAGCGCAGCGACAGAGGCGACCAGCAGCGCGAGGTGCTCGGCCTCCTCTGCGTCGGACGCCTCGAAGGCGGTAGTGAGTCCGGGGGTCGCAGCGTAGGCCTTCCGCGGCCCGGCAAGGACTCCCGCCGCTTCCCAGTCGGCCAGTTCTGCGCCCGTCACAGGCACGAAAAGCAGGGTCATCAGGCCTCCGCCCGTAGTGCGCCGAGTTCATCCGAGATGTCACGCGCCCACCGGCGCAGGGGCGCGACAGCAGTCACGTCGAGGGTGACGCGACCGCGGTAACTGGTGATGGTGACGCTGATCTGCTCGTCATCGGTCGTCGAGGTGAGGGCGTGCACCTGGCGCAGGCGGGCCCGGCCGAGGAACCGCTCCCCCGTGGGACCGGGAACGTTCGAGACCACGACGGTGTGCGGCCGGCCTGCGGCAACCGTGCCCGCGGCGACGCTGTGAAGCGTGGGCGGCGCGAAGCCCGCCAACCCGGTGAGGTCAGGGACGGGCACGCTGACGCCGCTGTCCGTGCGGGCACGGGTCAGCGTTGCGACGGTCCGCAGCCGGTCCCCTGGTGAGGTCGCCAGCACCGGCAGGCCGAGCCATGAGGGCGCGATCCGGCAGCCGATCGCGCTCTCCAGCACGGCCGGCTCCCCGACGGCCAGCGGCACGAGGGCTACCGGGTCGGCGAGTTCGCGCCCGTTGTCGATCAGCCAGCCACGGATTCCCGCTGTGGCAAGGGACACCAGAACATCGTGGGTCGTGCAGCCGAAGGCGTCCCGCACCACGCCGAGGACGTCGAGGTCGACCTCGACGCCGGCAACGTGTTGTGGACGGGGTGCGGCGGCCAGCGTCCGCACGACGTTCTCCATCATGCCGATCAGCCCCGTAGCGGCGCCGGTCACGATCCGGAGCGGGTCACCGATCGCCCCGACGACGTCCGCGATGCCGGGCATCTCCGCCTGGGTGGGCTGCCAGTCGTCCGTGGCCTCGCCGATCGTCTCCGGGTGCTCATCGAAGAGTTCCTGCAGCAGGTGGACGTTGTCGTAGCCGTCGACCAGCGCAGGGTGCGAGCAGACCACCAGCGCCTGCGTTCCGGGCGCGATGCCGTGCACCAGCGTCGCCTCCCACAGCGGGTGCTCGCGGTCCAGTCCCACCGCCAGCCGTGCAGAGAGCCATTCCTCGAGCCGCTGGCCGGGCTCGAGCGTCGTCTCGCGCACGTGGCCCGCGACGCTGAAGTTCGTGTCGTCCACCCAGCCCGGGATCGGCCAGCCGGCGACGAGGCGCCGGAACCTCGGCGCGTACTCGATGCGGTCCGTGACGCGGTCGATCAGCTCGGCACGGGTGATGCCACCGGACAGCACCGTGACGAAAGCCTGCTGCCAGGGCTGCGACTGCTGGTCACGGGCCAGTAGCGCAGCCTCGGTCACGGTCACCGGGTCGCTCACACGACCACACTACTCAACAAGATAGGACGGAACTGTGAGGCCCCTGTCGGCCCAGACGAAGCGTGGAATCCTGCCGAGCCAACCGCGCAACGTCGCCTCGCACGCGTCGACGAGGAGCTGGTCGTGGCTCTCCACCTCGAACACGACGACGCGTTGCCGGACCGTCCAGCCCCGGGGATTCGTGGCCAGCAGCCACTCCATCGTGCGCGGGTGCAGGACGTCGGAGGCGAACCTTGGGTCCTCTGCCCGCACCGTGAACGCACGGTTGAAGTCCACGCTCTCGAACGCGACCTTGTCCCCGAGCCGGCGACCGTTGACGGAAAGGCCGGGCAGTTCGAAGGGCAGGAGGAAGCCGCACACCGGCTCGGAGTGGTTGTCGGTGACCGTCCGGGTGTGGGTGTGGCCCTCGGAGTCGGTGTAGGTCTCCGTGCGGTCTGTCTTCCACTCGTGGGTGAAGGCATCCATCCGGATGTCGTCGCGCAGGCCGGTGACCGGGTCGGACACCGTGTGCCCGTACCCGCCCGTGGTCACCGGGTAGAGGTCCAGCACCTCGGCGATCCCGGGTCCGAACCGCCAGTCGGGGTGGCCGTAGAACCCGAACCTCTCCGGTGCCGGCGCCACCTCATGACCCCGCAGGGCCGTGCCCGACAGCGCAGAAGCGATCGGGGCGAGTGCTGCGAGGAAGGCCTGCAGCTCGTCGGGGTCCTTGGGTGCGCCACCCACCACGAGTTGGTCGCCGTCGATGCTCAGGTCCACCTTCCCGGCCAGCGCGCCGGCCGCAGCAAGAGCGGGCGCGACGAGCACCAGCACCCGGGACGCGAGCGAGCCGTCCGCAGCGATCGCCCGCAGCTCCCCTTCCTCGGCCTGGACGAGCGGCACACCGGCAGGCGAGATGCCGACCCGGGCGTGGTCGCCGTCGGTCACGAAGACGTCCGGCAGGCCGAAGGGCAGCTGGAGGCAGGCGATCCGCCCGGAGTAGCCGCGACCGGCGCCGGAGTAGTCGTACTCGAAGACGCGGAACGTGTTGCCGGACGCCGTCGTGCCGCTGACGAGTTCGTCAACGGAGCGTCGAAAGCCGAGGCCGAAGGGTGGCGCGTTCAGGTCGGCGACCCGGCTGATGTCGGGGTTGGGTTCCAGAGTCCACCCCAGAGCCCGCACCTTGCCCAGATACTGCCGCCGGCGCACGACGAACACGGCCGCCACCAGCGCGCCGAGCGCCACCACCAGCCAGAACCAGAACCAGAAACCGAACACCGGCAGCCCTCCGTCGACCCCGGCTAGGCTACGGCGACACGAGCCGGCCGCTCGCCAGAATCGCCAACGAGGAGGAACTCGATGTTCAGGTCCCCGGCAGCTGCGCTGGCCGCGGCGCTGCTCCTCGCGGGGTGCGCGGCTGCGCCGGCGGCCCCCACTGCCTCATCCGCTCCGGCCAGCAGCGTCGGTTCGCCAGCCACCACGCCGTCGGCCAGCCCGTCGGGGACGCCCGTTCCGACGCCTTCGACGAACGTGCGGGTGGTCGAGGTCTCGCTACAGAACGGCAGGGCCACCCCGAACGGCGACCGGCTCTCGTTGCCGAAGGGCACGATCCTCCGACTCAGGATCAGCGCCGACCACGCCGATGAGGTCCACGTGCACGGGTACGACGTCGAGATTCCCGTGAAGGCCGGCGCCAGTGTGAGCAAGGACATCGCTCTCGACCAGGTCGGCCGCTTCGAGATCGAATCGCACGAGCCGGCGCTCACCATTCTCCAGCTCGTCGTTTCGTGATCCCGCTGCTGATCCCGCTGCACGGCCTCGGGTCACGCCAGGACCTGCCCCTGCCGCTGCCCGCGGCCGTCGGTGCCGCCGTCCTCGTGCTGCTGGTCTCCTTCGCTGTGCTGGCTCTCGCCTGGCGCGAACCGCGCTGGGGCGGCGTTGCCGGCGGACGCGGGCTGCCGGGGCTGACCCGACTCGTCGATGCCCGTTGGTTCCGCGCGATCCTTGCCGGCCTCGGGGTGTTCGCCTTCGCCTGGGTGGGGGCTGCGCTCTGGTTCGGTCGTGATCGCGTGACCAATCCGGTCTTCGGCTTCACCTACGTGTGGCTGTGGGTCGGGCTCGTGCCCCTCTCGCTGCTGTTCGGCCCGGTGTACCGGACTGCCAACCCGCTCGGCGGGCTTGCCCGGGTGCTGCAGATGTCCGGACTGCCCACTGCCGGCCTGCGTCCGCTCTCCGCGGCGACCTGGCGGCGCCTTGGCTCGTTCCCTGCCGCCGTCGGGCTGCTGGCCTTCAGCTGGCTGGAGCTGGTGCAGCCCGACAACAACACGCTGCCTGTCCTTCAGGGCTGGTGGCTGGCGTGGGTGGGTGCCCTCATCGGCGGGACGGTCCTCTTCGGGCGGCGCTGGGTAGCCGCTGCCGATCCGTTCCAGGCCTACGCCGTGCTGGTGTCCCGGGCGAGCCCCTGGCAGCGCGTGGACGGCGTGGTGCATCTCGTGAACCCGTTGCGCCAGCTCGGCACGACACGTTCGCCGGCCGGTACCTGGGCAGTGGTGGCTGTCCTGCTCGGCGGAACGGCGTTCGACGGGTTCACGTCCACCTCCTGGTGGGTGCGAACGACCCAGTCGTCCGGGCTGCCGCGCGAGCTGTGGGGAACCCTCGGCCTGCTGGGCATGGTGGCACTGATCACGCTCACCTTCGCGCTCGGCGTCCGGGGAATCGGACGCCTGCTGCCCGCCGGGCCCCTGAACCTGCTGGCTGCCAGCGTGATCCCGATCGTCATCGGCTACGCCGTTGCGCACTACCTGAGCCTGCTCGTGCTCGAAGGCCAGCGGACCCTGATCAACCTTTCCGACCCGCTCGGCCTGGGCTGGAACGCCTTCGGCACCGCAGAGCTCGGCATCCAGCAGCTGTGGCTCGACACCCCGGTCGTCACGTCGAGCCTGCAGCTGCTGGCGATCGTCGGCGGGCACCTCATCGGCGTCCTTGTCGCCCACGAGCTCGCCCTCCGGGTGCTGCCCCTGCGTCGGCGCCTCTCGGGACAGGTGCCGTTGCTGCTGGTGATGATCGGCTACACCTGCGGCGGCCTGCTGCTGCTGTTCTCCCCCTGAGTTGTCCACAGATTTCCCGCGGGCCCTTCCCCGTTGGGCGGGCGGGCCCGGAGGCTGTCCTTCTGGCAACGACAAGGAGGAGCCATGGATCCCGCCCGAGCCACCAGCCGGCACGCTCCGGCGTCCCGTCCCCCTGCGGTACCGCTGCTCGAACCGGTGTGGTTCGCCGGTGACGTCCAGCCCGCCCTGCCCTGGACCTTCGTGCCGGAGGTCGTGGCGGAGCAGGACGCCGTCGGGCCGGAGCTGCGGCAGCTGGCCGCAGCGCTGATGGCAGCTCTCGTCGAGGTGCTGTCCGGCCAGCGGTCGTCCGAGCAGCTGGAACGCTGGGTCGAGCCGGAGTTGCTGAGCCTCGTCGAGCACCTGCAGCGTGCCCGCAGCGGCCAGGACCTGAAGCTGCGCTCGGTCAGGGTGCAGGCGCCGCACACCCAGGCCGTGGAGGTCTCCGCGCACCTGCGTCAGGGCGCGGCCTCACGGGCTGCTGCGCTGCGGATCAGCTGGCGCCGCGGCCAGTGGGTCGCCACCCACCTGGCAATCGCCCTGCGGCCGGGCATCGTGCACCAGGCGGGCTGGATCAGCCCGCTGGCCGGCTGAGGGAACTCAGGCCGTGCGCCCGTGGCACTGCTTGAACTTCTTGCCCGAGCCGCACGGGCAGGGCGCATTGCGGCCAACCCCCGCGTACGGGTCGTCCTTCGTTGCGGTGCTGGTGCGGGCGGCCTCACCGGTCTCGGTCGGTGCGGAGTACGCCATCGGACGGGGTGCCTTCTTCTCCAGTCCCTTGGCCTGCAGCTGCGGACGCTTGGTGAGGCCTGGCTCCGGGGCCATCGTGGAACGCTGCGGTTCAGCGGACGCGACAGCGCCGGCGGCCACGAGGTCGTCCGCTGTCACGGCCTGGCCGTTCGGCCCGGCGACGAGCCCCACCTGGGGTGCCGGCTCGACCCGCACCTCGAGATTGAACAGGTAGCCGACGACCTCCTCCATGAACGCTTCCATCATGGCGTTGAACATGTCGCCACCCTCGCGCTGGTACTCCACCAGCGGGTCGCGCTGCGCCATCGCGCGCAGGCCGATGCCCTCGCGCAGGTAGTCCATCTCGTACAGGTGCTCGCGCCACTTGCGGTCGAGGACGGTCAGCAGCACCTGGCGCTCGAACTCACGCATCGTCTCGGCACCGAGCAGCTCGGTGCGGGCGTCGTACGCCAACTGGGCGTCGGCCTGGAAGTCCTCGACGAGCTGTTCGACGGTCAGGTCGGTACGGCCCTCGTAGTCGGCGATCTCCATACTCACCGGGTAGAGGGTGCGCAGCTGCGTCCACAGCGCCTCGAAGTCCCAGTCCTCCACGAAGCCCTCGGTGAGGCTGCGCACGTACTGCTCGACGACGGTGTCCACCGTGCCGCGCAGCTGTTGTTCGACGTCCGTGCCCTCCAGGACGCGGCGGCGGTCGCCGTAGATCGCGTGGCGCTGGCGGTTCATCACGTCGTCGTACTTCAGCACGTTCTTGCGCATCTCGAAGTTCTGCGACTCGACCTGCTCCTGCGCCTGCTGCACCGACTTGCTCACCCGGTTGTTCTCGATCGGGACGTCGTCGGGCACCTTCAGGGTCTGCAACACCCATTCGATGATGTCGCTCTTGAAGAGCCGCATCAGGTCGTCGCCCAGCGACAGGTAGAAGCGGCTCTCGCCCGGGTCTCCCTGGCGGCCGGAACGGCCACGCAGCTGGTTGTCGATGCGTCGGGACTCGTGTCGCTCGGAGCCGATCACGTACAGGCCGCCGAGGGCGACGACCTCCTCGTGCTCGTCGGCGACCTGCTGCTCGATGGCACCGATGGTCTCGGGCCAGGCGGCCTCGTACTCCTCGACGTGCTCGACCGGGTCGATGCCCTTGCCCTGCAGCACGGCGTCGGCAAGGAAGTCGGGGTTTCCGCCGAGGATGATGTCGGTGCCTCGACCGGCCATGTTGGTGGCAACGGTCACCGCGCCCTTGCGCCCGGCGAGGGCGACGATCGCAGCCTCACGGGCGTGGTTCTTCGCGTTCAGCACCTCGTGCTTGACGCCCACCTGCTTCAGCAGCCGCGACAGCAGCTCCGACTTGGCGACGCTCGCTGTGCCGATCAGGATCGGTTGGCCGGCCTCGTGGCGCGGCGTGATGTCCTCGACGATGGCGGCGAACTTCGCCTCTTCTGTCCGGTAGATCAGGTCGGACTGGTCGATGCGGATCATCGGCTTGTTGGTGTCGATCGGGAGCACGCCGAGGCCGTAGATCTTCTGGAACTCGGATTCCTCGGTCTTGGCCGTACCGGTCATGCCGGCGAGCTTGGTGTACATGCGGAAGTAGTTCTGCAGGGTGATCGTGGCGAGGGTCTGGTACTCGTCCTTGATGTCCACGCCCTCCTTCGCCTCGAGCGCCTGGTGCAGGCCCTCGTTGTAGCGGCGACCGATCAGGGTGCGTCCGGTGTGCTCGTCGACGATCAGCACCTCGCCCTCGATGATGACGTAGTCCTTGTCGCGCTTGAAGAGCTCCTTGGCCTTGATGGCGTTGTTCAGGTAGGAGATCAGCGGGGTGTTGGCCG
>JAOATP010000042.1 GCA_030158185.1 Propionicimonas sp.
GCGAGGACGTCGCGGATCGAGATCGGCACCGGCGTCATCGACATGCGCTACGAGAACCCGCTGTACATGGCAGAGGACGCCGGCGCGGCCGACCTGATCTCCGGTGGAAGGCTCCAGCTGGGGATCAGCCGGGGATCGCCCGAGCAGGTCATCGACGGCTACCGCTACTTCGGCCACGTCCCGCCGGAGGACTCCAGCGACGCCGACATGGCCCGCCAGCACACCGAGGTCCTGCTGGAGGTGCTGAAGGGTCAGGGCTTCGCCAGGCCCAACCCGCGTCCGATGTTCCCCAACCCGGGCGGCCTGCTGCGGATCGAGCCGCACTCCCCCGGGTTGCGCGACCGGATCTGGTGGGGTGCCGGCAGCAGGGCGACCGCCGAGTGGACGGCGACGATGGGCATGAACCTGATGAGCTCGACGCTCCTCACCGAGGACACGGGCGTGCCGTTCCACCAGCTGCAGGCAGAGCAGATCCAGCGGTTCCGTGACGCCTGGGCGGCCGCGGGCCACGAACGCGAGCCGCGGGTCTCGGTCAGCCGCAGCATCTTCCCGCTGGTCACCGACCTCGACCGCGCCTACTTCGGCGGGAGCGGCGACGACACCGACCAGGTCGGGTACCTCGACGGTGGCGCTGCGCGCTTCGGGCGCTCCTACGCGGCCGAGCCCGACGAGCTGGTGCGCCTGCTCGCAGAAGACGAGGCGATCGCGGCCGCCGACACGCTCCTGCTGACCGTGCCGAACCAGCTCGGGGTCGACTACAACGCCCACGTCCTCGACAGCATCGTCCGCCTGGTTGCTCCCGGACTGGGCTGGCGCTGAGCCGGCGATGAGGGTTCCGCTCCAGATCCAGCAGACCAACGGGCGCCAGCTGGCCGGGCAGCTGTCCGGGCCGCTGCGGCACTTCCTCGCCACCGAGTCCGGCAGTGCACTCGTGCTCGTCGTCGCCACGGCCGTCGCCCTGTTGTGGGCGAACTCGCCGTGGTCGGCCGGCTACCTCGCCACCTGGGAGGCTGCGGCCTCCGTCCAGCTCGGCCCGCTGGGCCTGGAGATGAGCATCGGGCACTGGATCAGCGACGGCCTGATGGTGCTGTTCTTCTTCGTCATCGGCCTCGAGGTGCGCCGCGACCTCGCCATCGGCGAGCTCACCGACCGGAGCCGGGTCGTCCTGCCGCTGCTCGCAGGGTTCGCGGGCATGCTCGTCCCGGCACTGCTCTTCCTGCTGATCGCGCCAACGGGGGAAGCCGCAGCCGGCTGGGGCGTGGTGATCGGAACGGACACGGCCTTCCTCCTCGGCACCCTCGCCCTCGTAGGGCCCAGCATCTCCACCCAGCTGCGGGTCTTCCTGCTCACGCTCACCGTGGTCGACGACATCGTCGCCGTCAGCGTGATCGGGGTGTTCTACGCGCACTCCATCGACCTGATGGCAGTGGCCGTCGCCCTCGTCGGCGTCGCCATCCTCGTCCTCCTCGGCCGTTTCGGCGTCTGGCGGACGTGGCCGTACGTGCTGACCACCCTGATGGTGTGGCTGGCAACGATCGCCTCCGGCGTGCACGCCTCCATCGCCGGCATGGTCTGCGGCCTGCT
>JAOATP010000043.1 GCA_030158185.1 Propionicimonas sp.
GCGAAGACGAGCGCGCGACAGAGGGTCACCGCGGCGGGCACGGTGGTGCTGCGCCCGGTCGTCGACGGCGAGCCGGAGGTGCTGCTGGTGCACCGTCCGAGGTACAACGACTGGAGCCTGCCCAAGGGCAAGATCGACCCGGACGAGTACCTGGCCGGCTGCGCCGTGCGGGAGACGCTGGAGGAGTCGGCCGTCGACGTGCGGCTCGGCATGCCGCTCGACCAGATCACCTACCCGGTGAACGGCGGCATGAAGACCGTCTCCTACTGGCTGGCGCGGGTCCTCGGCGAAGGGCTCCACAAACCCGGCGAGGAGGTCGACGAGGTCCTGTGGCTGCCGGCGTCGGAGGCCATGGAGCAGGTGACCTACGACGACGAACGTCCCCTGATCAGGCAGGCGCTCGAGCTGCCGGGCAACACCACGCCGCTCGTGATCCTCCGCCACGGCAAGGCGATGCTGCGCGCCAACTGGACCGGACGTGATCGCGCCCGCACCCTGAACGAGCGCGGACGCCGCCAGAGCCGCCTGCTGGTGCCCCTGCTGGAGGCCTTCGGCGTGGGCAGATTGGCCTCCTCCACGGCCGTGCGGTGCGTGAAGACCCTGCAGCCGTACGCGAAGGCGCACCGGCTGGAGGTGGAGGGCTGGTCCACCCTGACGGAGGAGGAGGGCGAGAAGAGCCCCAAGGCCGTCGTCACGCTGACCAGGCGCCTGGCACACGAGGCAGTCGAGGCGGGAGTTCCCCTGGCGATCTGCGGGCACCGGCCCGTCCTGCCCCTGATGCTGGAGGCCCTCGGCATTCCCGCGCGGTCACTGCAGCCGGGAGCGGCCATCATCGCCCACCTCGATCCGTCGGCGAAGGTGCTCGCCGTCGAGGTCCACAAGCCCCGGATCTGAACGCCCCGGCCCGGGACGTCCGGCGCCGTCAGCCCTTCGGCGGGGCGGTACTGGCCCGCACGATCAGCTCGGGCGGGAGCACGAGGTGCTGGGTGGAAGAGGCCCCGTCCTCGATGATCTGCAGCAGCAACTCCACAGCGCGCTGGCCGATCTCGTCGAAGTCCTGGCGGATGGTGGTGAGTCCCGGGCTGAAGAACTCGGCCTCCGGGTAGTCATCGAAGCCGACGAGGCTGATGTCGTCCGGGCAGCGCAGTCCGAGTTCGTGCATGGCATGCAGGGTGCCCAGCGCCATCGAGTCATTGGCAACGAAGATCGCCGTCACGCCCGGTTGCCGCAGCACCTTCAGTGCCGCCGCATACCCCGAGGCGGCCGACCAGTCACCGTGCTCGATCGGCGGAACGTCCGCTCCGGCAGCGTTGAGAGCCTCCTGCCAGCCCACGACGCGCTCGACGCCCTCGTACCAGAGGCTCGGGCCGGAGATGTGCCACACCGTCTTGTGCCCGAGGCCGAGGAGGTGGTCGGTTGCCAGCTTGGCGCCAAGGCGCTGGTCGACGCTGACCACCGGGTAGTCGCCCGGGGTGCCGGCATGGATCGCCACCATCGGCGGCAGATCTGCGTGGCTGCCGCCATTGCGGGGAACCTCGGAGATCAGCGGCTGGAGCAGGATCACGCCGTCGGAGGACCGGGAGCGCAGCAGGTTGGCGCCCTGCGAGACCGCAGTGCGATCCGGATCGCTGAGGTGGGCGATCGTCACCGAGTAGCCGCGATCGCGGGCAGCCCCCTCGATGCCACGCAGCGCTGCGCGCGGCCCGTAAAGGGTGGTGTCGACAGTGAGCACGCCGATGCTGCGGGAACGGCCGCTGGCAAGGCCACGCGCCATCATGTTGGGGCGGTAGTCCAGCGAGTCCATCGCCACCATCACCCGCTCGCGGGTTTCTGCGGCCACCTTTGCGTGACCGTTGATGACGCGGGACACCGTCATGGTGGAAACCCCGGCCAACTTGGCGACGTCGGTGAGCGTCGGTGCCCGATACCCCGCAACGCCGCCGCCAACGACGTCGTTCATGGTGTTAGCGTATTACATTCCGCCCGCCTGCGGCCGGTGTCCGCGCGGGTGAAGGCTGTTGCGCAATTCATCCTCCGTTCACCTTGTGGTCCCGATCAGGACAACCGCGACCCCTAGCTTGAGCCTCAGAGCAACCCGCTCGACTGCCTCTGCGAAACTGAAGGACAAGCGTGAGAATCAAGCCGATCGCCGCCGCCGCCCTGGTCACGGCCACCGCCCTGGCCTTTGCCGGCTGCGCGACCAACGAGACCCCTGCCGCGGGCGGCACCACAGCTCCTGCTGGCGCAACGACCCTGACCGGCGTGGGCTCCAGCGCCATGAAGGCCGCCCAGGAGAAGTGGGTCGCCGCTTTCCAGACCGCCAACTCCAGCATTACCGTGAACTACTCCCCCGACGGCTCCGGGGCCGGACGCTCCGCGTTCATCGCCGGCGCCGCCAACTTCGCCGGCTCCGACCGGCCGTTCAAGGACGAGGAGATCGGCGCGGGCAAGTTCGCCGGCTGCTCGGCCGACTCGAACGCCTTGGCCCTGCCGGTCTACATCTCCCCGATCGCCGTCGTGTTCAACGTCGATGGCGTCACAGAGCTCACCCTCGACCCCGCGACCATCGCCGGCGTTTTCGCAGGCAAGATCACCAAGTGGAACGATCCGGCGATCGTCAAGACGAACCCCGACGCCAAGCTTCCCGACGCCACCATCACCGCCGTCCACCGCGGTGACGACTCCGGCACCACCAACAACTTCACGGACACGCTGAACAAGACGGCTCCTGAGATCTGGACCGAGACGGCTGCCGACACCTTCCCCGCGGCGTTCGGCGGCGAGGCTGCCAACGGCACCTCCGGCGTGATCCAGGCAGTCACCGGCGGCAAGAACACCATCGGGTACGCCGACGCGTCGGCGGCCAAGGACCTGGGCAAGGCCAGCATCCTTGTCGGCGGCAAGCCGCTGCAGCCCACGCCCGAGGCGGCCGCGGCCATCCTCGACAACTCCAAGACCATCGCCGGCCGCGACGCCAACGACCTCAGCTTCTCCCTGGACCGGACGTCAGAAGGCGTCTACCCGGCAGTGCTGGTCGCCTACGTCATCGTCTGCCAGACCTACAAGGACGCGGCGATGGGCACCCTCGTGAAGAACTACGTGACCTACATCGCGTCCGCCGATGGTCAGTCGGCAGCAGCGACCGCAGCAGGCTCCGCCCCGCTGTCGTCCGCGCTGCAGGCCAAGGTCAAGACCGCGATCGACTCGGTCAAGTAACGCCGTTGTCCCAGACGGGATCCCAGGGCGGCGCCGGTGCACCCACCGGCGCCGCTCCGCCACGTAGCGTCGAGTACAGCGAAGAGAGCAGGCTGTGTCCATGACCCAGAAGCTGACCCGGGCCTTGACCGACCCGGGTGCCGGACCAGACCCGAGTTCCGGAATGCCCGATCCCAAGCGTCGCGGCGACCGGATCTTCCGTGGGTTCGCGATGGGCGCCGGCATCACGATCCTCGTGATCCTCGCCCTGGTCGCAACCTTCCTGCTGGTCCAGGGCTCGCCGGCCCTGTTCGCCGATCCGGCAAAGCTGATCTCGCAGGGTTATGGCGAGTTCCTGCCCTGGGTCCTGCCGTATGCCTTCGGCACCATCTGGGCAGCCGTCCTCGCATTGCTGTTCGCAGTACCGGTCTCGATCGGCATCGCGCTGTTCATCTCCCACTACGCGCCCCGACGCCTCGCGCAGCCGCTCGGCTACGTGATCGACCTGCTGGCCGCTGTGCCGTCCGTGGTGTTCGGCCTGTGGGGCTCGCTGGTGCTTGCCCCCGCAGCGGTCCCGCTCTACGAATGGCTGAATGCCAACCTCGGCTTCATTCCCCTGTTCTCAGGGCAGGTCTCCGGCGGCGGCAGGAACATGTTCACCATTGCCATCGTGCTGGCGACCATGATCCTGCCGATCATCACCAGCCTGTGCCGCGAGGTCTTCCTGCAGGCTCCCCGGCTCCACGAGGAGGCTGCGCTCGCACTGGGTGCGACGCGCTGGGAGATGATCAAGATGGCCGTCTTCCCGTTCGCCCGACCCGGCATCATCGCGGCCGTCATGCTCGGCCTCGGCCGCGCCCTCGGCGAGACGATGGCTGTGACCATGATCCTGTCCGGCTCGCGCAACATCACCTTCGAGGTGCTCACGAGCCAGAACCCCAACACCATCGCAGCGACCATCGCACAGAACTTCCCCGAGGCCTTCGGGCTCAAGACCAGCCAGCTGATCGCCGCGGGCCTCGTGCTGTTCCTGATCACCCTTGTGGTCAACATGATCGCCCGCTGGATCGTGTCCCGTCGTGCCGAGTACTCCGGAGCCAACTGATGACCACCATCACTCACCGGCTGGGCAGCGAAACCCTTACCGCCGGTCGCCTGCCCAGGGCAACGACCCCGTCCGTTGCCGTCGCCAGCATCATCATCGGCTACGCGCTGGCAGTGCTCGCCTCTGGCGAGGGCAATATCGGACTGGCCACCCTCTTCGCCTTCGTGCTGTTCCTCGTGACCATCGAGATCGCGACCCGCATCGTCGAAGGCCCGCGCCAGGCGGCCGACCGGCGGGCAGGCAACCTGATTGCCGGCGCCTTCCTGCTGGCCCTTGTACCCCTGGGATCGGTGACGTGGGTGACGGTCAGCAAGGGCCTTGCCCGCTTCGACGCGGCGTTCTTCAGCCAGTCGATGCGCAACGTTGTCGGCGAAGGCGGCGGCGCTATCCATGCCGTCTACGGCACCCTCTACGTCACCGGCATGGCGACCTTGATCTCGGTGCCGATCGGCCTGCTCACTGCCGTCTACCTGGCAGAGTACGGTGCCAGGAATCGTCTCTCGAAGTCGATCACCTTCTTCGTCGACGTGATGACCGGCGTGCCTTCCATCGTGGCCGGACTCTTCGCCTACGCCCTGATGGGCATCCTGGTTGGCCCCGGCACCAAGTCGGGCTTCTCCGGAAGCATCGCGCTGTCGGTCCTGATGATCCCCGTGGTCGTGCGTGCATGTGAGGAACTGTTGAGGCTGGTGCCAAACGAACTGCGGGAGGCCGCCTACGCGCTCGGGGTGCCGAAGTGGCTGACCATCGTGCGAGTGGTGATTCCCACCGCCATCTCCGGCATCATCTCCGGGATCATCTTGTCGATCGCACGGGTGATCGGTGAGACCGCTCCCCTGCTGATCGCCATGGGGTTCACTGCCTCGATGAACAACAACGTGTTCGCCAATCCGATGATGACTCTTCCGGTCTTCGTCTACGACTCCTACGCCCACCCGGGCACGGACGTGCAGCCGTACCTCGACCGGGCCTGGGCGGGCGCACTCACCCTGATCCTGATCGTGATGATCCTGAACCTGATCGGCCGGCTCATTGCCCGCCGGTTCGCCCCCAAGACCGGACGCTGAGGAAAGAGCCATGTCGAAGCGGATTGAGACCACCGACCTGAACGTCTACTACGGCGACTTCCGTGCCGTGGAGGACGTCACCATCACCATCCAGCCACGCGCGGTGACGGCGTTCATCGGCCCCTCGGGCTGCGGCAAGTCCACCTTCCTGCGCACGCTGAACCGCATGCATGAGGTGATCCCGGGCGCCCGCGTGGAGGGTGAGGTACTGCTCGACGGGGAGAACCTGTACGGCGCCGGCGTCGATCCGGTGCGTGTGCGCCGCCAGGTGGGCATGGTGTTCCAGCGGCCCAACCCGTTCCCGACGATGTCGATCAAGGAGAACGTCCTTGCCGGGATCAAGCTGAACTTCAACCGGATGCCCAGGAATGAGCAGGACGAACTCGTGGAACGCTCGCTGCGCAGCGCGAACCTCTGGGAAGAGGTCAAGAACCGCCTCGAACTGCCCGGCTCGGGCCTCTCCGGCGGCCAGCAGCAGCGGTTGTGCATCGCCCGCGCGATCGCCATGGCGCCGGAGGTGCTCCTGATGGACGAGCCGTGCTCCGCCCTCGACCCGATCTCCACCCTCGCCATCGAGGACCTGATGTCGGAGCTCAAGGAGAAGTACACGATCGTGATCGTGACCCACAACATGCAGCAGGCCGCCCGGGTCTCCGACACCACGGCCTTCTTCAACATCGCAGGCACCGGCTCGCCCGGCCGCCTGATCGAGTCGGGCCCGACGGACAAGATCTTCTCCACCCCCGACGTGAAGGCGACGGAGGACTACATCTCCGGCCGCTTCGGCTGACCCCTTCGCCGACTTGTCAGAATCTGGTGCGGCTATAGCCGCATGAGATTCTGACAAGTCGGTGGGGGCGACGGGCTCACAAGGTCGTCGCATATCATTCCCGCGTGAGCAGCAGCGCAGGGTGGTACCCGGATCCAGGTGGTCAGCCAGGACTCTTCCGCTACTGGACGGGGTCGGCGTGGACCGCAGCAGTCACCTCGAATCCGCAGGCAACTCCCCCGCCACCGGGCGCCGGTGAGCCACAGGGCTTCGGCCAGAACTCGGGACTGACCGGCGGCGCCCAGGGCACCGGCACGCCGTACCCCGGCGGCCAGTACCCCGGCGGCCAGTACCAGGGATACTCGACGGCTACGCGCAAGCGGAGCACGACCGGCTGGTGGGTGGCAGGCATCGCTGCCCTCGTCGCCCTCGGGCTGATCATCTACTTCATGATGACGGCAGCAAGTCCGGGTGGCGGTGGCGGCATCTTCCCCAACAACGACCCGAGTGGGGTGGCCACGCCGGACGTCTGCCCCGCAGCCGCAGCGACGGCGGCCCCCACCCCGGCGACGAACGATCCCAACCGGGTCTCGGGCGGCAAGCTGTCCTTCCCCAGGATGGGCGACCCCTGGCAGGCCCCCGCCTACGAGAACCGGGTGCCGTTCGGCTCGCTGGCAAGGGAGCAGGTTGCGACCGACCAGGCGGACTACGACGGCGAAGGCAACGACTGGGTCTCCAACCTCCTGGTCAGCGACCTGTACGTCGGTGACGGCTTCGCCAGCACCAAGACCGGCGCAGAGACCGTCCTGAAGTGCGTGCTCGGCCGGTACTACAGCGATGCGGTCGTGAACGAGAAGCGGCTCAGTAGCACCTCCCACCCCGTGGACGGCCACGACGGGTGGCTGATCGACAGCCAGCTGAGTTTCGACATCCCGGGCCTCAACGCCAAGGGCGAGCGCCTGCTGCTGCTGGTCGTCCAGACCGGGACCGACGAGTACGGGTTGTTCTTCGCTTCCATCCCCGACACCAGCCCCGACCGTCTTCCCGACGCCCGCGGGGCGCTCGCCGACCTCCGGGTGGATGGCTGAGGCTGTCGTCGGCGCCGGTGGCGACGGGCCGGACTAGCCGCAGTCGTAGCGCCCGACGGTCTCCTTCAGGGTGAGGACGCGAGCCGCTGACGCGGTGAGCTGCTGCTCGAAGCCCGCGTCTGCCCGCGCGCGCTTCTTGACGCCGGCGACCATGGCCCCGGTGAGGCCGGGATCGGCGTTGATGACGAGGTCGCCGCCGGCAGCGAGGAAGCGCACAGCTCGCTGGGACGCCGGCACCGACCGCGTCGACACGGCAGCACCCAGGTCGTCGCTGATCACCACGCCCCGATAGCCCCACTGGCGCAGCAGCCCGACCACCTTCGCGGAGAACACGGCCTGGTGGGACGCGTCGATCCTGGTGTACGTCGCGGAGGAGACCATCACGGCCCCCACCTCGCCCTCCACCGCAGCCTTGAACGGGGCCAGCGATGCACTGTCAGCCTTCGTGACCCGGTCGACGACGCGGGAAGCGTTGTCGGTGTTGCCCGTGACCTCGCCGAGTCCGGGGAAGTGCTTCACCGTCGCGGCGACACCCTCGTCCGCGAAGCCGGTGATCACGGCCTGGGTGCGGGCGGTGACCTCCGCGGGGTCGGAGCCGTAGCCGCGGTCCAGCTTCCCGATCGGGGCATTGCTGTTCTGCTTCGACGCCGGCACCACATCGGCGACCGGAGCGAGGTTCAACCCGATGTCGGCCTTGCCGAGCGCCCTCGCCCAGCTGCGGGCCCTTGTCTCGAGCTCCTCCAGTGACAGCTCCGCCTGCTTCTCCGCGGACGGGATGCGGGCGAAGCCGGTTCCGGTGAGGCGCTGCACCTTCCCGCCCTCCTGGTCGACCGCAGCCAGCAGGGAGGCTTCGGGGTTGAGGGCTGCGATCGCCGCCACCCGGTCGGCCGTCGCCTTCACGCCGCCGTCCTGGGCTCCCAGCAACACCACCGACCCCACCTGATGGTCGGTGATCGCGCGCCGTTCGGCAGCGTCCAGCTCCCCTTCGACGCCCACCATGATGAGCTGGCCGATCCGTGCGTCGAGGCTGAGCTCCGCTGCGTCGTCCAGGCAGGGCTCGACGGCTGTCGTTTCGCTGGGTTCCGTCTCCGACGGCGCGGGTGCTGCCGTCGAGGCAGCGGGCGCCGTTGTCGCCGGTACCTTCGTGTGGACGGGGGTCGCCGTCGGGGCCGGTGCTGCACAGCCGGCCAGCATGACGAGGCAGCAGACCCCGAAGGAAAGCCTGCGTGCTCCCGCGTTACCCATGGGTACCAACTCAGTCCAGCTCGACGGCGAGGAGGGCGTTCTCGACCACTTCTGCGAGCGCGGGATGGATCCAGTACTGTCCCCGCGCCATGGTCTTCAGGTCGAGCCCCGTACTCATCGCCTGCACCAGCGGCTGGATGAGGTTCGCCGCGTCGGGCCCGATGATGTGCGCGCCGACCAGCTGGCCGGTCGCTGGATCGGCGATCACCTTGGCGAAGTGGTCGGAGTCCTCCATCGCCCAGCCGTAGGCAACCGAGCCGTAGTCCCGCTGGCCAACGGCGTAGCGCAGGCCCTGCTCGCGGCAGTCCTGCTCCGTGAGGCCGACGCTCGCCACCTGCGGGCCGCTGAAGACGGCGTGCGGTACGAAGCGGTGGTCGCTGCTCATCGGGTCGTCAGGGTGCAGCAGGTTGTGCTGCACCACCCTCGCCTCGTGGTTGGCGACGTGCTTGAGCTGCAGGTGCGAGCTGACGTCGCCCAGCGCCCAGATGCCCTCAGCAGTGGTGCGCTGGTGCTCGTCGACCCGCACCAGGCCGTTGTCGTCCACCTCGACCCCTGTCGTGGCCAGGTCGAGGGTGTCGGAGTTGGAAACCCTGCCGGTCGCGACCAGCAGGTGCTCCGCCTCGAAGAAGTACTCGATGCCGTCGTTGTCGGTGGTGCCGACCTCGATGCGCCCGTCCGCGTCCTCGACGGAGGCGAACTGCTGCCCGAGCCGCAGCACCACCCGGCGGCTGAGCAGGTCGGTGAAGCGGCGCGAGACGTCCTCGTCCTCGTGGCGCAGGAGCACCTGGCCGCGGTGCAGCAGGGTCACCTGGGTGCCGTAGGCGGCGAAGATGTGGGCGAACTCGACGGCAACCAGTCCGCCGCCGACGATGATCAGCGACTTCGGCAGCTTCGCAAGCCGCATGATCGAGTCGGAGGTGTGAATGCGGTCGGCGAGGGCCGGGTCGTCGATGCCGGGCACGTCGGGGACCATCGGACGCGAGCCGGCGGCGATCACGAAACGCTCCGCGCTGAACTGCTCGTCGCCGACGGACAGCACCTTGGGTGCGACGAAGTGGGCGCGCTCGCGGTACAGCGCGACGTTCGGGCTGTCGCGCCGGTAGGCCTCGCCGTCGGCGACGATCGGGTCGATGCGCCCGAACACCCGATCGCGCACGTCGCCCCAGCGGACGGTAACGGCGCCCACGTCCACCCCGAGCTTCGAGGCGTGCCGGGCCGACTCGGCAAGGTCGGCCGGGTGGGCGAACATCTTGGTGGGGATGCAGCCAACGTTCAGGCAGGTGCCGCCGAACCACTCCTTGCCGTCAACGAGGGCGACCTTCCAGTCGTCGAAACGATCGTCGATGATCGAGTTGCCGCTGCCGGAGCCGATCACGCACAGGTCGAAGTGCCGCATGCGCCGATTGTTCCACGCGCGCGTCCGGCGCCGAGGCTCACTGCGCCCACCGCCGACCACGAACAGCCGGGGCGGCGAGCTCATCTCGGGATGCCGGAGTACGAGTGCAGGCCGGAGACGAGCAGGTTGATGCCGATGAAGTTGAACCAGAAGCTGAAGAGACCGACGATCGCGACGATCGCCGCGCGGCGTCCCTTCCAGCCGACGGTGACCCGGGCGTGCAGGTAGCCCGCGTAGATGATCCAGGTGACCAGTGACATGGTCTCCTTGGGGTCCCAGCCCCAGAACCGTCCCCAGGCGTACTGGGCCCAGATGGCGCCGGCTGCGACGGTGAACGTCCACAGCGGGAAGGCGAAGGCGAGGAAGCGGTAGCTGATCCGGTCGAGCACCTCGGCGGACGGCAGCCGGGACAGGTAGCCACCGGAGCCGCCCAACTGCTCGTCACGCGCGCGGACCAGGTAGAGGATCGCTGCTATTCCACCGATGTTGAACGCCGCGCCCGACGTGGCAGCGGCGATGATGTGGATGACGAACCACACCGAGTGCAGCGCGGGCATCAGTTCGGACACGTCGACGTAGAACACGGTGACGGCCACCCCCTGGCCGACGGTGAGCAGCAGCGTCACTGGCAGTCCGAGCCAGCGCATGCCGTACTTCAACGCCAACACGAGGTAGGTCAGGGCGGCGATCGCCAGCGACGTGGTGATGAACTCGTACATGTTGCCCCACGGGGCACGATCGGCTGCGACGCCGCGGAGTACCACGCCCAGCACGTGGGTCAGCGCGGCGATGACGGTGATCGCGAGGCCCAGCCGACCAAAGACGTCCTCGTGGCGGGTCCTCGCCGGTGGGGCCTTGGGGTGGGAGTCCCACGCGGTCCCCGACCCGCTCGCGCCGACGGCAACCGTTGCCGGTTCGCGGGTACGGCTGGTGCGGACGCTGGCCCATTCGGCAGCGTGCAGCGTCATGGCCACCAGGTACAGCACTGCTGACGTGACCATCGCCAGGCTGGAGTAGTAAGCGGTCACTGCTCCTCCACGTCGATCGTTGGTTCGGTGTCGGTGGCCAGCGTAGCTTCCAGGCCGCAGGCCTCCGCCAGTGCGGCCACCTCGTCGGTGAGACCGCCGCGACCGTCGACCCTGTCAAGGCCTGCGACGGACACGATGGTGGTGGTCTCGGACCCTTCGTCAGGCTCAGGGATCGTTTCGTCACGCTCAGGGATCATCTGCGGGGTCACGCGGACGAAGAGCCGTCGGGGCCGCACGGAGAGCGAGACGGCCATGCCGAGTACGGCCAGCATCACGGAGATGAGCACGAGCCAGCCGCCGGGAGCTGTGGAGATCTGCAGCTTGGTCCAGCGCTTCCAGCCGTCGAAGCTCAGCGAACCCCGCCCGTCCGGCAGCTGGTAGGTGGCGCCGACCTCGAGGCCTGCGCGCAGCGGGTCGCCGCCGTCCTTCGTGAGCTGGGTGAGGCCGGTCTTGTCCAGCGCGTACACGTTCTCGGGGGCCCCGGTCTCCACCTTCGGCGGCCCCGCCCACACGTTGACGAGCAGCTGCGGGTTCAGCGCGTCCGGGAACACCGAGACCATGCCACCGGAACCGGCCGACGACGCGGTGGGGAGGAAGATCCCCTCGAACGCCAGCCGTTCGGGCCGGGCGTCGGGTGCCTTGATCACGCCGTCGGACCGGAAGTTGCCGTCCTGTGGCAGGAACACCACCGGCCCGGAGAAGGCGACGTTGCCGGACCCGTCGCGGACAGTGACCACCGGGGCGTAGCCGTGTCCGAGCAGGTGGACATTGTTGCTCCCCACCGCCAGCGGCCCGTTGACCTGGAGCACCTGCCGGGTGGTCGTCTGGTCGGCTGCTGTGACCGTGACGTGCGCCGTGAAGTCGCGCGCTGCCCCCTGCTGCACCGGCCCCGTCTCGAACGTCACCGCGAAGTCGTCCAGCTTCACGGTGAACGGCGAGAGCTGGGACGGGGCGAAGCCGGCCCCTGCGCCGAACTCGTCGTACTGGGTGAGCGTGTTCGAGAACGCCTGGCCCTCGACGACGATGGCCGTGCCCTTGAAGCTGAACAGTGATCCCCAGGCGAGCCCGATGAGGGTGAGCACGAGGCAGATGTGGAAGATGAGGTTGCCGGTCTCGCGCAGGTACCCGCGCTCCGCGGAGACGCTGTCGGCCTCGCGGCGCACGCGGTAGCGCCGCGTGCGCAGGTGCGCCTCCGCGGCGTCCAGCACCTCGTCCTGCGTCCGTGGGACGGCGCCGGCGGTGTGGCCCGGCAGCCGTTCGAGGGAGCCGGGCGGCGTGGACGGCAGGTCGCGCAGCGCCTTCACGTAGCCGGCTGTGCGGGGCAGGATGCAGCCGATCAGCGAGATGAACAGCAGCAGGTAGATGGCCGCGAACCACACGGAGCCGAAGACGTCGAAGAACCCGAGCCGGTCCAGCCAGGGCGCTACGACGGGATTGGCGGCCAGGTAGTCGCTGACCCCGATCGGGCTCGTCGGACGCTGCGGCAGCAGCGAACCGGGAATGGCTGCGATGCCCAGCACGAGCAGCAGGATCAGGGCAGTCCGCATCGACGTGAGGGTCGCCCAGGCGAACCGCAACCAGCTGACAAGCTCCTTCGTGACCGACATCACACCACCACGGTGAAGTTGCTGACCCATTGCCGCAGGCCGGCCATCAGGACGTCCCACCCGCCGGTGACCAGGAGGACGCCGACGGCCATCATGGCGATGCCGCCGGCCACCTGCACCCCGCGGTGGTGGCGCTTCACCCAGCCGACGATCGGCGCGAAGCGGTCGAACGCGAGCCCAGCGACGATGAACGGCAGGCCGAGGCCGACGGCGTAGGTGAACGCCAGCACGCCGCCGCGCAGGGCGGTGGCCTCGTTGAGCGCGAGGGTCAGTACGACGGAGAGGGCCGGGCCGATGCACGGCGTCCAGCCGAGTCCGAACACGATGCCCAGCAGCGGTGCTGCGGCGAGCCCGAGACGGGGGCTCAGGTTGAGCCGCACCGTGCCCTGCCCCAGCGGCAGCCAGCCGGTGAACACCAGGCCGAGGACGATGGCGAGGACGCCTCCTGCGATCGTCAGGGGACGCTGCCAGGCCACCAGGGCTGCCCCGACCGTGCCGGCGAGCGCCCCGATGGCGACGAACACGGCTGCGAAGCCTGCGACGAACCCGAGCGTGCCCAGCAGGACGCGGCTGCGGCCCGCACGCCCGGAGGTGATCTCCGACGCACCCAGGCCGGTGGCGAAGGAAAGGTAGCCGGGCAGCAGCGGCAGCACGCAGGGGCTGAAGAACGAGACCAGCCCTGCGAGGAGCGCCACCGGCAGGGCGAGCAGCACGGAGCCACCCACGGCCTCGCGGATCCAGTCGGCGAAGGTCATGGCGATCACTTCCCTGCCGCCAGGTCGGTGATCACGTCGACGAGGGTCGCCTCGGTCACCTCGCCGATGATCCGGGCTGCGATCCGTCCCTCCGGGTCGACCAGCAGGGTGCTGGGGATCGCGCTGGCCGGCAGCTGGCCGCTGAACTTCAGCAGCAGGGCACCGTCCGGGTCGTAGAGGTTCACGTAGCCGACGGCGAACGTCCGGACGAAGGCCCGCGGCGCCGCCTTGTCGAGGTCGCGGGTGTTGAGTCCGACGAAGACCGCCGTGTCGGCTGTGCGCTTGCTCGCTGCCTCGAGGACCGGCGCCTCCGCCCGGCACGGTGCGCACCAGGAGCCCCACACGTTGTAGACCAGCACCTTGCCGCTGAAGGCGTCACTGCGCCAGGCGTCACCGTCGAGGGTCGTGCCCTCGATCACCGGCGCCGCCGGACGCTGGTCGGCCGGCAGCACCGTCAGGGTGCCGTCACCGGCGACGAAGCCGTTCGCGCCCGCAGGGGCCGTGCCACAGCCGGACAACAGCAGGGCGACGAGGAGGCAGGCGAACTTCCGCATCACGCGCCCGGGCGGAACTTCTTGGGCTTGACCGGCACCAGGTCGGCGCAGGGCTCGTTGTAGTCGACGCGCACCAGGTGGGAGCCGTTGAAGGTGAAGGTGGTGACACTGGCCAGCCGGGTCTGGCGGCGCCGGGGGTCGTGCACCAGCGAGCGGCCCTCTCCCCACGACCGGGCCATCCAGATCGGCAGCTCGTGGGAGAGCACCAGCGCCTCGCCACCGACGGCGTGCGAAGCGGCATCGACAAGGGCTGCGCGCATGCGGGCAACGATGGACGTGTACGACTCGCCCCAGGACGGACGCAGCGGGTTGCGCAGTGCCCACCAGCTGGAGGGCCGCAGCAGGATCTCGTTGCGCTTGCCGAAGCTGCGTCCCTCGAAGACGTTGGCCGCCTCGATCACCCGGGAATCGATGTGGACCTCGAGGTCGGGGTGGGCAGCGGCGATCGGTGCGATCGTCTCCTGGGCACGCTGCAGCGGCGAGCTGACCAGGTGCACCAACGGCACGTCTGCGAAGTGCTCGCCGAGGCGCTCCGCCATCTGCCGTCCCAGGTCGGAGAGCCCGAAGCCCGGGGTGCGGCCGTACAGCACGCCGTCGGGGTTGTGCACCTGCCCGTGGCGCACCAGGTGCACGACACTGTTCTCCATCCGACTCCTCGCCTCGCTCGTCGCCCCAACAATACGCAGGCGCGCAGGACGCCCGGACGCCCCCCTCCCCGAGGTGGGTGGGGGGGCGAGGTCAGGATCGGCGGGCGAACGGCTGCTGCAGCTCGGTGACCCAGGAGTCCTGGTCGCCCATGGGGCTCTCGAGGTAGATCTCGCGGCACGGCCCGGCAGGCTCGAACGCGGAGTCGGTGAACCAGCCGAACACGGCCATCCAGGAGTCGCTGATGCCGGCCAACGCGCCGTGGTGGAGAAGCGAGACCGCTTGGGCCTCCGCCGGTAGCTCGCCGATCTCGAACCCGTCGGCCACAGCACCGGTGTACTCGAAGCCGGCATGGCACTCGAACGAGTCCTCTGTCGAGACGTAGTAGGCAACGGCGAGGCCGGGCTGCCGGGCTGCCGCGAAGAGTGCTTCTGCCACCTGATCGAACATCGGCCCGATGAGCGGACCCACCTCAGGCTGGCTCGTTGCTACGGCGCTGCGCTCGGCCAGACGAACGGCGGGGAGGGACTTCACCACGAATTCGCGTTCTGTCATGACCCCAATGTCATGCCAGAGCGGGGGTACGGGTCAAGACCTCGTCGCAAGCGCCTTCGCCAGGGCGCCGGCGTCCACGTGCCACAGGGCATGGCGGACGCCGTCGACGAAAGTCACCGGGACGTGGTCGGTGTATTCGGCCCTGAGGGCCGGGTCGCTGTCGACGTCGACGGTCGCCCAGGTGTCGCCGGTCTCAGCGCACACGGCGCTGACGGTCGCGACGGCGTCCACGCACAGGTGGCAGCCGTCGCGGACCAGCAGGACAACCCGGGCCCGGTCCATCGCTGAATCGAAAGCGGAAGGGCGAACTACTTGCCGGCGCGACGACGCTGGATGCGCGTCTTCTTGAGCAGCTTGCGGTGCTTCTTCTTCGCCATCCGCTTGCGACGCTTCTTGATGACCGAACCCACTGGCAGACCTCTCGAAAACCACCCTGCAGGGCGGCAAGTTGCTGGATCGGGTTGGGGTCAACCCGAAAGGATGCGGCTGGTCAGTCCAGCCAACCACAGGATCTTACTGGCCCGGGGGACGCTGGACGAAATCAGCCGGCGTTGTAGAACGACTCGCGCAGGTAGGCGTTGACCGCATGCTCGGGTACGCGGAAGTTGCGTCCGAAGCGGACGGCCTCAAGATCGCCGGCGTGAATCAGGCGGTAAACAGACATCCGGGACACCCGCAGCGCAGCAGCCACCTCAGCTACTTTCAGGAAGCGCACTGCGCCCAACGGCGTCACCGAGTCGTTCATCTGTCCACCCTCCCATGGGTCGCCCGGGTGGCGACGCTCGACAAACACTAGTGGCCCTGAGGGGCTTACGGGACAACTGGGACGAAGATGTCAATCCGCCGCGCCGATGTCCTGGTTGTCATCACCGGACAACTGCCGACCTCGACAGCGGAGCCTGCCGCGCGGGAGCCTTGGGGCATGCGCATCGACCTCAACGCCGACCTCGGCGAGAGCTGGGGCGGGCGTCTGCTGGGCGACGACCAGGCGCTGTTGGGCGTGGTCACGAGCGCCAATATCGCGTGCGGCTTCCATGCCGGCGACGCCGCGACGATGACCCGGACGGCCGCCATCGCCGCTGCGCGCGGGGTGGCGGTCGGCGCTCACGTCAGTTACCGCGACCGGGACGGTTTCGGCCGGACCTTCATCGATGTCGACCCCGCCGTCCTGCAGGAGGACGTGATGGTCCAGCTGGAGGCCCTCGCCGAGGCCTGCGCCGTAGCCGGGACCCGGGTGGCCTACGTGAAGCCGCACGGCGCCCTCTACCACGCGATCTGCACTCACCCCGGGCAGGCCGGCGCCGTCGTGCAGGCGATGCTGGCGTTCGACGCGAGCCTTCCGCTCCTTGGCCTCCCAGACACTGTCGCGACCCGCTTGGCCGGGGCCGCCGGGCTGCGGACCGTCACGGAAGCCTTCGCCGACAGGGCCTACACGGCCGACGGGGGCCTGGTCCCCCGTGACCAGGACGGCGCCGTCCTGCACGAGCCGGAGCTCGTCGCCGACCGGATGCTCGAGCTGGTCACCACCGGCACGGTCGAGGCCGTCGACGGGACCCGCGTCGCCGTGCCGGCCGAGTCGATCTGCGTCCACGGTGATTCCCCCGGCGCGGTGGCGATGGCAAAGGCGGTACGGGCTCGCCTCGCCGCTGCCGGCGTGATCATCGGCCCGTTTACCCCATGAGGATCCTGCCGTGCGGCCAGACAGCCCTGCTGGTGGAGTGCGCGCCAGGGCAGGTGGCGTCGCTGCACGCGGCGCTCGTCGCATCCACCCTGCCGCTGGCGGACGTGGTCCCTGCGGCACGCACGGTGCTGGTGAGGTGTGAGCCTTCCCGGCTGAGGTCACTGCGCGAGCAGCTGGGGGCGTTCCTCGCCGCGCCGCTGCCTCCGGCACCGGCGCCTGCGCCGGGCACGACGGTGACGGTCGGGGTGCGCTACGACGGACCGGACCTCGATCGGGTGGCCGTCCTGACCGGCCTCGATGCTGCAGACGTCGTTGCAGCCCACACAGGCCGTCCGTGGCGGGTGGCGTTCGGCGGCTTCACTCCGGGGTTCGCCTACCTCGATGGTGGTGACGGACGGTTGGCCGTGCCACGGCGGGACACGCCGCGCACGGAGGTGCCCGCCGGGTCCGTCGGTCTCGCCGACGGCTACTCGGGCATCTACCCGCGATCCTCACCCGGTGGCTGGCAACTGATCGGACGCACGACTGCCGCGCTGTGGGACGCGGACCGCGAACCGCCAGCGCTGCTGCGTCCGGGCTGGTGGGTCCGTTTCGTTGCGGTGGACCGATGAGCCTCGAGGTGGTGCGGCCCGGGCCGCTGTCGCTCGTGGAGGACACGGGGAGGACGGGACTCGCTGCCATCGGTGTGAGCCCTTCCGGTGCCGCCGACCGGACGGCGCTCGCGCACGGCGCGACCCTCGTCGGCAACGATCCAGCGCTGCACGCCGCCATCGAGATCACCCTCGGTGGCCTGTCGGTGCGGGCGACCGCGCCGGCAACGGTCGCCCTGACCGGCGCGGAGTGCCCAGTGACGGTCGACGATCGGGTGGTGGTCTGGGGTCTGCCCTTCCTCCTCGCCGCCGGGGAACTCCTGACCCTCGGACTGCCCCGGAAGGGACTGCGCAGCTACCTGTCCGTTGCCGGCGGCATCGACCTGCCAACCGTGCTGGGCTCCCGCTCCACCGACGTCCTCTCCGGCCTCGGCCCGCCCCGCCTCATCGCGGGGATGGTCCTGCCCATCGGCAGCACGGCCCCCGAGCCTGACGAAGGGCCACCAACGGTCCCTGAGGAGCTTCGTGAGGTACACCCCCAAACGGTCCCTGAGGAGCTTCGTGAGGTACACCCCCAAACGGTCCCTGAGGAGCTCGTGAGCGCAGCGAGCGAGCGTCACGAAGGGCCGCCGCCACCCACTCTCGAACTCCTCCCCGGCCCGCGCACCGACTGGCTCGCCGACGCCGGTGCCCTCGCGACAACCTGGACGGTCTCCCCCGACAGCAACCGGGTAGGCGTCCGGCTGACGGGGACGGTTCTCCACCGTTCACCGTCCCGGGTGGGTGCGGAGCTGCCCAGCGAGCCCCTGGTGCGCGGCGCCGTGCAACTGCCACCGTCCGGCCAGCCGGTGGTCTTCGGGCCCGACCACCCGACCACCGGCGGCTACCCGGTGGTGGCGGTCCTCACCGAGGCAGCCAGCGACCGGCTGGCCCAGTGCCGTCCGGGGGAACTCGTCCAACTGCAGTGGGCGGCCCTTCGTGACGCTACGGTCGCGGCGCTCCCGTAGCTCCTCAGGGACCGTTATCGAGCGATGGCCGCGCGCCAGGCGAACGGGCCGAGGTGACGGACGCGCTCGCTGGCGACGGCGACAGCCGAACGCAGGGCTTCCTCCCTGTCGAGGCCCGAGGCAAGGGCGTGGCAGTAGGCGCCGTGCAGCACGTCGCCGGCACCGGTCGTGTCGACGGCTGCGACGGCTTCCGGCTCGATCGTCCCGGAGGCGGCAGCCGTCCACCAGTGCAGGGCCTGCCCGCCATGGCTGACCGCCACCAGCTTCGGCCCTCGCAACAGGAGGGCGCGGGCGCCCAGCCAGTCGGGATGCACGTAGTCGGCGGAGCAGATCACGTCGGTGGTGAACGCGAGGATGTCGTCGAACACCGGCTTGTGCGACCCTGCGTCGACCACCACGGGTATGCCCTTCGTGACTCCTCGCTCGCTGCGCTCACGAGACTCCTCGGGGACCGAGAACACGGCCGACCGGGCGAGGGCCGGGTGGTGGCCGTCGACGAGGACGACGTCGACGCCGCTGAGGTCCGGCCCTGCGATCTTGCCGAACGCCGGCGTGCGCCCGGAGCCGCTCACCACTGCCCGCTCACCCGTGGCCGCGTCGACGAACACCGTGGAGACGGCCAGCTCGAACCCGGGCGGTGCCACGTCGATGACGTCCACGCCGGCAGCGGCGAGGTCTGCTGCGGCGAGCCGGGCAGCCGGCGCGTCACCGAGGGCCGTCCACAGCCGTGCCCGTCCACCCAGTGCAGCGAAGGTGATCGCGGCCACAGCTGCGGGGCCCCCTGCTGCGACCCAGCTCTCGATGGCCGTGGTCTTCTCGTTGCGGGCAGGCAGCCGGTCCACCAGCTGCACCACGTCCACGGTGGCGAGCCCGACGAAGAGGCCACCGGTCACGCCAGCTCCCCCGCCTCGGGAGCAACGACGCACAGCGCCGTCCCGCCGGGAGCTTCAAGGATCGTCTTGCCCCGACGGGAGGCTCGCGGTATCCCGCCGTGCGCGGAGAGCCGCGCGACCTCCGCCTCCAGGTCGTCCGTGGTCACATGCAGGTGGGCCGTGACGCTGCGCGCCAGCTCCGCCGGTTGCAGCCGGATGTCGATCGCTGCGGCGCCGGCGAGACGGAGCGCCGTCTCCGGCTCGGGAGCCGTCAGCCACTGTCCACCGAGGACCTGCCGGAAGAACGTCACCTCGTCCGCGTAGTGCTTCCGGGGGACGTCGAGGCAGAACCTGCTCACCCGGCTGCGATGACCGGCCGGCCAGTCAGCAGCCGGCGGCACGACTCCCGCCGCCAACGTGGTGAGGCAGAACGGGAAGCCCGCCGGCGAGCGCAGCACGAAGTAGCCGTGCGGGGACTCCTCCACCAGCTCTGCGCCGGCAACCATGGCAGCTTCCGCTGCCGTCCACGGCTCGGCGACATGGACGTCAAGATGGAGCCCTGTCGGGCCGTCTCCGAGGCGCTGCACCCGCAGGTAGTCGTCGCCGGACGGCGGCACGAGCGTTGCGAACTCGCCGGCCTCACCACGCGCGCTCGAGAGGCCGTAGCCCGTGGCGGCTCGCCAGAACCCCACCCCTGCGTCGAACTCGCCCGCCGGGTAGTCGAGGAAGGCGGTCAGCCAGAACGGTTCCGCTGCGCCCTTGAGCGTCACGAAGAAGCCAGTGCCCTGCTGCGGTCGCGGGCCGCCTCCATCGCCGTCATGAAGGCCGACTTGACCTTGTGGGCCTCCAGCTCGCGCAGGGCAGCGGCCGTCGTGCCGCCCGGCGAGGTGACCCGCTCGCGCAGCACGGTGGGGTGCTCACCCGAATCTGCGAGCAGCTTGGCCGAGCCGTACATGGTCTGCACGACAAGCGTCGTCGAGATGTCGCGGGGAAGCCCGAGCATCACGCCGGCATCGATCATCGCCTCGACGACGAAGAACAGGTACGCCGGCCCTGAGCCGGAGATGGCCGTGACCGCGTCCTGGTACTTCTCCGGGACGGTCACGACCTTGCCGACGGCAGACAGCAGCGCCGTGACGTGATCGAGGTTCTCGTCCGTGGCAGCGGCACCGGCAGAGATGGCTGCCATGCCCTCGTCCACCTGGGCAGGCGT
The DNA here is from genome assembly GCA_030158185.1 of Propionicimonas sp. GTDB lineage: Bacteria > Actinomycetota > Actinomycetes > Propionibacteriales > Propionibacteriaceae > Propionicimonas. Next base: position 20,373 of record JAOATP010000043.1, read on the forward strand.
GTTCGGCATCACCCGGACGACGGCAGTGCCCTCGGGCATCTCGGCCTCGATGCGGGATGTCGAGAGGCCCGCGCACAGGGAGACCACGAGCGTGCCCGGACGGATGGCTGCCCCGACAACGGGCAGCACCTCCCCGGCGTCCTGGGGCTTGACGACGATCACGACGGTGTCGGCCTGCGCAGCGGCCTCAGCGGTCGAGCCGGTGTGGATGCCGTGCTTGGCAGCCATCTCCACCAGCCGCTGGGCATGACGGTCGGCAGCGGTGATCTGGCCCGGCTCCCAGCCGGCGCGCAGCAGCCCTGCGATCAGGGTCTCGCCCATCACGCCGGCGCCGATCACTGCGAGTTTCGTCACCGGGACGCCACCAGTTCTGCGATCTGCACGGCGTTCAGGGCTGCGCCCTTGCGCAGGTTGTCGTTGCTGACGAACAGGACGAGACCGTGCCCGCCGGGCACCGACTGGTCGGAACGGATCCGGCCGACGTAGCTCGCGTCCCTGCCGGCAGCTTCGCGCGGGTTCGGGATGTCGACCAGCTGGACGCCGGGAGCGGTCGCCAGCAGCCCGGTAGCCCGGGTGACGCTGATCTCCTCAGCGAACTCGGCGTGGATGCTCAGCGAGTGCCCGGTGAACACCGGGACGCGGACGCACGTGCCCGCGACCAGCAGGTCGGGCAGGTGCAGGATCTTGCGCGACTCGTGGCGGAGCTTCTGCTCCTCGTCGGTCTCGAAGTTGCCGTCGTCGACGATCGCCCCGGCCAGCGGGATCACGTTGAACGCGATCGGCTTCAGGTAGGGAGCGGGGTCGCCGGCAGGAACGGCGGAGCCGTCCAGCGCCAGCTGCGCCGGGTCTACGGCCGCAGCGGTCTGGTTGGCCAGCGCGAGCACGCCCTTGGCACCCGAGCCGGAGACGGCCTGGTAGGTGGCGACGATGAGCCGGGTGAGGCCGGCGGCGTCGTGCAGCGGCTTGAGCACCGGCATCGCGGCCATCGTCGTGCAGTTCGGGTTGGCGATGATGCCCTTCGCCGGGTTGAGGGTGTCCTCGGGGTTCACCTCGGACACCACCAGCGGGACGTCGGGGTCCTTCCGCCAGGCCGAGGAGTTGTCGATGACGATCGCCCCGGCCGCAGCCACTCTCGGTGCGAACTCGCGCGACATCGAGGCCCCCGCCGAGAACAACGCCAGGTCAAGACCGGAGAAGTCGGCGGTGGCCGTGTCCTCAACGATCACCTCGCCCCCGCCCCAGGCAAGTGCCTGGCCGGCCGAACGGGCCGAAGAGAAGAACCGGATCTCATCCACCGGGAAGCCGCGCTCTGCAAGCAGCGTCCGCATGACGCCGCCCACCTGGCCGGTTGCCCCAAATACACCAACACGCATACACGCAAGCCTAACCGAGTGGCCGACGCTGGGCCCGTCCGCCCCACCCGCGCTGGGACGGCACGACCTCGTCCACTCCCCCACCACCCCCTTCCTGCTCCCGAAACGCGCGCTCGCTCCCGAAATTTCGGGAGCGAGGGCACGTTTCGGGAGCGAGAAGGGACGGGGTTGCCGGGTGGGTCAGAGCCAGTCGACCAGCGGGGCGAGCAGCGCGTAGCCGATGAAGGCCACCAGGTCGAGGATGACGTGGGCGACCACCAAGGGGCCCAACCGTTTGAACTTCAGGTAGGCGAGTCCGAAGACGAGCCCCATCACCAGGTTCCCGACGAAGCCGCCGAAGCCCTGGTAGAGGTGGTAGCTGCCCCGCACGACGGCGCTGGAGACCAGCACCACCCACACCGGCCAGTTCAGCTGCCGTCCGCGGACGAACCAGAAGCCGATCATCACGATCTCCTCCAGCAGCCCGTTCATGACGGCCGCGCCGACCAGTACGGGCACCGTCCACCAGTTCGCAGCGAGGTTCGCCGGCGAGACGTTGGTGTTCAGGCCGAACGCGCGGGCGGCGAAGTACAGCGCCAACCCGGGGATCCCGATCGCGGCAGCGAGGCCGAAGCCCCAGCCCATGTCGAACCGCGGACGGCGGAAGTCGAGCCCGATCCTGCGCCGGTCACCGGTGCGCTGCAGCAGGTACAGCGCGAACAGCGCAGGCACCAGCGGGAACACGAGCCCCGCCAGCTGGTAGGCCAGGTCGAGCCAGGGCCGGTCGGGCACCACCGAGTTGTTCATCGACGTGGTCTGCTGGTTGAGCGGGGTGCTGATGGTCAGCTTGTCGATGATGGAGAGGATCGAGTACACCGCCGACTGCCCGAGCGAGACTCCCAGCACGAGCAGCAGCTCAATGCCCGGACGGACGCGCGTCGTCCCTTCGATCCCCGCGGCGGGGAAGGCTTCCGCTGTCACCGGATCTGCCCGACCGTCGTCGTGAGGTGGTGCCGGGCGAAGTTCAGGCTCACGGCGAGCGCGTTGCTGCGCTCCGTGCGGGACAGCCCGCGCGTCTGCACCTCGACCACCACATGCCCGGTGTAGCCGTTGCCGGCCAGTTCGCGCAGCACGCCGGCGGCGTCCTGGTCCCCCTGGCCGGGAAGCAGGTGCTGGTCCGCCGTCCCCGGTGTGCCGTCGGTCAGGTGGACGTGCCGCAGCCGCTCGCCCCAGTCGCGCACCATGGTGACGGAGGACTGCCGAGCGGTGGCGGCGTGGGAGAGGTCGAGCGTGAGGTGGTCGCAGTCGAGGACAGCGCAGTCCCAGCTCGGCGAGTAGGCACGCACGTCCCCGCCGCCCGGACCGCGCCACGGGTACATGTTCTCCACGGCGAAGGCGATCCCCGTGGTCTGCTCCAGGCGCCGGATGCCCTCGGTGAACCCGGCGGCGTAGCCGCGCTGCCAACGGAACGGTGGGTGCACGACGACGACGTCGGCGCCGAGCTGGTGGGCAGCCATCGCCGCACGATCCAGCTTCTCCCACGGGTCGGGTCCCCAGACCCGCTGCGTGAGCAGCAGGGTGGGTGCGTGGATGGCGAGGACGGGCAGCTCGTGGTACTCCGACAGGCGCTGGACGGCGTCCACGTCGGCCGATGCCGGGTCGACGCCCACCATCAGCTCGATGCCGTCGTACCCGAGCCTGCGGGCGAGCGCGAACCCGGCAGCTGTCGACTCCGGATAAACCGACGACGTCGACAACGCCACCTTCACGGAGTCAGCTGGCACCTGGGGCACCCGACCATCGTAGGCGACACCCACGAGGGGTCGCCGGGCAACGCGAACGGCGCACGATACGCCTCGATTCGCGTCCTGATGAGCGGAACGACACAATGGGTCCCATGCATGTCGACCATCTGACCTTCGCGGTGGGATCGGCTGGCCTCAAGGCCGAGTCGGAACGACTCGGCGCCTTGTTGGGCGAGCGGTTCCGCGACGGCGGCTTCCATCCCAGGTTCGGCACCCGCAATCACATCCTGCCGCTTGCCGACGACCGCTACATCGAGGTCGTCGAGGTGCTCGAGCACCCGGCTGCCGACAAGGCAGCGTTCGGGCAGGCCGTCCGGGCACGCTCGGAAATGGGCGGCGGCTGGATGGGCTGGGTGATCTCCGTTGATGATCTCGCTCCCCTCGAACAACGCCTCGACCGCGAAGCCGTGCACGGCTCCCGTCACTTCCCGGACGGACGGCTGCTCGAATGGCAGCAACTCGGCGTCAAGGGCCTGCTCGCCGACCCGCAGCTGCCGTACTTCCTGAAGTGGGACTCCGACCCGTCGGTTCTCCCCAGTGCGCTGGACGGCAACATCAGGTTGAAGAAGATCGAGATCACCGGCAACCGTGATCGGGTCGAGGACTGGATGGGCGCCGCCATCGGCGACGAGTTCGACGGCGTGAGGATCAAGTTCAGCGCCGAGAACGGCCAGCCCGGCATTCGCTCGGTCACCTTCGAGACCGCGAACGGCCCCGTCAAGATCTGACGCTCCCCGGGACTGTCAGAGGCAGCCCCTAGCGTGTTGCCATGGCCAAGAGCTCTGCCAATGCGTATCGCTGCACGGAATGCGGCTGGACCTCGCCCCGATGGGTGGGTCGCTGCGGCGAGTGCCAGGCGTGGGGCAGCGTCGCCGAGAGTGCAGCACCGATGGCGCGGGTCGCCACCTCTGCGCCCGTACAGGCCGCACAGCTGATCAGTGAGGTCCCGCTGGATTCGGCGCGGGCCATCCCCACCCGCATCCCCGAGCTCGACCGCGTGCTGGGCGTCGGGCTCACCCCGGGCTCGGTCGTGCTGCTGGCCGGTGAGCCGGGCGTGGGCAAGTCCACGCTGCTGCTCGAGGTCGCCAACAGGTGGGCGCGGGCCGGCCATCGCACCCTGTACATCACAGCGGAGGAATCGGCGGCCCAGGTGCGGCTGCGTGCAGAACGCACCTCGGCAGTCACCGACGGGCTGTACCTCGCCGCGGAGAACGACCTCGGCACCGTCCTCGGACACGTCGAGCAACTCGCACCCGACCTGCTGGTGCTCGACTCCGTCCAGACCGTCTGCGTGCCGGGGGACGCTGCCGCGGGCGGCGTCGCCCAGATCAAGGAGGTCACCGCAGCCCTCATCCGGGTGGCCAAGCTGCGCTCGATGCCGGTGATCCTCGTCGGGCACGTCACGAAGGAGGGGACGGTCGCCGGGCCCCGCACCCTTGAGCACCTCGTCGACGTCGTGCTCTCGTTCGAGGGCGACCGGCACAGCGGCTTCCGGATGCTGCGCGCAACCAAGAACCGGTTCGGTCCCGCCGACGAGGTGGGGTGCTTCGAGCTGGTCGAGACCGGCATCC
>JAOATP010000044.1:0-8461 GCA_030158185.1 Propionicimonas sp.
GGGGTGATCGGGTAGCCGATCACGCCGCCGCACACATGTTTCATGACGTGGGCGACGGCACCGTTTCCGTTGATGACCTCGGGGATCCCCGGGAAGGCAGTATGGACAGACATCATCGAATTCCTCAGTGAATCGAGTTGTGCTGCACCCCCGCCGACTCAACGCTGAGCCGACGTGGGAGCGGCCACTCCACGTGGCCTATCTGCATTCTGCTCCCGGGATGCGTGCTCTCGTGGCGAAACCGGGAAATGCCCTACGGGGTATCCGAACACCGCCAGACGGGCATGGACGGGTCGGGCGCCCACGCGCCCGCAGCGCCCGAATGGCGACCTCACCGAGCCGCCGGAGTGAGGGACGCGCGCGCAGCGCCCGAATAGCGCCGCTTCGACGCCCCATTCGGGCCCTGCGGACGCAGCCCCGGCTGCAGCCGTCGCCGGCAGTGCTCATTCGCGCGCTGCGGGCGCGTCTTCGCTTCCGTCGCCACAAATTCCTTCACCGGCGTTCCCTGATCGCGACCGCGCCTCCACCGGCGGCACCGGCAGCTCCGCACCCACCCTGCAGGGAGCCATGCAGCAGTCTGGGCGGAGCGGTCGAATGATCCGAATTGGTCGATTGGTCCTACCTATTTTGGTGATCTCGAGACGCCCGATCGCTTCCGGTGCTAGCACGGGAGCAAGTACGACTCGAGTACTTGCTGCCAGAAAGGTGTGCTCAGAACGTGGAGACCTACCAGCAATTCATCAACGGCGCCCTCGTCGACTCACATTCCACGGAATGGATCGATGTCGAGAATCCCTACACCAACGAGGTCGTCGCCCGCGCCCCGAAGGGCGACGAGGAGGACGTCATTCGCGCGGTGGAGGCGGCGAAGGCAGCCCAACCGGCCTGGGGGAAGCGGGCTCCGGTTGCCCGGGCCGCGTACCTGAAGCAGTTCGCACAGGCGATCCGTGACAACCGCATCGAGCTGGCGCGGACCCTTGCCAGCGAGCAGGCGAAGGTCCTGCCACTCGCGCAGGTGGAGATCGACGTGACCGCCGAGTACTTCGACTACTACGCCGGCTGGGCGCGCATCTACGAGGGCGAGATCATCAACTCCGATGACCCCCAGGAGAACATCCTGCTGTTCCAGAAGCCGATCGGCGTCGTCGCCGGCATCTGCCCGTGGAATTTCCCCTTCTTCGTCATGGCGCGCAAGGTGGCACCGTCCCTGCTGGCGGGCTGCACGACCATCATCAAGCCGTCGAGCAACACCCCGGCAACCACGTTCGAGTTCGCACGGCTGGTCGCGTCACTCGACCTGCCCAAGGGCGTCCTGAACTTCATCTCCGGTGGCGGCGCAACCATGGGCAAAGCGCTCGTGCAGCACCCGGACGTCGACATGGTCTCGCTGACCGGCTCGGTGGAGGCCGGCCAGGAGATCCTGCGCGACGCGGCGGAGAAGGTCATGAAGACCTCCCTCGAGCTCGGCGGAAAGGCGCCGGCGATCATCTTCCCCGATGCCGACATCGACCTCGCCGTCAAGGCCGTCACCGACTCCCGGCTGATCTACTCCGGTCAGGTGTGCAACTGCTGCGAGCGGGTCTACGTCCACGCCAGCGTCTACGACGAGTTCGTCGCAAAGCTCAAGGTGTCCTTCGAGGCCAGCTGCATCGGTGACCCGTTCGCCGACCCGACGCCGGCCTACAGCTCGCAGATCGACGCAGCCCAGCTCGAGAAGATCGACGCCATGGTGCAGCGCGCCGTCGCGGCAGGGGCAGGGGTCCTCACCGGCGGCAAGCGCGCCGACCGGGGCACCGGCTACTTCTACGAGCCAACACTGATCACGGGAGCCACCCAGGATTCCGAGATCGTGCAGAAGGAGGTCTTCGGGCCCGTGCTGCCGATCGTGAAGTGGGACGACTACGACCAGGTGATCGCCGATGCGAACGACGTCGAATACGGCCTGACGTCCTCGATCTTCACCACGAACGTGAACACGGTGATGCAGTCCATCAAGGACCTCAGCTTCGGCGAGACCTACGTCAACCGTGAGCATTTCGAGGGCATCCAGGGGTTCCACGCCGGCTGGCGGAAGTCCGGCATCGGCGGGGCGGACGGCAAGCACGGCCTGCACGAGTACCTGCAGTCCCAGGTGGTGTACATCCGCTACTGAGTCGATCTACCGCTGGTCGAGCTTGTCGAGATCCCCTGGTCTCGACAGGCTCGACAGGCTCGACCAACGATCTTCGCCATACGATGACGGGCATGCCCATTCCGCATGACCCGCGTCATCACAACGAACCGACCCACGAGGACCCGACGAGGTTCTGGGAGCGGCGCTACGCCGAATCGCACCAGGTGTGGTCGGGTCGGGTGAACTCCGTCCTCGCCGAGCTGGTTGCCGGGTTTGGCCCTGGGCGTGCGCTCGACCTCGGCTGCGGCGAGGGCGGGGATTCCCTCTGGCTGGCACAGCACGGCTGGGAGGTCACTGCCGTCGACATCTCGACGGTCGCGATCGCGCGCGGGCAGGCCGCAGCCGCGGCAGCGGGAATCGGGCCGGAGCGCGTCCACTGGGTGGCCGCCGACCTGACGGACTGGACGCCGTCGTCGGACTACGAACTGGTCAGCGCCTGCTTCCTGCAGTCCCCGGTCGAGCTCGACCGCAGCCGGATCCTTCGCGCAGCTGCGAGCCGGATCGCGCCGGGCGGGCACCTGCTGATCGTGTCCCATGCCGCTCCGCCACCCTGGGCCAGTGGACTGTCCGGCCACGACCACCACCGTGTCTTCTTCACCCCACAGCAGGAGGTCGAGGCACTCGGCGCCACCGAGGGTGACTGGGAGCACCTGATCGTGGAAACCCGGCAGCGCACGGCCACCGGCCCGGACGGCCAGGTCGGGGAGTTGGACGACGCCATCGTCCTGCTGCGGAGGAAGTGAGTCACGTATGCGCGCGATCGTCTACTCGGAAGTAGGAGCAACCCCCGAACTCACCGACGTTCCCGAACCGGAGTGCCCTGATGACGGCGCTGTGATCGCGGTAAGGGCGACGGGCATCTGTCGCTCAGACTGGCACGCCTGGCGCGGCCACGACCCGGTGCCACTGCCCAACATCCCCGGTCACGAGTTCGCCGGCGTGGTCAGCCGTGTGGGCGCGAAGGTCACCGGGTTCACCGTCGGCGACCGGGTCACCGTCCCCTTCGTGAACGGCTGCGGGCACTGCGAGTGGTGCACAGCAGGCCAGGCGCAGGTGTGCCCCGAGCAGACGCAGCCCGGCTTCACGCACCCCGGCTCGTTCGCCGAGCAGGTGGGCGTGCGTGCCGCCGACTTCAACCTCGTCCGCCTTCCCGACGACGTCGACTTCGTCACGGCGGCATCGCTGGGCTGCCGGTTCGCCACCGCCTACCACGCCCTCACCGCGCAGGGACGCCTGCAGGAGGGCGAGTGGCTTGCCGTGCTCGGGTGCGGCGGCGTGGGCCTCTCCGCAATCATGGTCGGCGTCGCCCTCGGAGCCCGGGTCGTCGCCGTCGATCCCTCGCCGTCGGCCCGGCGGCGCGCGACGGAACTCGGTGCCCAGGTGGTGCTCGGGAACGCCGACGGCATCGTCGCGGCCACCGGAGGGGGCGCCCACGTCTCTGTGGACGCGCTCGGTTCTGCAGGGACCGCGACGGCGTCCATCCTCGGGCTCCGCAGGCGCGGTCGTCATGTCCAGGTGGGGCTGATGCTCGCCGACAACGCCTCGGCGGCCCTGCCGTGGGGTGCTGTGGTCTCCCGAGAACTCGAGGTGGTCGGCAGCCACGGGATGGCGGCCGTCGACTACCCGGGCCTGCTGGCCATGATCAGCGCCGGCCGACTTGCTCCAGGCACACTGGTCGGACGCACCGTCGGCCTCGAACAGGCCGGGGACGAACTCATGGCGATGGACTCGCCCGTCCCGTCCGCTGCCGGCCTGGTGGTAGCAGTCCTCGAGACCCGGGCCTGACCCGTCAGGAGGTGCGGTGGGTCAGACGGACTTGGCCTTCTGCGAGTAGATGTAGACCTTCGCACCGATCGGGGTGTGCCGGTAGATCCACATGGCCTCGCTGAGCTTGCCGATGTTCACGCAGCCGTGGCTGGAAGTGGCGTAGCCCACGGAATGGAAGCCGGGGGAGTAGTGCACGTACATGTCGGGGTAGAAGATCGTCGCGTAGGGCATCGCGCCACTCCCGTACTGCTCCGAGGGCGGGTCGACGTTCTTGTCGTAGACCTTCCAGGTGCCGTTGGCGGTCGCGAAGACCTTCCACTTCTTGCTCTTGACGTAGTAGTTCCAGCCGCCCACCCGGATCTTGAACGTCTTGACGACCTTGCCGTTCTTGATCCAGAACAACTTCCGGTGCGCCTGGTCGACGCAGAGGATGACGCCCTTCGTCGTGGTGCACTTCTTCGGCAGCACCGTCGGAATCACCCGCGCCTTGGTAGCGAGAGCTACCCAGGTCGCCTTCTTCACGATGCCGGTGGCCTTCAGCCCGCGGGACCGCTGGTAGTTGAGGATCGCGTTCACTCCAGCTGTGTTCACCCGGCTGGAAATTCCCCAGGGGTAGTAGTGGACGCTCTTCAGGGTCTTCTGCACGAGCCGGGCGCACGCGCCGCCACTGCCGGGGCCGACGGACTTCGTGAGGCACGGCTTGAAGGCCTTGCGGGTCTTCGCGCTGACGCCGGCGAGCGGGTCGACGGGCTTCGGCGGCGCAGTGGGCGTCGGCGTGACGCTGGGGGTCGGCGTGGGGCTCGGCTCGCTCGGGAGCGGCGTGGTCGACGGGGTGAGAGAGCTCGTCGACGGCGCGAGCGGAGTCAGGTCAGCAGCCCCCACCGGGGAATTCCTGGCGCACCCGGCCACCAAGACAAGTGCGGCCAGCACAGCCACGCCGCGCAGCGACCTGGACACAGAGCGTCCGCCCAGCGACCGGCCCATCAGCACCTCCTGCGACGATTTCGACCGAGCGTACCCGGTGATGGTTAACGAAGCCTGAAGTTTCAGCGTCCAACGCGCTCAGGAAACTGTGGAAATCTCAGATCGCGTCAATACTCGGCGACTCGGCCTGCACGGCATGACCGCCGAACTGGTTGCGCATCGCAGCGACGAGCTTCATCGCGGGCGACTCGTCCTGGCGGGAGACGAAGCGCGCGAACAGGGCGGCGGTGAGCGCCGGCACCGGCACACCGAGATCGATCGCAGCATCCACCGTCCAGCGGCCCTCGCCGGAGTCGTCCGCGTAACCGCGGATCCTGGACAGCTCCGGATCCTGCGCGAGCGCGATGGCGATCAGGTCGAGCAGCCAGGACCGGATGACGGTCCCTTCGCGCCAACTCTCGAAGACAGCGGGGACGTCGGTGACAAGGTCGGCCTTCTCCAGCAGCTCCCAGCCTTCTGCGTAGGCCTGCATCATCGAGTACTCGATGCCGTTGTGCACCATCTTGGCGAAATGCCCGGCCCCGTGCCCGCCGGCGTGGGCGAACCCGCGGTCGCCGGGCGGCTTGAGGGCGTCGAAGATCGGCTGCACCAGAGCGACGTCGGCCGCGTCACCGCCGCACATCAGCGCGTAGCCGTACTCCTTGCCCCAGACGCCGCCGGACACCCCGCAGTCGATGAAGTGCACTCCCCGGGCGCCCAGCTTCGCCGCGCGGCCGGCGTCACCGGTCCACTTGGTGTTGCCGCCGTCGATGACGATGTCGCCGTCGGAGAGCAGGGGAGCGAGGTCGTCCAGCACGCCGTCGAGGAACTGCACCGGCACCATCACCCACACCACCCGCGGGGAGGCCGTCAGCCCGTCCACGAGGTCGGCGAGGCTCGTCACCTCCGAGACGTCCGGGTTGGCGTCGTAGCCGACGACCGTGTGCCCCGCGGAGCGGAGGCGGGCAACCATGTTGCCGCCCATCCTGCCCAGGCCGACCATGCCGAGTTCCATCCGGACCCCCCGTGCTGCGTTGTTGTGCTCTGTCGTCAGGCTACGTGCCCCGGCAACGCCGATGGCACACCGTCAGGACGCCTGCACCTTCGCGTCCTGCCGCGGGATGAAGACCTTGTTCACGATCATCAGCAGGGACGCCGTCACGGGAACAGCCACCAGCGCGCCGAGCAGGCCCAGCAGTGTGCCGCCCACCATGGCGCCGATCAGCACGAGCGAGCCGGGGATGTCGACGGCCTTGTTCATCACCTTCGGGGTCATCACGTAGGCCTCCACCTGCATGTAGGCGAAGTAGACCGCAGCGAAGATGAGGGCAGAGACCGGCGAGGTGAACATGATGACCGCGGTGGCCAGCAGCCAGAACAACACCGGTCCGACCATCGGGATCATGGTGATCAGCAGCGCGAGGAACGCGAGGAGTGCGGCGAACGGCACGTTCAGGATCAGCATCAGGATGAAGGCGAAGACCGCGTTGCAGAACGCGAGGATCGCCATCCCGGAGACGTAGCCGCCCACCGATTCGGTGATCTGCTCGGTGATCTCCGCCAGCTGCGGACGGGCGTGGGCAGGGGCCAGCTTCTCGAGGGCCGACGTCATGCTCCGCAGTGACGCGAGGAAGTACAGCGTGAGCACCAGGACGATGAGCGTGCCGGAGATCGCGTTCACGACACCGGTGCCGACAGCGAGCGCACCGCCGCCGATCGCCAGCAGGTTGGCCGGGTCCGAGAGCCAGGCCTGCGCCTGGCCGAGGAGGTTGGCAAACATGTCGCTGGAGCCGGAGAGGGCCACAAGGCCCTTGAACCAGTCGGCATTCTGCATGTCGGAGATGTAGCCGGGGACGGCCTTCGCGAAGGCCGTGATCTGGACGACGGCCGTCGGCACGACCAGGGCGAGCACCCCACCGAGAATCACGGCGAACGCGGCGAAGACGACCCCGATGCTGATCCCGCGGCCCATGCCGTGCGTCTCCAGCCAGCGCACCAGCGGGTCGAGGGCGAGCGCGACGAAGAGGGCGACCCCGATGGAGACCAGCACGGTCGAGAGCGAGGAGATCGCGCCGGCGAGGGAGAGTGCGACCAGGGCACCGACGGTGGCGGTGAAGCCCCACCCGAAGGGGTGCCCGAGGTCGACCAGGAGCTTCCGGTGCGGCCGTTGGGCGGCAACGGGTTCCGCGGCGGGAACGGGCTCGGCGAGGGGCGCGGACGCAGCTGCGGGCACAGCGGCCCCTTCAGCGGGCGAGAGCGAGAGTTCGGAGGCGGGCGGCGCGGTCTCGGACATGGCAGAACCCTACGGCCAGAAAGGGACGGGGCGCCTCAACGTCGCCGAGCGGGCTGCGACCGCGAACCGACGATACCGAGCACCAGCAGGCAGCCGCCGAGGAGCATCAGGATGCCGACGAGCTGGCCGAACGAGATGGACTCGCGGAGGAAGACGATGCCGAGGAAGACCGCAACGATGGTCGCCCCCGAGCGTGCGCTGCTGGCGAACGGGGCCCCGACGCTCTCCCGCAGGCCCAGCTCCATGGTGTATCCGACCCCGCCGAGCACGACGCCCAGCAGGACGAGGCCGACCCAGTGGAGCAGGCCGGCGTTGCCAGGGCCGGGAAAGAGGAGTGCAAGGGGGGCCGTCAGTACACCTGCCACCAGGAAGGTCGCGGAGACCAGTTCCGCCGGCCCGCTCGCTGACAGCCGCGCGACGGCGTAGCGCGAGGACATCGCGCCGGCGATGGCGCTCAACAGCCCTGCGAACATGCCGATGATGAAGTCCCAGCTGATGCCACCGGCAGGGAAGAGCAAGACAACGACGATGCCGATGAACCCCGTGACCAGTCCGGCCGCTGCGGTTCCGGTGATCCGTTCCAGGCCCCACATCTGCCCGATCACGGCAGCGAACAGCGGGACGGTGCCGACGGCCGCTGCCGCGAGGGCCGTGCCGAGGTGCTCGATGGCGATCGACAACCCGATCAGCTGCACGGCGATGCCGACCCCCATGAGGAGGAGGCGCTTGCCGTGCAGCCGGTAATGCAGCGTCGCACCCTTGATGACGGCCAGCACGGCAACGGTGGCGCCGATCAGGAGGCAGCTGAGGGACACTGCGGGAGCCCAGCCGAAGCCGCCGACGACGGCGCTCACGAGGACGAAGGAGAGTCCCCACAGCAGGGTCAGGCCGACGTAGGCCGGCGAGCTCCTGTGCTGCATGACTGTTGTCTCCCAGAGAGTCGGATGTCATACGCTCTCATACGCGAGCCCACTTCGTGCGAACACGGCCATTCGTGCACGCGACAAGGCCCGATCCGCACGTCATGGCCCCGGGACCTGCGATTACGCCAACGTAGCTTCCACGGCGCCGGCGACGACAGCTGCAACCCCGTCGACCGCCCAGAAGCGTTGCTCCTCCGCGCCGCTGCCACGGGTGAGCAGGCGCTGCCATGCCGCAGACACCGTCGACTCCTCGCCACACTCCACGAGCACCGGCCGCACGTGGTCGATCAGTGCACCCACGGCCTCGCCCGCGGGCACCTGGGTGAGGCGGACGGGGTGCAC
>JAOATP010000044.1:8561-24689 GCA_030158185.1 Propionicimonas sp.
GGCAGACGTCCGCCACCCGGATCTCGAGGGTCGGGTACCGCTCCGACAGCCGGGCGTCGAAGTAGATCATCGCCTTGTCGAGGGCGGAACCGGTGGCGACGATGTCGTCGATGACCTGGTGGTAGGCGGCGGCGGAGCCGAAGGTGCCGGTGGGCCCGGACGTCGGCCAGCGCTGCCACACCTGCGACCGGTAGGAGGCGTAGCCGGAGTCGACGCCGTTCCAGAAGGGGGAGTTGGAGCTCATCGCCAACAGGACGGGGAGCCACGGACCGATCCGGTCGAGTACGGCGACCCCCTCCTCGTCGTCGGCCACCTGGACGTGCACATGGCAGCCGCAGGTGAGTTGCTCGCGGGCCGTCAGCCCGTACTCCGCAGCGATCCGGCGGTACCGGAATGCCGCGGTCACACTGCTGGTGACCGGAAGGGGAGAGGTGGCGAGCGCTGCGAGTCGGGCTCCGGCCGACTCCGCAGCCGTCGCCGCGGCCCGGCGCTGCTTCCGCACGTCCCCGTCCAGCTCCTCCAGCGTGAGGCAGGGGTCGGTGCCGGTCTCCAGCATCTCCTCCTTGAGCTCGAGCTGGACGCCGCCGCCGGCAGCGTCCTGGGCGAGCCCGACGGGCGCGCCGACCTCGTCGACCAGCAGGAACTCCTCCTCGACACCGACCGTTCGCACCGGGCTCCTTCCGCGCGGGACTGCCTCCGTGCCCCGAAAGGGAAGTCTTACCCGGCGCGGCAGGTTCCCAACCCGCCTACCCTGAGCCGGTGACCGATACCGCCCGCCGGGTCGTCCGCACCTACCTGGTGCTCACGGTCCTGACGACCCTCGCAGCGTCCTTCATCTGGGGTGTGAACACACTCTTCCTGCTCGATGCCGGCCTCGACAACACCCAGGCGTTCGCTGCGAACGCCTTCTTCACCCTCGGCATGGTCCTGTTCGAGATCCCCACCGGCGTGGTGGCCGACACCAGGGGGCGGCGTTACTCGTTCCTGCTCGGCACGTTCAGCCTGCTCGCCTCCACGGTCGGGTACTGGGTGATGTGGGCGACAAGGGCACCTTTCTGGGGCTGGGCGATCGCCTCCGTCCTGATCGGGCTGGGCTTCACGTTCTTCTCCGGCGCAACAGAGGCCTGGCTCGTCGACGCGCTTGCGGCAGCCGGGTTCACGGGGCACCTCGAGACGGTGTTCGGACGCGCACAGGTGGCAACCGGCGTCGCGATGCTCGGCGGCTCCGTGCTGGGCGGGGTGGTCGCCCAGCTCACCGACCTCGGCACGCCCTACCTCCTGCGAGCCGGCCTGCTGCTGGTCACGGCACTCGTCGCGTGGCGGTGGATGCACGACCTGGGGTTCAGCCCCGACCGGACGGCCCGGCCGATGAAGGCCGTCCGGGCCGTGCTCGCCGGAGCCGTCGACGGTGGCCTGCGGAACCGGCCGGTGCGCTGGCTGATGATCGCAGCGCCCTTCACGGCCGGCACCGGCATCTACATCTTCTACGCCCTTCAGCCCTACCTGCTGCAGTTGTGGGGTGACCCCACCGCGTTCAGCGTCGCCGGTCTCGCTGCCGCGCTGGTCGCCGGCTCCCAGGTGGTCGGTGGCCTGCTGGTCGCCCAGGTGCGTCGCCTGTTCCGGCGCCGCACGGACGCTCTCCTGCTCGGCGGCGTCCTCGGCACCGGGCTGCTGGTTGCGATCGGGCTTGCGGGCGGGTTCTGGCTCACCCTCGTCCTCGTCGCTGGGTGGTCGATGCTCAGCGCGATGATCAGCCCGCTGCGCCAGTCATTCATCAATGGCGTCATCCCTTCCGCGCAACGCGCAACGGTCCTCTCGTTCGACTCGCTGATGGGGTCGGCCGGTGGCGTCGTCGTGCAGCCGGTTCTCGGCAGGGTCGCCGACGTGTCGGGCTACCCGATGTCGTACCTGGTGTCGGCGGGCATCCAGGCCATCGCGCTGCCGTTCGTGCTGCTGGCCCGGCGCGAGCACGCGCCCAGCGACCCGATCACCGCCGACGGCGACGCTGCCTGACATGACCCAGAGACTTTTCGTTGCCGTGGTGCCACCGGCGACCGTCCGCGAGGCCTGGGACGCCTTTCTCGAGCCACGCCGTGATGCCGGGGCAGAGCTGCGCTGGGTGCTGCCCGAGTCCTGGCACGTCACCTGTGCCTTCATGGGACGGGTCGCAGACGCCGACACCGACGACCTTGACGAGGCGCTCAGGCACGTGGCTGCACGCACGGCCCCGTTCACCATGGCCGTCGAGGGTGGCGGCGCCTTCCCGAACCCTGACGCCGCGAAGGTGCTCTGGCTCGGCGTCACGACCGGCGCGCCGGAACTGGGGGAGCTCGCCGTACGGTGCCGCAACGCTGCGACCGGCTGCGGCATCGAGGTGGACGGTGGCAGGTTTCGTCCGCACGTGACCGTCGCACGTGCCGAAGGGCAGCGGGTGCTGCGCTGGCTGCAGGTGCTGGACGCGATCGGCCGGCAGGCGTGGCCGGTGACGGGGTTCCGGCTGGTCAGGTCGCAGCTGCTTCCCGGCGGGGCGGGCTACCGGACGCTGGGGGAGTACCCGCTCACGGGGAGCTGAGGTGAACCGGTCGCGCAGGCCAGGGAGCAACCGGTGACGTGCCGTTAAGCTGACCGGCCTATGGCTGGCATCAGGGGACTCTTCGCGGACACGGCGCCGCTGGCCAACCCCCACTTCCGCCGGCTCTGGCGGGCGAACATCGTCACCGTCATCGGCGCCCAGCTGACCGTGGTCGCCGTCCCTGCGCAGATCTACGCGATCACCGGGGACTCCGGCTACGTCGGCCTCACCGGTCTCTTCGGGCTCGTGCCGCTCGTGGTGTTCGGGCTGTGGGGCGGGGCGCTGGCCGACCACTTCGACCGCCGGAGCCTGCTGCTTGTGAGCACGTTCGGGTTGATCGGCACCAGCGCCCTCTTCCTGCTGCAGGCGGCCCTCGACCTGCGCAACGTGTGGCTGCTGCTGTTCATCTTCGCGATCCAGCAGGCGTTCTTCGGGCTGAACCAGCCCGCCCGCAGCGCGATCCTGCCGCGGCTGCTGCCGGCGGCGCAGTTGCCTGCCGCCTCAGCGTTGTCGATGACCGTGAGCATGGCCGGAGCCATCGCCGGGCCGATGGTCGGCGGCGCGCTGATCCCGCTGGGCTATTCCTGGCTGTACCTGATCGACACCGTCACCCTGCTCGCGACGCTGTCGGCCGTGTGGCGGCTGCCGTCCCTGCCGATCGAGAACCGCGTCGGCTCGCCCGGGCTCCGCTCCATCGTCGACGGGCTCGCCTACCTCAAGGGCCATCCGGTGCTGCTGACCT
The DNA here is from genome assembly GCA_030158185.1 of Propionicimonas sp. GTDB lineage: Bacteria > Actinomycetota > Actinomycetes > Propionibacteriales > Propionibacteriaceae > Propionicimonas. Next base: position 11,876 of record JAOATP010000044.1, read on the forward strand.
CGTTCCTGCTCGACCTGATCGCCATGGTCTTCGGCATGCCGCGAGCACTCTTCCCCGAGATCGCCCACCTCTCTTTTGGCGGCCCGATCGCCGGCGGCAACGAGCTCGCACTCCTGTTCGCAGCGATCCCCGTCGGCGCCGTGCTGGGCGGAGTCTTCTCCGGCTGGGTGTCCGGTGTCACCCGCCAGGGCCGTGCCGTGGTGTGGTGCATCCTGCTGTGGGGTGTCGCCATGGCCGGCTTCGGGTTGGCCGTCGGCCTTGCACCGCAGTGGCGGGTGCCGATGCTCGTGGTGGCCCTCGCGATGCTCGTCGGCGGCGGGGCTGCGGACATGGCCTCCTCTGCGTTCCGCAACGCCATGCTGTTGTCCGCAGCGGATGACGCCGTCCGCGGGCGCCTGCAGGGCGTGTTCATCGTCGTTGTCGTCGGCGGGCCGCGCATCGCAGACACCCTGCACGGCTACGCCGCAGGCCTGGTCGGCACGGCGTGGGCCAGTGGTGGCGGCGGACTGCTGGTGATCGTCTTCACGGCCCTTGTCGCCGTGCTCGTCCCGGCCTTCTGGCGCTACGTGCCCAAGGCTGACGTCACCTGAGGGAAGGCGCGTCCCTCGCGTCCGGGCGCAGGGCAACCTAAGCTCCAGACATGGCTGTGCAACGGCTGTTGTGGGTCGACGGGGAGACGAAGAAGGTCACCCGTCGCAGCGATGACGAGATCCCGGCCCTGCTGGCCGACACCTCGGGCTGGTTGTGGCTCGACGTCCCCGAGCCCGACGAGCAGACGGCTGTGCTGCTGGGTGAGGTGTTCGGAGCTCATCCGGTCGCCGTGCAGGACGTGCTGGAGCGCAACCATGTCCCGCGGCTGCACGTCTACGGCCGCACCCTGTTCCTCGTGCTGCACCGGCCAGAAGCCGGCATCGCTGGCCACGTCCACTACCTCGAACTCGACCAGCTGATCGGGCCGAACTACTTCGTGACCCTGCACGGCCCGCGGAACCCCGCCGTGCCCCTGGAGCGGATGCTGGAGGAAACCGACGAGCTGGCCGACCGGATGCTGTCGGCACGGCACGTGCCGCTCAACCCCTGGGCAGCGTCCTACCGGATCGTGAGCACGATGGCGATCGGCGAGGAGCGCTACGTCAACCGCCTCGCCAAGGAGGTGGGTGACCTCGAGAAGCGGGTGATGGCGCACGCAGGGGACGCAGATCCGCAGGCGTTCCTCGAGGAGCTCTTCCACACGCGGCACGCGCTGCTGACCGTGCAGACCATGACCACCCAGTCGGCGGAAATCTACGGACGCGCCATCCGCCTGCTCGGTGACGCGGAGAAGACCACCGTGAAGGGGCTGCGCGACAACAAGGATGCCTACGACCGGCTGAGCCGCATCACCCACAGCCAGCTCGATTTCCTCACCGGTGTCACCGAGTACTACCGGGCCCGCACCGACACCAAGATGACGATCGCCGCTGAAAGGCTGGCCGTCATCGCCGCAATCACCCTGCCGGTCACGGCCATCAGCTCGGTCGTCGGCATGAATGTCATCGTCAACGACGCCACGAACTGGGTGGGGCTGAGCATCCTGCTCGCGCTGATGCTCGGCATGTCGCTCGTCCTCCTGCGCTGGGCGAAGCGCCAAGGCTGGTGGTGACCCACCACCCCCGTCAGGCGAGGGCTGCCTTCACCTTGGCTGCGACCTTCGCGCCCTCTGCACGGCCGGCTGCGCGGGCGTTGACGGCCTTGATCACGAGGCCCATCTGCTTCATCGTCGGGGCGCCGCCGGTGCTGGCCGCTGCTGCGGACACCTCTTCTGCGACGATCGCGTCCAGCTCGTCGTCGGTGAGGCCCGTCGGGAGGTAGCGCTGCAGCACCTCGACCTCGGAGAGCTCCTTGGCCGCAAGTTCGGCACGGTTGCCCGCGGTGTAGGCCTCCGCGGAGTCGCGGCGCTTGGCGACCTCACGGTTCAGGACCTGCACGACCTCCGCCTCGCTGAGCACCCGCGCTTCCTTGCCGGCGACCTGCTCGTTCCTGATGGCGGCGATGGCCATGCGAAGCGTCGACAGCGTTGCGGCGTCCCTGGCCTTCATCGCTGTCACCATGTCGGTCTGGAGGCGGTCGGAGAGTTCGCTCATCGGTGTCCTTTCACTGCGTCCCGGCCATTCTCCCACGGGCGGGACGGCCCCCTCCGGCGGTTATAGTGAAGCCCGCTTCAGCTGGAAAGAGGTAGTGCATGCCTGGGACGCCCGAGGCCGGTTCGGTCGGCGTGGTGAGCACCCAGACGGTCCGCCTCTTCACCGTGGAGGACCCGCTGCAGCTCGAGCAGGGCGGCACGCTGGGCCCGGTCGACGTGGCCTATGAGACCTACGGCACGCTGTCGGCATCCGCCGACAACGCCGTCTTCGTCTGCCACGCACTCACCGGCGACGCCCACGCGGCCGGCTGGCACGACGGCGACGCGCGTCCGGGCTGGTGGGACAACCTGATCGGTCCGGGCAAGCCCCTGGACACCGACCGCTTCTTCGTCATCTGCGCCAACCTGATCGGCGGCTGCCAGGGCAGCACCGGGCCGTCCTCGACCGATCCGGCGACCGGGCAGGCCTACGGGCTGGACTTCCCCGTGCTCATGACGCGCGACCTCGTCGCCGTGCACCGCGCCCTCGTGAAGCACCTTGGCATCACGCGGCTGCTGGCGGCCATCGGCGGCTCGCTGGGCGGCATGCAGGTGCTGCAGTGGGGCCTCGACCATCCCGAAGAGCTGGCGAACGCGCTCGTGATCGCAGCATCGAGCCGGCTGACGGCGCAGAACATCGCGTTCTCCGCTGTCGCGCGGCGGGCGATCATGTCCGACCCGAACTTCGAGGCCGGGAGCTACGCCGCAGCCGGTGTGAACCCCGACGTCGGACTCTCGATCGCCCGGATGATGGCCCACATCACCTACCTCTCCGAGGATGCGCTGACCGAGAAGTTCGGACGCCAGGTCGACCCCAACCGGTTGCAGCCCGGCTTCGGCATCGACTTCACCGTGGAGAGCTACCTCGCCCACCAGGGCCAGGTGTTCCTCGAGCGGTTCGACGCCCTCAGCTACCTGTACCTGACACGGGTCATGGACTACTTCGACCCGTTCGCCGACCCGTTGGCGCTGGAAGCTGTGAGGTCCACCCCGGTGAACTGGCTGGTGCTGTCGTTCGCCACCGACTGGCGGTTCGGGACCACCCACTCGCGCAGGATCGTGCGCACCCTGGAACACGCAGGACAGCCGGTGACCTTCCGCGAGATCCCGTCCAACTACGGCCACGACTCGTTCCTGCTGGTCATCGAGCCGTACCACGACACGCTCGTCGCCTACTTCGACCGCGCCCTTTCGGAGGTGTCGCGATGACCCTTCGTCCCGACCTCGAGCTCGTCGCGAGCCTCATCCCGTCCGGCAGCCGCGTGCTCGACCTCGGTTGTGGTTCCGGTGCACTGCTCTCGGAGCTGATGCATTCCGCGAATTGCCGTGGCACGGGAGTGGAGATCGATCCCGAATCGGTCGTCGAGGCGATCCGGCTCGGTGTGCCGGTGATCGAGCTCGACATCGACGCGGAACTGGACGATTTCGCCGACCACTCCTACGACGTCGTTGTGCTGTCGCGCACCGTCCAGACGTTGCACCGTCCCTACGAGGTGCTGCAGCACATGGGACGCATCGCCGACCGGCTGATCGTCTCGGTGCCGAACTTCGGCTACTGGCGCCACCGCCTGCGGCTCCTGCGCGGGCGCATGCCGATGTCGCGGGAACTCCCGCACGCCTGGTACGACACCCCGAACCTGCGGCACACCACCCTCGTGGAGCTCGAGGAGCTGTTCGTCCGTCTCGGCCTGACCATCGAGCAGCGGATCGTGCTGAGCCCTGCCGGCGTCCCGCTGAAGTCGGGAGACCGCCTGGCGAACGTCGTTGCCGGCGCGGCCGTGTACGTCCTTCGCGCCTGATCGCGTGACGAAGTGCCCCCGGGGGCTTCGTCAGGCTCAACCAGCGGCCGGGTAGGTACAGCTGGCAATGGCGGTATCAATTCCGCATCTGGGACGCTCCCAACGGGGACGGGCTGGACTCCGGGTCCAGGTCGCACCGGACGGGAGCCGATCATGGACAATCCCAGCGCTGAACTGGAGACCTACCGGACCTTGAGGCTGGGCATGGCCGCAGGCGGCCTGCTGCTCGGGCTGGCGCTGATCGGCTTCATCGGACTGCCGGACGTACCGGTGCCGGCATCGGTCAGCGCCACGTATTACTCGCCGATCCAGAACACCTTCGTCGGCACGCTGATCTGCGTAGGGCTGGCACTGGTCGCTGTGAAGGCTCGGCCGGGGTGGGAGAACAACCTGCTCGACGCCGCCGGCGTCCTGATCCCGGTCGTCGCGCTCGTGCCCACCCCGATACCGGACGCCTCCTGCGTCCCGGCCGGCAGGGACTGCGTTCCACTGCAGCTCACCCAGGCGGTGGAACTCAACGTCACCGCGTACTGGTTCCTCGGACTGATCGCGCTCAGCTACCTCTGGATCCGGCGCTGGCGGGCCGGGCGAGCGCATCCGTGGGGCGGATCCACCACCGGCGGGCTGGGATCGCTCACCGGGCTCTGGTTGCTGCTGACGGTCGCCTTCTTCGCCTTCCGTCCGACGTTCATGCAGTTCGCGCACTACACGTCCGCCATCTCGTTCTTCGTGATCCTCGTCGTCGTCGTGTTCATCAACGCCCGGAACACCTCGCCGGACGAAGCGCTCCTCGACAAGCCGGCCGGCTGGTACCGGGGCTGGTACTTCAGCATCGTCGTCGCCATGATCGTCTTCGTCGTGGCCGGGGTGGCGGCGTTCGCCATCACCGGACGCCAGAACTACGTGATCACGGCAACGTCGCAGCCGTTCCCGGTGATCTTCTGGGTCGAGGTGATCCTGCTCACCCTCTTCGTCGTCTACTGGGCGCTGCAGACCGTCGAGCTCTGGAACCACACCATCCCGCCGGACGCCACCGTCACGTGACGGCGCCCCGCTGGTCGCGGCCGGCGAGGGCTGCGACGATCCGGTCGGCAGCGCCACCGAGCTTGAGCTCTCTGGTGAGCCGCGCGAACGCCTCCGGATCGGCCGGTGCACTCGGGAGCGTCAGGTCGAGCGGGCCGAGCTCCACATCACGCCGGACGGCGACCACCTCGCCGGCGGCGGCAAGGTAGTCGATGGACGCGGCGATCCGCGCCGTGAAGGCGGGGGAGAGCCGTCCGGCCGTCGCAGCGGCCAGGATTCCCTCCATGTCCCCGTAGTCGGCAACCATCCGGGCAGCGGTCTTCTCCCCGATCCCGGCCACCCCGGGCAGACCGTCGGACGGGTCGCCGCGCAGTACGGCGAAGTCGACGTAGCCGGGGCCGTCGATGTCGTACCTTGCCCGCAGCCAGGCGGTGTCCACCCGGTCGTGGTTGGCCACGCCCTTGCCGCAGTAGAGCACGCGGACCCCCAGCTCGTCGTCGACCAGCTGGAACAGGTCGCGGTCGCCGGTGACCACGTCTGTCGGCATCCCGGCGTGCGTTGCCAGCGTCCCCATGATGTCGTCGGCCTCGAACCCGTCCCTGCCCACCACCGGCAACCCGAGGGCTGCCAGCACCTCACGGATCAGCGGCACCTGACCGACGAGCTCCTCCGGCACGAGCTCGACATCGGAGTACGCCACCCGGTGCGCCTTGTAGCTCGGGATCAGCGCCACCCGCCACGCCGGACGCCAGCTGTTGTCCCAGCAGCACGCCACGGCTGTGGGGGAGTAGTCGGTGATGAAGCGGGCAAGGAAGTCGAGCAGGCCCCGCACGGCGTTGACCGGACGCCCGTCCTCCGCCCGCAACGACGCGGGGATCCCGTGGAAGGCACGGAAGTACAGCGAAGCGGTGTCGAACAGCATCAACCGTGGCTCTGGCATCGCCCCATGCTGCCACCCCCACCTCCGACTTGTCAGAAGCACAGGGCGCCCTGGCGGCCTGAGGTTCTGACAAGTCGGGGGAGTGGCGGGGTGTGGCGGGGTGTGGCGGGGTGATGCGGGGTCCTCATCTATCCTTCGGTGGTGATCGATTGGCTCGCCGCGAGGCACTGGGGCGTGCGAGCGGGCATCGCGATCCTTTCCGGCGTGCTGACGGCACTCGGGTTCCAGCCGTTCGGGTGGTGGCCTCTGCTGCCGTTCGGCGTCGCAGGGCTGACGCTGGCCGTCTTCGGCGCACGCCGCGTGCGCGGGGCCGCAGGCCTCGGTTTCGCCTACGGCATCGGCTTCCTGCTCCTCGGCATCGGCTGGATGCAGGTCATCTTCGTCCAGGCCATGTTCGGGCTCGTCGGCTTCGAGGCCCTCTTCTACGCGCTGCTGGGCGCCGTCCTCAAGGTCGCCACCCGCAACCGGTGGTGGCCGGTGCTGGCAGCAGCCTGCTGGACGGGTGTCGAGTTCACCTACGCACGGTTCCCGTTCAACGGCTTCGGCTGGATGCGCCTCGGGTTCGCCATGGTTGACTCACCGCTGTCGTGGGTGCTGCCGCTGGTCGGGGTGGGTGGCCTCAGCTTCGTCACAGCACTCGTCGGGCAGGGCATCGCAGCCCTCGTCGTCGCCCCGGTCCGCCGCACGGCCCTCACAGCGATCGGCGCGCTGGCAGGGATCCTCGCCCTTGCCGCAGCAGGGACGCTGGTGCCGGCCGGCCAGCAGGTCGGCACGGTCAACGCCGGCTACGTGCAGGGCGGAGCCCCGGGCGGCGGGGTGTACGGACTGGGGGAGCCGCGCACCATCACCCGCAACCACGTCGCAGAGACCTACCGCCTCGCCGAGCGGATCGAAGCGGGCGAGCTCACAAGGCCCGACTTCGTCGTCCTCCCGGAGAACTCCACCGACATGGACCCCTACTCCGACTCCACCACCGGCCAGCTGGTCGCATCGGCAGTCCAGCGGATCGGTGTGCCTGCGCTTGTCGGCGTCATCCTCGCCGGGCCAGGGGTGGACGAGCGGCAGACCGCCTCGCTGTGGTGGGACCCGGTGGCCGGCGAGCTCTCCCGCTACATCAAGCGCGGCATCGTCCCGTTCGGCGAATGGGTGCCGCTGCGCTCGCTGCTGCTGCCGATCGTCCCCGAACTGCAGTACGTGGGGGAGCAGTCCGTCCCTGGCACCGAGCCGGGCGCGATGCCCGTGAAACTCCCCGACGGGCGCACAACCACGCTGGGGATCATGGTCTGCTACGACCTCGTCTACGACGACTTCGCCTACGACACCGTCACCCACGGCGGGCAGGTGATCGTCGTGCAGTCCAGCAACGCCATGTACCAGGGCACCGGCCAGATCGAGCAGCAGTTCGCCATCACGCGGGCCCGGGCCATGGAGCTGCGCCGCGAGATCCTCGTCGTCACGACCAGTGGCGTCTCCGGCCTGATCAAGGCCGACGGATCGATCGCGTTCACCGCGCCTGACCACGTCGGCGCATCCGGCGTCGTCACCCTGCCGCAACGCACAGGGCTCACGCCCGCGACGTGGCTGGCGACGTGGCTCGAGCTGGCGATCTCGCTCGCTGCGCTCGTTTGGCTGGCCGTGGCGATCTCATACGGCAGAATGAAACAGATGGCCCCGGAATCGGAGAGAAGCACATGACCGACCTGACCGCCTCGCTCGAGCGAGTGCTCGTGATCATCCCGACGTACAACGAGTCGGAGAACGTCCAACTGATCACGGCCCGGATTCGCAAGGCCGTTCCCTCGGCACACATCCTCATCGCAGACGACAACTCTCCCGACGGCACCGGCGCGCTTGCCGACGGCCTCGCCGCGACCGACGACCACATCCACGTGCTGCATCGCAAGGGCAAGGAGGGCCTCGGCGCCGCCTACATCGCCGGCTTCCGCTGGGGCCTTGAACAGGGCTACGACGTGCTCATCGAGCACGACGCGGACGGCTCCCACCAGCCGGAGTACCTGCCGGGGATGCTGGAGCGACTGAAGACGGCCGACGTCGTCAAGGGCTCGCGGTACGTGAAGGGCGGTTCGACCAAGGGCTGGCCGCTCCACCGCGAACTGCTCTCCCGCGGCGGAAACCTCTGGACGCGCCTGTGGCTCGGCCTGAGCGTCAAGGACGCCACCGGCGGCTTCGCAGCCTGGCGCGCGACGACCCTGCGGGGCATCGACCTCGCCGGCGTCGAGGCTGCGGGCTACGGGTTCCAGGTCGACCTGATCTGGCGCGCCCTGCGCAACGGCTTCATCGTCGCCGAGGTGCCGATCGAGTTCATCGAGCGCGAGTACGGCACGTCCAAGATGAGCGGCAAGATCGTCGGAGAGGCCATGCTCCTGACGACGCGGTGGGGCCTGAAGCACCGGCTCGGGCAGCTCTCCGGTCTTGTGAGAAGACAGGACACGAAGACCGGCGACCGCTCGTGACCACCAGCTCCCCGATGCGGCCGCGCCTGGTGCTGCCGCTGCTGGTCGTCGGGTTCATCGTCGTCTCGGTGGCAGAGGTCTGGTTGCTGACCGCTGTCGGCTCCGTCATCGGCGTCCCCTGGACCCTGGTGATCCTCGTCGCAGAGGCCATCGTCGGTGCCTGGCTGATGCGCCGCGAGGGCCGCAAGGCCTGGGCAGCCCTCACCGACGCCTACGCCACGGGGAAGATGCCCACCGGCCAGCTCGCGGATGCCGCGCTGGTTCTCGTCGGCGGGATCATGCTGATCCTGCCCGGCTTCTTCACCGACGTCATCGGCCTGTTCTGCCTGCTTCCGTTCACCCGTCCGCTCGCCCGCCGGTTCATCGGCCTGATCGTTGCCCGCCAGGTGGCCAAGCAGGGAATCGACGTCGGGGTCATGAAGGCGCGCTTCGCACCGGAAACGGTGATCAGGGGCGAGACCGTCGATACGCCCCCGCCCGGACCCGCCAACGACCCTCAGGTCATCAAGGGCGAGATCGAGGATTGATTCCTCAGTGCCCGTCGCCGCGGATCTCGTCCAGCCGCTCGGCCAGCAGGTCCTCGAGCTCCTCGATGGAGCGTCGTTCCCTCAGCATGTCCCAGTGGGTGCGGGCGACCTTGGCCTCCTTGGGCTCCGACGTCACACCGTCGGACCGCTTGCCCGTCTCGCCGCAGCGGGGGCACTCCCACTCCGTGGGCAGTTCCGCCTCCTCTGCGAAGACCACGCCGAAGTGGTGGCCCTTCGGGCAGTCGAACCCGATCTCCTGACGTGGCGCCAGTTCGACCCCACTCGGGTCGGCGTGGCTCTTGGCACCCAGTCCGGATCCCCTCAACGCACGATTCTCAGCCATTGCACTCCCTCCGCTCCCAGCTAACCAGCTTGGTAAAACTCAGAGCACCTTTGGCAACGCGTTCCCGGCGTCAGTGATTCCCTTGCGCATGTCGACCCGGGTCAGCAGGACGCCGCCGACGACGAAGAAGATCGCAAGGGCAACCAGTGCCAGCCGGTAGGACTGGGTGAATTGGAAGACCAGTCCGAAGGTGAGGGTGCCCAGCCAGCTCGTACCCCGCTCCATGGCCTGGTAGAAGCTGAAGTACTCCGATTCGCGTCCCAGCGGCACCAGCTGGCTGTACATCGAGCGGGCCAGCGCCTGAGTGCCGCCCATGACAAGTCCGATGGCTGCGCCGAGTCCCAGCAGCGCCGCGAAGCTGCCCGACGGCAGGACGAACCCGACCATGACGACCACCAGCCAGATCGCGATCCCGCCGATCACCGTCCGCTTGGCCCCGACGATGCTCGCAATCCTGCCGAACAACAGCGCGCCACCGATCGCAACGACCTGGGTGAGCAGGAAGGTCATCAGCACCTGCTGGGTTTCCATCCCCAGTTCCGCAGAAGCGTAGAGGCTCGACTGCACGATCACGGTCTGGATGCCGTCGTTGAAGAACAGGAACGCCAGCAGGAACAGCAGGGTCTGCGGGTACTTGCGCATGTCCCGGAAGGTCTCGCCCAGCTGCGCCACCGGGTGCTTCGACCGGATCTCGGTCGGCACCGGTCGCGGCAGCTTCCGCAACCCGAGGACGGGAATGATGGTGAACGCGCCCCACCAGAGCCCGGCGGACAGCAGGCTGATCCGGACGGCCAGTTCACTCCCGATGCCGAGCTGTGGGGCGAAGGTCAACAGGGCGAAGTTCAGCGCCAGCAGCAGCCCGCCGCCTGCATACCCCCAGGCCCAACCCCTGCTGGAGACCCGGTCCCGGTCGTCCGGACCGGCGATCCGCACAAGGATGGCGTCGTAGACGACGAACGACGAACCGGCGGCGAAGCTGGCGATGATCATCAGCCACGCACCCAACTGCCAATTGTCGCCCTGCAGGAAGAACATCAGGCTCGCAGCAACGGCGCCGACGGCTGCCGTACCCCCCAGCCACCGGTGCGGGTGGGCGGACCGGTCCGCCGCCGCGCCGACGAAGATCAGCAGCACCGCCGAAACCAGGGTGGCGATGGTGCCGAGGAACGGGTGGAGCGCCCCGGGTAGCACAGGGAAGATGCCCAGCAGCATGACCGGGGTCTGGCAGGTCGCGCCGTCGGCGAGGTCGGGGCAGGCGGCGTTGGTGGCAAGGTTCGTCAGGTACGGACCGATGAGGACGGTGGCAGTCGTCGTGATGTAGGCCGAGTTCGCCCAGTCGTACCAGTACCAGGCGCGCTGTTGCTTGGTGCTCTTCATCGGTCGCCCTCCCACAGCCCACGCTCGAGCAGGACTTGCTTGAGCATCGTGATGTCGTCACTGACAAGGCCGTCGACCCCCAGGTCGATCAGCCGGTGCATCTCGGCCTCTTCGTTGACCGTCCAGACGTGGACGACGCGCCCGGTGGCGTGGCTGAGTCGCACCACGTCCGCGCGGACCAGGTCAAGTGGTGCGCCCGCCTGGCGCACGGGGATCTGCAGCGCAGCGCCGGAGTCGACGAACAGCCGTCGCAGCCCGAAGGCATGGGTGGCCCAGGCCACCGCACGGGGCGTGGTGGCGGTGAGCACGTCGGGCAGCAGCCGACGGAAGGCGTTGAGCCGGACGCCGGAGAACGAGCAGACGCAGACCCGGTCCTCGGCGTGGAACCGCTGCACCACCTCGGCGAGCGGGGCGACGGCCCCGGCGTCCTTCAGGTCGACGTTGAAGCGGGTGTCACCGAACTCCTCGAGCAGGTCGGCGAAGCGGGGGATCGGGTCGATCCCGCCGATCCGGACGCCGGCGAGGTCGGCAAGGGAATGTTCGCGCACCCGTCCGGTGGCATCGGTGACACGGTCGAGCACGCTGTCGTGGAAGGCGAGCAGTTCGCCGTCGGACGTCGTGCGGACGTCGGTCTCCACGTAGCGGTAGCCGAGCTCGACGGCACGCCGGAATGCGTACGCGGTGTTCTCCCTCGGCGCGTCCTCCGGGGTCAGCCAGCCGCCGCGGTGGGCCAGCGCGATGAAGCGATGGTCGAGGAAGGCGTGATCGCGAGCCGGCACGGTGTGCACTCTATGACCCGCGGTGCCGGACCTGGTCGCCGGGTGGCGTGTCGGCCGTGGAGAATGACCGGGTGACCACGATCCTCTCCATCCAGTCCTCCGTCGCCTACGGCCACGTCGGCAACAGCGCTGCGACGTTCCCGCTGATGCGCCTCGGGGTGGAGGTGTGGCCCGTGTTGACCGTCCACTTCTCGAACCACACCGGTTACGGCGCCTGGCGCGGGCCGCTCATGTCCGCCGGCGACGTCGCCGACGTGATCCTCGGCATCGACGAGCGCGACGTGCTGCACAAGGTGGACGCCGTGCTGTCCGGCTACCAGGGTGCGAAGGAGGTCGGCGCAGAGGTGCTGCGGGCGGTCGAGCTGGTGAAACAGCGCAACCCGGACGCGATCTACTGCTGCGACCCCGTGATCGGCGACGTGGGACGTGGCGTGTTCGTGCGGCCGGGGATCCCGGAGTTCATGCGCGACCACGTGGTGCCCGCCGCGCAGATCGTCACCCCGAACCACTTCGAGCTGGACTTCCTCACCGGGCGCCACAGCGAGACCGTCGCCGAGATCGTCGAGGCGGCAGACGAGTTGCGCAGCCGGGGACCGGATCTGGTGCTGGTGACCTCGGCCATCGCGCAGGCCGACTCGCTGACGATGCTCGCCGTCTCCTCAGCCGGCGCCTGGCAGGTGACAACGCCGCTGCTCGACCGCACCTTCACCGGCTCCGGCGACCTCACGTCCGCGATGTTCCTCGCGCAATACCTGGAGACCCGCGACCCCGGCGTCGCCGTCGGTCGCACCGCTGACGTCGTCTACTCGGTGCTCAAGGCCACAACGGACGCCGGCTCGTCGGAGTTGCTGCTGGTCGGAGCCCAGGACGAGATCGTGAACCCCAGCCACCACTTCGAGGTCCAGCAGCTCCGCTGACCCCACCCACACCGCAAGCTGTGACTGATTCGCCGACAACGGCGAAAAAGTCACAGCTTGCGGTGTGGGTGGTGCGTTTGCAGGCGGGTCAGTCGTGGAAGACGTCGATCCGGGCGCCGAGGGCGTTCAGGCGGTTCGGCAGGTCCTCGTAGCCGCGGTTGATCACGTAGACGTCGCGCAGGACGCTCGTCCCGCGGGCTGCAAGAGCTGCCAGCAACAGGCACACCGCCGGACGCAGCGCCTGCGGGCAGATCAGCTCCTGGCCGCGCCAGCGGGTCGGCCCGGTGACCACGATGCGGTGCGGGTCGAGAAGCTGCACGTCAGCGCCCAGCTTGTTGAGCTCGACCAGGTGGATCGCCCGGTTCTCGTAGACCCAGTCGTGGATCATCGTGCGACCCTCGGCAACAGCTGCGATCACGGCGAAGAACGGCAGGTTGTCGATGTTCAGCCCGGGGAACGGCATCGGGTGGATCT
>JAOATP010000045.1 GCA_030158185.1 Propionicimonas sp.
GTCGTGCTGGGTGGCGGCACCGCGGGGCAGAATGCTGCGAACGTCGCGCTCGGCATGGGCGCGGACGTGACCATCCTCGACACCGACCTCGACAAGCTGCGCACCACGTTCTGGCGCTACGACAACCGGGTGCACCAGATCGTCTCGTCGCGGCTGAGCATCCGCGAGCAGGTGCTGGCAGCCGACATGGTGATCGGCACCGTGCTGATCCCCGGCGCGAAGGCGCCCAAGCTGGTGACCAACGAGCTGGTCTCGCAGATGAAGCCGGGTTCGGTGCTGGTCGACGTAGCCATCGACCAGGGCGGCTGCTTCGAGGACTCCCGTCCGACGACCCACGCGGACCCGACCTTCATGGTGCACGACTCGGTGTTCTACTGCGTCGCCAACATGCCCGGTGCCGTGCCGAACACGTCCACCTGGGCCCTCACCAACGCCACCCTCGCCTACGCGGTGCAGCTGGCGGACAAGGGCTGGAAGCGTGCGCTGAAGGAGAACACCCCGCTGGCCCTCGGCCTGAACACCCATGCCGGCCAGATCACCTACCCCGCCGTCGCCGACGCCTTCGGCCTCGACTACACCCGCGTGGACGACCTGCTCGATTGATCACGGCATGCTGCTGCGTGATGTCCGGCTGGTGCCGGTCGACCGTCCGGCTCCGGACGGGGCTGTCGACGTGCGGCTGGACGGCGACCTGGTCGTCGAGGTCGGGGCCGGACTCGTGCCGGGACCCGACGATGAGGTCATCGATGGCGCGGGCCGCTGGCTGATCCCCGGGCTCTGGGACGCCCACGTGCACCTGGGCCAGTGGGCGCGCCAGGACACCCGGCTCGACCTCGCCGGCACCGGCGATCGCGCGGCGGCACTGCGCCGGATCGCTGCTTCCAGCGGGACGGACCTGCTCGTCGGTGGCGGCTACCGTCCGGCAACCTGGACCGAGCAACCAACTGTCGCTTCGCTCGACGCCGTGACCGGAGAGCGCCCGGTCGTGCTGGTCAGTGGCGATGCGCACGCAGGATGGTTCAACTCCGCTGCCCTGCGGCTGTTCGGGCTCCCGTGGCGGACCGACCCGTTGACGGAGGCAGCGTGGTTCGCCGTGCTGCCGGCCGTCCTCGCCCGTGAGGATGCCCAGGTCGGCCCGGGCGCGTACGCCGCAGCGCTGCAGGCCGCTGCGCGCCTCGGCGTGGCGGGGGTCTGCGACTTCGAGTTCGAGCAAGGGTTCGCCGTCTGGCCGGAGCGCTACGCCGCGGTCGGAGTGCCGCTGCGGGTGCGCACGTCGACCTACCCCGTCGACCTGCCCACTGCCGTGGCTGCCGGGCTCCGGACGGGCTCGCGGCCCGATCCGGACCAGCCGCTGCTCACCATGGGCTCGCTGAAGATCATCTCCGACGGCTCGCTGAACACGCGGACGGCGCACTGCTGCGAGCCCTATCCCGGCGGTGGCAGCGGCGTGCAGAACGTTCGGCCGGGCGAGCTGGCTGCGCTGCTGGGACGGGCGGCCCGCTCCGGTCTCGAGGTCGCACTGCATGCGATCGGCGATGCTGCCGTCACCCTCGCACTCGACGCCTTCGGTGCAACCGGAGCGAAGGGCAGCATCGAGCACGCCCAGCTGATGCTGCCCTCCGACATCGACCGGATGGCAGCGCTCGGGCTGGTGGCCAGCGTGCAGCCTGCCCACCTGCTCGACGACCGTGCGGTCACGGCAGCGATCTGGGGCGAGGAGCGGGCCGCCAGGAGCTTCCCGCTCCGTGGGCTGGTGGACGCGGGCGTCCGGCTTGCGATGGGCTCGGATGCACCGGTGGCACGGCTCGACCCGTGGCTGGCGATGGCGGCAGCCGTCCACCGCGGGGAACCCGGGGATGCGCCGTGGCATCCCGAGCACTCACTGACGGCGCTCGAAGCCCTCGCTGCCAGCACCGGCGGCCTCGGCACGGTACGAGCCGGCCAGGTGGCCGACCTCGCCCTGCTGGACGCCGATCCCCTGGCACCGGGCGAGCCCGGAGACGTCGCGCGCCACCTGCGAGCGATGCGCGTTGCCACAACGGTCGTTGCCGGCAGCATCGTCCACGACGCCCGCTGACTCAGGCGCACGGGGGCAGGGCGGGAAGATCGGCGGAGGCGGCGAGGCGCTGCGCGAGACGTGCTGCGGGGATGCCGAGGGTGACGACCTGGCTGCTGTCGCGTCCGCCACGACCGGGGACCTGGGCACTGACCATGCCGTGCACCTGCCCGGCTGCGTCGACCACAGGGCCGCCGCTGGTGCCGATGGGCACCTGGGCGTCCAGGGCAAGGACGTCCCGCAGCAGGTGGCCCCCGAGCACCACTGACTCGTCCACGGCCGTCACCCTGGAATAGGTGGTACGCACCTCATGCTCCGCGAGGGGGTAGCCGACGACAACCACCGGTTCACCTGCGACAACGGGAGTTGTCGCCAGCGCGAGCGCCGGCGGCAGGTCACTGTCCACACGCAACACGGCGGTGTCATCGCCGGCGTCAAGGATCACCACGTCAGCGGCCACCGGCTCCCGTCCCGGGAACCGCAGGTCGACCGTCCGCGCCCCAGCGACGACGTGGGCCGCGGTCAGCACGAGGTGCTCGCCGGCGACGAAGGCCGACCCGATCGGCTCTCCACCGGCGCATCTCGTTCCTCCCACCTTGGCCACGGACAGCGAAGTTGCTGCCACGACACTCTCGAACGGTGTCGCGTCCACCGGGCGGGCCGACAGGAGCGGGGCGGAGACGAGGCCACAACCGTTGAGCGAGAGGGAGAGCGCCGCCGCGACCGCGGCAGTGACGCATCGACTGATCACGATCGATCCGCGACCAGACCGTGGAAGAAGACGTCGAGGAGATCGGCGACGGTGTCGGGACCGGTGCTCGGGCCGGCTCCGGGCGGGGCGAAGAAGGGGTAGAGCATGCCGAGCAGGACCCAGACCACCACCGCCGGATCCTTCGCTGTGAAGGCGCCGCTGCTCGTGCCCTCGCTGACGACCTGCTGCAGGGGGCCGATGAACCGGGCGCGGTAGTCGGCTGCGAAGGCTGCGCGCTGTTGTGGCTGCAGCTGGCCGACCTCGTGCATGGCAAGGCGCATGATCGCCCGCTGCTCGGGCGGGAGCGCGAACAGCTGTTCCACGAGCCACCGGAGGCGGGGCTCACCTGCGCCGTGGCCGGCGCTGGCCTCGACGACCTCAGCGATCTCTGCGAGGTACGTCACGAAGATCGCGTTCAGCAGGTCGGGCTTGCCGTCGAAGTGGTAATAGAGGGCTGCCTTGGTGATGCCGCAGGCCTCCGCGATCTCCCGCATGGCCACGCCTTCGTACCCGCGCTGGACGAACATGCCCGTCGCGGTGGAGATGATGCGCTCACGCATGGGACACCTCGCCGGCCTGCGCCGGGCGCGCCTCCGCAGCCCGCGACTTCAGCAGGGTTGCCGCGGCGAGCAGCACGATCCCGAGCACCCCGATCATGGTGAAGGCAGCGTTGTAGCCGGACGCAGCGGTGGCCCCCGACGCGGCGACGGCGCCGACGACGGCGGCTCCGAGCAACTGGCCCATGCTGGTGAAGGTCGCGACGAGGCCCTGGGCCGCCGACCGTTCCGCTGCCGAGGTCTCGTTCAGCGTCACGTAGCGGATCGGTGCACCCAGCAGCGCGGACAATCCCAGCCCGATGAGGGCGCCGGAGACGATGAACATGGCCAGCGAACCGCTGGTCGCGCCGAGGGTGAACATGCCGGCGGTCATCACCGCCACCCCGACGAGGATCACGGCCTTCGAACCGAAGCGGTCGAGCAGCCGTCCGGCCAGCGGCGAGCCGACGCTCATCGCGAGCACGACGGGCATCAGCAGGTAGCTCGCCACCGACGGCGCCACCCCCAGCGCTGCGACGGCCAGCAGCGGCATGAAGACAAGGCTTGCCTCGCCGAGCCCTGCGCCGGCTGTGAGCGCGTAGCCGACGGCGAGCTGGCGGCGGCGGAACAGTGCTGTGGGGAATACCGGGTTGGCAGCCGTGCCCTCGATGAGCACCAGCACCACCCAGGCGACCACGGACGCCAGCAGCCACGGCCAGACCCCGACGCCGGTGATGCTCGCCCAGAACCGCGTGGTGTCGATGGCACCCAATCCGTAGGCCATCGTGCCGAGGGCTGCGGCAAGGGCGATCATGCCCGGCCAGTCGAACCCGGAGGCTCCGGCCACCCGGACGTGCGGGAGCAGGCGCCACGCCAGCACAACGACGACGGCTGCGATCGGAAGGTTGATCAGGAACAGCCACTGCCAGCCGAGTCCGAGGAGCAGGCCGCCGATGACCGGCCCGATGATGAAGGCCAGCCCGAAGACGGCGCCGATCAGGCCGAGCGCTCCGCCGCGCTTTTCGGGCGGGAAGGTGTCGCCGATCACGGCGCTCGCCACGGGAAAGATGCCGCCGGCACCGAAGCCCTGGATGGCACGGCCCGCCAGCAGCAGCGCGAACGGGCCGGTGCCGTGGGAGAGCGCGACGACAAGCGAGCCGGCCGCGAAGACCGCCACGTCGAGGACGTATATCGCGCGCCGGCCGAACAGGTCGCTGAGCTTCGCCATCAGCGGCGTCCCGATCAGGTTCGCGAGCACGTAGCTGCTGAAGATCCACGATGCTGAGCGCGAATCCAGTCCGAACTCCGCCTGGATGGCGGGCAGCGCAGGCCCGACGATGGCGATGTCGAGCGCGCCCATCAGCACCCCGACGAACAGCACTGCCAGCGTGCGGTTGCGGTGCCTGTCCTCCATGACAGTCCCCTTACTTACCGGTCGGTAAGCAGTCTAGCCGCGCGGAAGTGCGTATTCCGCAGCGGGTCGGGCCGGGGCAATCTCTGCGGAGGACAGGAGTGACATGCGGATAGCGATTCTGGGCACGGGCATGGTGGGACGCACGCTCGCTGCCGGCCTGCACGGCATCGGCAACGACGTGGCCATCGGCACCCGGGACCCGGCGTCGACGCTGGCGCGCGAGGGCACCGACGGCTTCGGCACCTGGGCCGCCGCCCACCCGGACGTGGCCGTTGCGACGTTCGCCGAGGCAACCACCGGTGCCGACCTCGTCGTGAACGCGCTCTCCGGCGAGGTGTCTGCCGCCGTCATCGGGGCGGCAGGGGTGGCCCCCGGAACGGTGCTGCTGGACGTGTCCAATCCCCTGGACTCCGCGAGCGGCTTCCCTCCGAACCTCTTCGTGACCAACACCGACTCGCTGGCAGAGCAACTGCAGCGGGCTTTCCCCGACCTGCGGGTGGTGAAGAGCCTGCACACGATGACCGCCCACCTGATGACCGGCCCGCAGGCACTCGCGGGCGGGGCGTTCACCACGTTCATCTGCGGCGACGACGCAGCGGCGAAGCAACTCGTCACCGGCCTGCTCGCGCAACTCGGCCACCAGGACGTGATCGACCTCGGCGACCTCGCAGCAGCCCGGGGGACGGAGGCGACGATGCTGCTGTGGTTGCGGCTCTACCAGGTGCTGGGCACCGCCGACTTCACCTTCAAGGTCGTGCGCTGACCATGGGGTGCGTCACAGCAGGGTGAAGCCTGGCGGCAGCCCGCGTCGTCCCGTCGTTGCCAGCAGCACGGTGGCTGCGTGTCGACCGGCGATCGCGAGGTCGGACACCAGCCCCAGCGCCAGTGCGGCCGGGCCGGGCGGGGGTTCGGTCGGTACGCCGAGCGCGGCAGCGAGGTCGGCGGTGTGCACGACGAGCTCGAATACCCGGCTGGGCAGGTAATCGCTGATTCGCATGCCGCCGGCGATGGTGGTGAGCAGTTCCGTGCCCCCGAGCCCCGCGACCAGCGGAAGAACCCGGGAGGCGATCTTCGCCACCGCTGCCACCGGGTCGTCCCCGAGCGCCTGGCCGGCGTCGCGTCCACGCTGGGCGACGTCAGGGCCAGCAGCGATCTGCCTGGTAGCCAGGTAGTAGTCGACCGTCGATGCGATAACGACGGCATCGGCCGGCTGGCCGAGATAGGTCTCAACGGTCAGCAGCGAACGGCTGGTGTGGCCCGCCAGGGCACGAACATCCCACTCCCCCAGCCCTGGCTCTGTCCAGCGGTCGCCGACCTGGGCGAGCACGTCCTGGTACCAGCGTGTGGCCTCGGCA
>JAOATP010000046.1 GCA_030158185.1 Propionicimonas sp.
GCAGCAGACGTGAACAGCTGCGGACGGGCCATGGCCCATCCGCAGCTTTTTCGTTCCCACCGGGTCAGTCGACGCCGGAGGTGTCCAGCAGCCCTGCGTCGACCAGCCCCGTGCCGGAGAACACGCCGACAGCCACATCACCGGCGGTGATCCCCGGCAACCGCCGGACGGTGCCGCGGTCGACCCGGAGCGCGAGGTACCCGGCAAGGCGGTGGCAAGGAATAGGGTGACGCGGTGCGGAAGTTGTCGGTGGCCCAGGGGACGGCCCTCAGTGCCGGCGCTGTCCTTGGGACCGGGATCATCTCGATGCCGGCCCTCGCCGACGCGATCGCAGGCCCGTCGGCGCTGGTCGCCTGGCTCGCCCTCGTCCTGCTGTCCGCGCCGCTGGCCTGGACCTTCGGCGAACTCGGCGCCCGCTTCCCCGACGGCGGCGGGGTGTCCAGCTACGTGCGGCTGGCCTTCGGTACCAGGGCAGCGGACGCCGTGGGCTGGATCTTCTTCACAGCCGTGCCGCTGGGTGCCCCCGTGGCGTCCTCGTTCGCCGGCGGCTACGTCGCGGACGTGCTCGGTGGGGGAGCAACCACCCGCTTCCTCACGTTCCTCGCGATCGTCGGCATCGTCTTCTGCATGAACTGGCTGGGACTGCACATCTCCGGACGCGCGCAGCTGATCCTCACCGCCACCCTTGCCGCGTTGCTGCTGGCGACGGTGTTCGCAGCGCTGCCGCATGCGAGGGTCGAGAACCTCACCCCGTTCGCGCCCCACGGCTGGCCCGCCGTCGGTACGGCCGCAGCGCTGCTGGTGTGGGCTTTCGCCGGCTGGGAGGCGATGTCGTCACTCTCGCCCGACTACGCCAACCCGCGCCGTGACGTGCCACGGGCCACCATGCTGGCCGTCGTCGTGGTCGGCGTGCTCTACCTGTCCGTCGCGTTCGTCAGCGTCCTCGTGCTCGGCCCGAACCTCGCAACAAGCCAGGCGCCGCTCGCCGACCTGCTGGCCGTCGGCGTCGGGGGTCCGGTGCGTCCGGTGGTGGCGCTGGTGTCGGTGCTCCTCACGATCGGCGCGGTGAACGCGTACATCGCCGGGGCCTCCCGGCTCGGGTTCGCGCTGGCGAGGGAGGGTGCCCTGCCCTACCGCGCGTTCGGCTCGGTACGGCGCTCGCTGGTGCTCGTCGTCGCGGGCGCGATCCTCGGGGCACTGCTTCCCATCCCGCAGCACACGCTGCTGCTCCTCGTGACCGGTGGCCTGACCCTCGTCTACGTGATCGGGACGGCCGCAGCGGTGAAGCTGCTGCCCGGACGCGGCGAGAAGGCCGTGGCGGGGTTCTCGTTCGTGTGTGTCTGCGTGCTGCTGTGGCTGACCGGCTGGCCGGCCCTGCTCAGCCTCGGCGTCGCTGCGGCTGCCATCGGCTACCGGCTCTGGCGCGACCGCGTCCGGCTGTCAGCGAAGGCCTGAGGTCAGCAGCCGGCGAGCTGCAACCGGATCGAAGCGTCGATCATGATCTGGTGCGTCACCTGGCCCGCAGCACCCCGCAGGTGCTCCCTCGCCGCGTTGTAGCAGCCGACCCACGCGCTGGCGGCCCAGGCCACCTCGACCTCCTCGTCAGTGAGGGCCCGTCCGCTCTCCGACTGGTAGGCGGCCAGCACGCGGCGTCCCAGGGCCACAGGGGCGATGCGGCTCTCATCCGGCAGTTCGTTGAAGTTGGCTGCGAGGCAGCCGACCAGCACCGCCTCCGGTCGACCGGTGATCTCCTCCCAGCCGTGGACGATCGCTGACGGCACGCCGCCCGGACCCTCGAGCCAGCGGATGTGGACGCCGTTGAGCTCGCCATGGCCGACGACCTCGGGCAGCGGCGCTGCCAGCAGGCGCTCCTTGGCGGCCCCTGCCGTCGCAGCGAGGCCCGGTGGCAGCTCGCGCAGGATCCGTTCGGGATCCCAGGCAGGGTTCGGCTCGGGCGCCCAGAGCCGGTCGGGGTCGCCGTGGTCGTAGGCCAGCCAGGGTGACGGGGGAGCGAGGCGTGCGGGCTCGATGTCCGCGCAGGCTGCCACGAGTCGTGCCTGGAGTCGCCCGTACGCGCCGGCGGGATCGTCGTTGGGCCAGACCGCACCGTCGGCCCGCCACTTCTCCGCCGTCACCACCATGCCGGGCGAGTCGCCGATCGGTTCCGGGCCGGCGAGGAGGGCTGGGCAGTCGATGCCATGCTCCTGGATGCGGCGGTGGGCTGCGTCGCAGGCGGCGATCCGCGTCGAGTCGGGTCGCAGCTTCACGGCCACCACCCTGCCGTCGGACAACTCGAAACCCCACAGCTGCGAAGCGGGTGCAGAGGTGATGAAGCTGTGCACCGGGTGCGCGCCGAGGTGGCGCAGGCACCAGTCTGCGATCGCGCCAGCCGGTTCCGAGCTGGCGGGCGTGGCGGACATGAGAGCGAGACTAGCTGCGATGGCTGCGGCCCCGCGGGCTTGCTAAGAGAATCAAGCTTCGCTAATAATGCTGAGTGTGGCCTTGAGTCCTCGCGAGAAGGAGATCCTCGCACTGCTGCGCTCGCAGCCCATGCTGGACGCAGCCGGACTGGCCCGCAGCCTCGGGACGAGCAAGGGCGCCGTCGCGGTTGCCCTCTCCTCCCTCACCCAGAAGGGCGAGGTCATCGGCCGCGGCTATCTGCTGCGCGGGGAGCCGTGGGCCGTTGTCGTCGGCGGTGCGGCCTGGGACATCAAGGCGAGCAGCCTCGCCGCGACACGGCTGCACACCTCGAACCCGGGAACGGTCAGCCGCACTCCGGGAGGAGTCGGACGCAACATCGCAGAGGTGATCGCGCGTCTGGGCGGACGCGTGCACCTGGTCGCTACCGTCGGCGCCGACACCGCCGGACGCGACCTGCTGGCCCGCACCTCCGAGGCCGGCGTCTACGTCGACCAGGTCGCGGCCAGCGCCTACCCCACCGGCAGCTACCTCGCAGCCCTCGACAACGACGGCGAACTGGTGATCGGCATCTCGGACTTCGCAGCCACCGACTCCCTCGACGTCGCCGACGTCGCCCGTTCTTCCGAACTCATCGCGCGGGCGCAGGTCGTCGTGATCGACGGCAACATCCCGGCCGCCGTCGCAGCCTGGGCACTCGCCGTCGCTGCCGCGGCGGACGTCCGGGTCGTCCTCGAGCCGGTGAGCGTCGCCAAGGCCGCCCGGATGGCGCCACTGCTCACGCCCGCGACAAGGGTGCACGCCATCACGCCGAACGTCGACGAGCTCGCAGCCCTCGTCGGCCACGACGTCGACGACGCGGTGGAAGGGATCGCCGCGGCGGCCGCAGAACTCCACGCCCGCGGGGTGACCAACGTCTGGGTGAGCCGGGGCGCCGCCGGGAGCCTGCTGGCCAGCCCTGACGGCGTCGTCACCATCGATGCCATCGCAGCGGAGGTCCGTGACGTCACCGGGGCAGGCGACGCGATGACAGCCGGCTTCGTGTACGGCCTGCTGTGCGGCGAGGCCCCGGCAACAGCCGCGCACCGCGGGCACCTCGCCGCTGCGCTCACCGTCGCGAGCAGCCACACCGTCCCGCCGGACCTGGGCGTGGCCTTCACTGCCGCGCTTCGTACCCTCGACCCCGCAACCGAGCCAACCAACGCAGGAGCAACACCATGACCGATCCCCACCCGATGCTCGCCGTCGCTGCAGAGGTGGCCGAGGCGCTCGCGTCCGGCGCACCGGTTGTCGCGCTGGAGTCGACGATCATCTCCCACGGCATGCCGTACCCGAAGAACGTGCAGACCGCTCGCGAGGTGGAGCAGATCATTCGCGACGGCGGCGCCGTCCCCGCAACGGTCGCCGTGCTGCACGGCGTCCCCCGGATCGGCCTCGACGACGCGGAGCTCGACCTTCTCGGCTCCGATCCGCACGTGCGGAAGGTGAGCATCCGCGACCTGCCGCACGTCGTCGCCCGCGGCGAGCACGGCGCAACCACCGTTGCCTCGACCATGCGTCTTGCAGCCCTCGCCGGTATCCGGGTCTTCGTCACCGGCGGCCTCGGTGGCGTCCACCGTGGCGGCGAGCTGAGCATGGACGTCTCCGCGGACCTGACGGAACTCAGCCTCACCGACGTCGCAGTGGTGAGCGCCGGCGTGAAGTCCCTGCTCGACATCGGACGCACCCTCGAGGTGCTGGAGACGCTCGGCGTCCCCGTCGTCACCATCGGCTCGGACGACTTCCCCTCCTTCTACTCCCGCTCGAGCGGCTTCGCCTCACCCCTGCGGCTCGACGAGCCCGCAGAGGTCGCGGCAGCGATGCGCGCCAAGTGGGGTCTCGGCATCGCCGGCGGCATGGTGGTGGCCAACCCGATCCCGCTCGCAGACGAGATCCCCGAGGCCGAGATCAGCCTCCTGATCACGCGCGCCGTCAACGAGGCAGAGGAGAAGGGCATCACGGGTGCGGCGATCACCCCGTTCCTGCTGGGCCGGATCGTCGAACTCTCCGACGGCGAGTCGTTGCGCGCCAACATCGCCCTGGTGAAGAACAACGCGGCCCTCGGTGCGCGGATCGCTGTGGCCTACGCCGGGAGCTGATCGGGACCTCCCGGGGTGATACTCGTCCGCGCCCTTGCCACCCACAATCTCGGCCATGCGGGCGATGAACCGGGCGTTCGTCAGGCCTTCTTGTCCGCCTCGCCCTGCTCCGGCTGCACCGACCACGGCGGGGGCGTGTCGCGTCCGGACTCCTCGTCGGCCTCAGCGTCCTCGGCGGTCTTCTGGACGATGCCGGGCGTGTGGTGGACCGGGGCGTAGACGACGTAGAGCCGCATGTCCCCGCTGCCGGTGTTGATGATGTCGTGCCAGGTGCCTGCAGGTACCTGGACGCTCCAGCCGTCGCCGACGTCGAGCTGGAACGGCAGGTCGTCCTCTGCCGGGCCCATCACAACGTGACCGGTGCCGGCATCCAGCCGGACGAACTGGTCGGTCTCGGGGTGGGCCTCGAGCCCGATCGACGACCCGGGAGGGATCGACATCAGCGTCACCTGCAGGTACTTCCCGGTCCAGGCGACCGTGCGGTAGTTGGAGTTCTCCTTCGTCGCGGTCTCCAGGTCGAAGGCATTGGGCTGCGGGCCGTTGTCGGTGATCTTCATCAGGTGTCCCTTCTCTTCGCCGTGAGTGCGGGACCCCGCACCACCCGGCAGGTCAACTACACCACTACCCAGCCGTGTGCGTGGGGCATCGTGGCATCGGGGCGCCTGGACGCCCATGGGCGCGGCCCCGGACATGCCAGTGGCCAGAGGTCGGCAGTCGCTGACTGCGCACCTCTGGCCACTGGCGTTTCGCCCCGGCAGGCGTCAGGCTGCGCCTGCTTCTACGACAAGGGAGAACAGCTGCTCGGGAGTGGGAGCCGCCCTGAGCCTCTCCACCTCTGTGTCGTCGGAGAAGAGGATGGCGATCTGGGAAAGGATCTCCAGGTGCTCGCCCCCCTTGCCAGCGATGCCGACCACGAAGGTCGCCCGCTGGCCGTCCCAGTCAACGCCGCCGTCATAGCGGACGAAAGTGAGCGCCGAGCCGAGCACGGCGTCCTTGGCGTCATTCGTGCCGTGGGGGATCGCCAATCCGTTCCCCATGAACGTCGAAACTGTTCGCTCACGGTCCTGCATCGCCTCGTAGTAGGCGGGAGTCACAGCTCCCGCAGCCACGAGGAGGTCGGTGGCCTCCTGCATCGCCTGGTCGCGGGTGGCCGATCCGGGGTGGATCCGCACCATCTCCGGGGTCAGGACGTTGTTGGTCTCCATGAGTTGCGTGGCCTTTCTGTCTGGGTCGACGGCAGGGCGCTGGTCGCGCCCTGCCGTCGAACGGTCAGGACTTGTCGGCCGCCTGTGCGGAGACCATCTCGACGACTTCGTCGTACTTCGGGGAGTTCATGAAGTTGTCGACGGAGACGTGGATCGCCTCGGGTGCCTTCTGCTTCGCCCGATCGGTGAGCTGGGACTGGGTGATCACCAGATCAGCGGTGCCGTCGAGGTTGGCGACGGCCTTGTTGACGACGGTGACGCCCTCGATCCCTGCGGACTTGATCTTGTTGCGCAGGACGGA
>JAOATP010000047.1 GCA_030158185.1 Propionicimonas sp.
ATCATTTCCTGGCTCAGACCAGACTCGGTGTTCGGGATGCCGAGCTCGGAGGCGCGCTTGTCCGCCGTGGCCAACAGACGACGGATCCGGCCTGCGACGGCGTCCTTCGTCAGCGGCGGCACGTGCAGCTGCCCGAGCTCCTCCAGGCTGGCCTGCTTGTGCTCGAGGCGCAGCCGTCCGGCCTCCAGCAGGTGGTCGGGGATGTCCTCGCCGAGGATCTCGAGGGCACGCTTGACCCGTGCGCCCGCCGCGACCGCTGCCCGCGCGGAGCGGCGAAGGTTGGCGTCGTCGAAGTTGGCGAGGCGGTTGGCGGACGCGCGCACCTCGCGGCGCATCCTGCGGTCCTCCCAGGCAAGGACGGTCTCGTGGGCGCCGAGGCGGGTGAGCATCGCGGAGATGGCGTCACCGTCCCTGATCACGACCCGGTCGATACCGCGCACCTCGCGGGCCTTCGCCGAGATGCCCATGCGACGCGCAGCGCCGACGAGGGCAAGTGCAGCCTCCGAGCCGGGGCAGGTGACCTCGAGGGCCATCGACCGTCCGGGCTCGGTGAGGGAGCCGTGCGCGAGGAAGGCGCCGCGCCAGGCTGCGACGGAAACGTCCACAGCTCCGCTGACCACCTGGATCGGGAGCCCACGGACGGGACGACCGCGCGCGTCGATCAGCCCGGTCTGGCGGGCCAGCGACTCACCGTCGCGAATCAGGCGGACGACGTAGCGGGTGCCGCGGCGAAGGCCGCTGCCGGTGATGACGACGAACTCGCAGGTGAACCCGAACAGCTCGGCGATTGCCGTCCGCAGCCTGCGCGCGGCTGCGCCGGTGTCGAGTTCCGCCTCAACGACGATGCGCCCTCCTGCGATGTGCAGCCCGTTGGCGAACCGGAGCAGGGCGGCCACCTCGGCCTTGCGGAGCTCTGGCTTCGCCACCTCAAGGGTGGCCAGCTCGGACTTCACCTGCTGGGTCATTGCCATCTTGTTGGTGTACTGCCTTTCGAACTGCGAGCGCACGGGTGGGGTAAGACTACAGACCCATGATCCCGGCATACACCGCTGCCAGCAGGTGTGGGTCGTGCCGCGGGGTCCCGTCCCGTGTGCGGACGGGGGCGAGGACGAGCTTCGCCCCCAGTGAGGCCACATATGCGGCCAGGTGCTGGTCGCCGGCGGCGAACGACGGATCCGCGACGACCACGTCCAGCCGGAGCGCGGGGGCGTGCTCGGAGAGCACCTCGAGGTGACGGGCTGCGGTGTAGGCCGGGGTCTCGTCGTCGGTCGGGGCAAGGTTCAGGGTGAGGATGCGCTTTCCACGCGCGGCACAGATGGCGCGCGCGAGTTCCGGCACCAGCAGGTGAGGGATCACGGACGAGTACCAGGACCCGGGCCCCAGCACCAGGAAGTCGGCCTCGCGGATCGCCCGGATCGCCTCGGGCACTGCCGGCGGGTCGGCCGGGTCGAGCCGGATGTCCCTGATGTCACCGGTCGCGAGCGCGACGGCCTCCTGGCCGACGACCGTCCGCACCTCGTCGGGCGAGCTGGGGTCCGCCCCGATCACGTCGGCCTCGATCACCAGCGGCACCGCTGCCATCGGCAGGACGCGGCCCTCGACGTGCAGCATGGCACCGACCATGTCCAGCCCGGCCACCGGGTCGGACAGCTGCTCCCACAGCCCTGCGATCAGCAGGTTGCCGATGCTGTGGCCACCGAGCGGGCCGTCGCCGGGGAACCGCGACTGCATCACCGCGGCCCATGCTCGTCCCACGGCGTCGTCGCCGCAGAGTGCAGCGAGCGCCATCCGGAGGTCACCGGGCGGCAGGATCGGGAACTCGGCGCGGAGTCGGCCAGAGGACCCGCCGTCGTCCGCGACGGTCACGACGGCGGTGAGCCGGTGCGTCAGCTGACGCAGCGCGCTGAGGCTGGCGGCCAGCCCGTGGCCACCGCCGAACGCAACGACGGACGGTGGCTGGGCGAAGGCGCTCACTCGGGGTTCACTCCTTGCCGAGGTCCCGGTGCACGACGTCGGTCGCCACGCCACGCTCCCGCAGGCGTCGCGCCAGCTCCTCGACGATCGCCGTCGAGCGGTGCTTGCCGCCGGTGCACCCGATCGCGATGGTCGCATTGCGCTTGCCCTCACGGATGTAGCCGGGAGTGATCAGCTCCACCAGCGCGACAGCATGCTGGAGGAAGGGCTCCGCGTCGTGCTGGCCGAGCACGTAGGCAGCGACCGGCTGTGAGAGACCGCTCTGCGGGCGCAGGGCGGGCACCCAGTGCGGATTCGGGAGGAAGCGCATGTCGAACACCATGTCGGCATCCATCGGGATGCCGTTCTTGAAGCCGAAGGACATCAGGGTGAGCTGCAGGACGAGGTCGTCGCCACCGCCATAGGTCTGCGTCACCCGGGCTGCGAGCTCGTGCACGTTGATGGAGGAGGTGTCGATCACCAGGTCGGCGCTGGCGCGGATGCCGGCCAGCATCTGGCGTTCCTTCTGGATGCCGTCCAGCAGGCCACCGGAACCCTGCAGCGGCAGTGGCCGGCGCACCGACTCCTGCCTGCGCACGATCGCCTCGTCACTGGCGTCGAGGAACAGGATCTGCGGGACGATGCCGGCCCGGCCGAGATCGGCGAACGCAGCGGGGATCTGGGCGAACTCCGAGCGTGTCCTGACGTCCAGCACGACGGCGACCCGGTTGAACTGCCGCTGCCGGCTGGTCTCTATCAGTTCCGGGAGCAGGCTCGGCGGCAGGTTGTCGACGACGAACCAGCCGAGGTCTTCCAGGGTGTGGCCGGCGGTCCTTCGACCCGCGCCGGACAACCCGGTGATGACGAGGAGCCGGACCGGCACAGGCGTGTCGTTCATGGTCCCCATTATTCGCCATCGGGCGGCTCAGTCCTCCAGCACCTCGCCGGTGGTCAGGTTGACCGATACCGGCGCTTCCTGCCCTGCGAGCGCTTCCTTGACGGCGACGGCCGTGCGCGGACCGATGCCGGGCACCTCCGCGAGCTGCTCAACGGTGGCCACGCGGAGCTTGCGCAGGGAGCCGAAGTACTTCAGCAGCGCCTTGCGGCGGATCTCGCCGAGCCCCGGCACGTCGTCGAGCAGCGACTCGACCATGGAGGCGCTGCGCCGGCTGCGGTGGTGGGTGATCGCGAACCGGTGGGCCTCGTCCCGCACCCGCTGCAGCAGGTAGAGGCCCTCGCTGGTGCGCGGGAGGATCAACGGGAATTCCTCCGCCGGCAGCCAGACCTCCTCCAGGCGCTTGGCAAGGCCGCAGAGCGCGACGTCCACCACGCCCAGGTCGGCCATCGCCCGCTCGGCCGCAGCCACCTGCGGGGCGCCGCCGTCGACCACCACGAGCGACGGGGTGTACGCGAACTTCCGGGGCACGCCGGTGGTCGGATCGACCAGCAGTGGCCCTTCGCCGGCATCCTCCGCCCGCTGCCGCTCCTCCAGCAGCCTGGTGAAGCGGCGGGTGATCACCTCGCGCATCGCCCCCACGTCGTTGCTGCCCTCGACGGTCTTGATGATGAACCGGCGGTACTCGCTCTTGCGCGGCAGTCCGTCCTCGAACACCACCATCGAAGCAACCACCTCTGTGCCCATCGTGTGGGAGATGTCGTAGCACTCGATCCGCAGCGGGGCCTGGGGCAGGTCGAGTGCCTGCTGGAGCTCCTCGAGGGCGAGGTTGCGGGTGGAGAGGTCGCTCGCCCTTCGCACCTTGTGCATGGCGAGGGAGTCGGCGGCGTTCCGGGCGGCCGTCTGCAGCAGCGCTGCCTTGTCCCCGCGCTGGGGCACCCGGAGCTGCACCCGTGCACCCCGCTGCTCGGTGAACAGCTGGCCGAGCAGGTCGGCGGTGTCCGGGAGCGCCGGCAGCAGGACCTCCGGAGGGATCGCCTGCTCGTCCTCCGCGTAGAGCTGGAGGAGGAAGCGTTCCAGCAGCTGGCCGGTGTCGCCGTCCTCGCTGCGTTCGGCGACCCAGCCCCTCTCGCCGCGGATCCGGCCGCCGCGGACATGGAAGACCTGGACGGCGACCTCCAACGGGTCCTCGGCCAGCGCGACCACGTCGGCGTCCGTGCCGTCGCCCAGCACGATCGCGTTGCGCTCGGTGGCCTGGCGCAGTGCCGACAGCTGGTCGCGCACGACGGCTGCCCTTTCGTACTCCTGGTTCATGGACGCCTGGGACATCTGGGTCTCCAGGCGGCGGATGAGGGCGCCGGTGCGTCCGGCGAGGAAGTCGCACACGTCCTGGACGAGGTCACGGTGGGGCCCGGGGTCGATCTTGCCGACGCAGGGCGCAGCGCACTTACCGATGTAGCCCATCAGGCAGGGACGGCCGGTGGCCCGGGCACTGTTGAAGACGCCCTTGGTGCAGGAGCGCATCGGGAACACCCGCAGCAGCGAGTCGATGGTGTCGCGGATCGCCCAGGCCTGGGCGTAGGGGCCGAAGTACCGGTTGCCCTTGCGCTTGCTGCCCCGGCCGACGAACACCCGGGGGAACTCCTCCTCCCACGTGATCGCGACCCACGGGTAGGACTTGTCGTCGCGGTACTTCACGTTGAACCGCGGGTCGTACTGCTTGATCCAGGTGTACTCGAGCTGCAGCGCCTCGAGCTCGTTGCGGACCAGCGTCCACTCCACCTTCGCTGCCGTCCGCACCATCGTCTGGGTGCGGAAGTGCAGGGCTGCCGGGTCGGCGAAGTAGGAGTTGAGCCGCTGGCGCAGGTTGATCGCCTTGCCGACGTAGATCACGCGCCCGTCGCGATCACTGAACCGGTAGACGCCGGGTCCTGTGGGGATGGTGCCTGTGGCCGGCCGATAGCTCGCCGGGTCAGCCATGGCCGTTTCCTCTCCTCACCCGAGCCAGCATAGGCATCGCCACCGACGGCCGTGCGCGCGGGCCGGCCCGCCAGGATTCACAGCACAAACACAGCTTTGGACTGGTTGAGCGTTCTACTATTCCAACACCAACAAGGAGGCTCGATGACTGCTCATCCCGTTCCGTCCCGCCGCGTCGTTCTCAACGGGGCCGGCCTGGCCGCGATCACCCTCTGCCTCGGCGGCTGTGCAGCCGCGCCCGGCTCCGCTTCGGCTTCCGGCGGCACCGGGCCCACCACCATCAAGGCGTCCGAGGTGCCGGTCGGCAGCGGCAAGATCGTCGGCCAGTTCGTCGTCACGCAACCCAAGGCCGGCACGTACGAGGCCTTCAGCTACCTCTGCACCCACCAGAACCTTCCCGTACAGGAGGTCAGCGATGCAGCCATCGTCTGCGGACGGCACGGCAGCACGTACTCCCTGGCCGACGGCACCGTGCTCACCGGACCGGCACAGAAGGCCCTCACCAAGGCGACGGTGAAGGTCGACGGCGACACCCTCACCATCAGCTGAGGGTGCTCAGCCCACCTCGGCGAGCAGGGTCGGCTCGTCGCCCGCCACCGGCACACGGTGGCCGGCGAGGATCGGCTTGAGGAAAGCCCCGGTGTAGGAGTCCGGGCTGTCGGCGATCTCCTCGGGTGTGCCTTCCGCGATCACAAGGCCACCGCGGGAACCACCTTCGGGACCGAGGTCGATGACCCAGTCGGAGGCCTTGATCACGTCAAGGTTGTGCTCGATCACGATCACCGTGTTGCCCTTCTCGACCAGCGACTGCAACACCGCGAGCAACTTGCGGATGTCCTCGAAGTGCAGGCCCGTTGTGGGCTCGTCCAGGACGTAGATCGTGCGACCGGTTGACCGCTTCTGCAGTTCCGATGCCAGCTTCACCCGCTGCGCCTCACCACCCGACAGCGTGGTGGCCGGCTGACCCAGCCGCACGTAGCCGAGCCCCACCTCGACGAGCGTCCGCATGTGCCGCGCGATCGAGGGGATCGCTGCGAAGAACTCTGCGGCCTCCTCGATCGGCATGTTCAACACCTCGGCGATCGTCTTCGCCTTGTAGTGCACCTCGAGCGTCTCCCGGTTGTACCGGGCGCCGTGGCAGACCTCACAGGGGACGTAGACGTCGGGCAGGAAGTTCATCTCGATCTTGATGGTGCCGTCGCCCG
>JAOATP010000048.1:0-1109 GCA_030158185.1 Propionicimonas sp.
GTGCTGACGGCGCGCGTCCGCCGGACGCGGGCAGGCTACCCGCCGCGGCACCCGGCAGCCCGACTCGGCCCACCCGGATCAATGACATCGACGGGGACGGCACGCTCGACGTGGTGTTCGTCAGCAACGGGCAGTCGGCCGACGAGGACTACGCCGAACTCGACGGCTCCGTGCAGGTGCTTTTCGGCGACGGCAAGCTGCAGAGGGTGACCACCACCCAGCTCCACGACCGGATGTTCGAGGACTCGCTCTTCGGCTCGGCGATCGTGGTCGGGGACTTGAACCGGGACGGCTTCGCCGACATCGTCGTCTCCGATCCGAGCGCCCTGGACTACCGCGGACGGGTCTGGGCCCTGTGGGGCTCCGCGGCAGGCATCTCGGCATCGCGGACCACGGTGCTCGCTACCGGCGGCCAAGGGATCGGCCGCAGCCTCGCCTTCGTCCCCCTCCCGGAACCGGTGCTGGCCATTGGCACGACGATCGCGGATGCCCACGTCGACCTGTACCGGGTGCGGACCGATGGACGGCTCGGGGAAAGGCGCCGGATCACCATCGGGTCGCCGGGCATCGTCGGCAGGAACTTCGAACAAACGGACTTCGGGCAGTCGCTGTCGGCTTCGGGCGACCTGCTGGTGATCGGCGCGCCGACAGCCGGAGCCAGCTGGACGGCCGGCGCTGCGTACGTCCTCCAGCTGCAGCCGGGCCTGCGGTACTGGGCAACGAGGGTGATGCAGGGGTCGCGGGGGGTTCCCGGCGCCCAGGAGGAGTTCGACGCATTCGGCCAGGCCGTGTCCGTCCTCGACGACCGGCTGGCGATCGGGGTGCCATCGGAGCAACTCGGCGTCCACGAAACGGCGGGCGCCATCCAGCTGCTCCGGGTCGAACGCACCGGCCATGGGCTGCGCATCCACCCCGGCAGGCTCCTGACCCAGGCGAGCGCAGGCGTTCCGGGAGACATCGGTGACATCCACGTCCTCGGCAATGAAGTGCTCGTGACGAGACTGTGCGCGGAGGGCTACGGGGTGATCTCAGCCGACCACCACAGCGGCCGCCTCCTTTCCGTCCCGTTCATCGCGGGGACCTGCTCCAGCGGTTGGCTCAGTGCCGTC
>JAOATP010000048.1:1119-1534 GCA_030158185.1 Propionicimonas sp.
CAACGCGGTGGACCCGGCGAACGCCGGCCCGCCGCCGGTGAGCGTCCTTCGGCGCTTCGTGGACGGTGCCGCCGTCGACGAGCCGGTGATGGTCGTCGACGACGACACCCTGGAGATCGGCTGGCCCGGCAGCATCACCCAGACCGACCTGAGGGGAAAGGTCCTCACGCCGGTGTGGCGCCTGGCCGAGCCCGCTGCCTGAGGCGCAGTCGGTCCCTATGCTGTCGAGCGTGGACATGGAGCAGGTCTTCACCGGAATAGCCGTCGCCTTCGAGGTGCTCGGCGCGGTCGCGATGATCATCGGAACGCTGATTGCGCTCTGGCTCGGCGGGCGCGCGTTGCAACGCGGTGAGGGCGGCCGGGCTGCCTTCGGGACGCTGCGCAACACCCTCGGCGGAGCGATCCTGCTGGGGCT
>JAOATP010000049.1 GCA_030158185.1 Propionicimonas sp.
TGGGCTCGCCGCCCTCGAGGACGGCGACGACAGAGTTGGTGGTGCCGAGGTCGATGCCGACTGCTCGTGCCATGGTGTGCTACCTCCGGTTGAGTCTTGGAACAAGGTTGAGCTTAACACGCTCAACTCCTGCGTTGAGTTCACCAGACTCAACTGTGGGTCAGCTGGGGGTATTCCCTGAGTTGCCCAAGCTCGGATCACCCGATCTGGAGTCGCCCAGCATGGCCCGGGTGAGCTGGACGAGGATCGGGAACGAGTGCCAGAGCTGGTGGCCCATGCCCTGGACGGTGATCGTCGGGCCGGGCACGCCGCGGGACTGCAGGGTCTCGTCGAGCTTGTCGTAGTCGGGGCGGCGGCACAGCGAACTGCGCGCACCGCGGACCAGCGAGCACCGGACGAGTTCCGCGGCGTCCAGCGAGCGCAGCAGTCCCTGGCTGGACAGCACCTGGCCGATCGCCACCAGGTCGACCGCCGAGTACTTCACCGACGGCTCCTTGCGCTGGCGGCGACGGGCGCTCATCACCCAGTCGTGGCCGCGGTTGGTGCGCAGCACGGTGCCCATCCGTCCCCAGTCGGCGAGGTTGTGGGCCTGGAGGGAGGCAACGTTGCGCTGGGAGATCGCGACCGGCTCCACAAGGTTCAGGCCCTCGATGGGCCCCCACTCCGCGAGCACGGGCAACGAGGACACCGCGAGCGAGCAGCCGGTGGAGTAGGCCAGCACCTGCATGTACTCCGGGTGCCGCACGTCCCCGACCCGCATGGCGGCGTCCACGTAGGCCAGGTTGAGTTCGGCCCAGGATTCGACCCGGCCGCCGAGCATGTCCTTGCGGACGGCCTTCGGGATGGGGTCGGCGAACCGACTCATCCCGGGGATCTCCGTGACCACGACGGTGAGCGAGGTGGCGTCGGCGAGGTGGGCGCACTTGGCAATCTCCCACGGGCCGAGCGGGGTGCCGAAACCGGGGAAGTAGAGCAGGACGCCGCGCGGATCCGGCGGGGTGGCGATCAGGGCGTCCAGCGGCGCGAGGCCTGAGGGGCGCAGGGTGTGCTGCCGCACCGGCGAGGTGGGGCGCGAATGCAGCGACCTCGGGTCGACCCACAGGTTCATCCGCGGCCGGTCTGCATGCTCCACGCTGCGATCGTATCCGGCCACCGGGAGCGAGGTGCGGGCTTGCCGGGCATCGCCGATTTCGCAGCGATCCGCACGGGGCGAAAGAATGCCAACCATGACTGCCGTGGTATTCGACATGGACGGAACCCTGACCGACACCGAGCACATCTGGGATGTGGTGCGACGGGGACTGGCCGAGGCCGAGGGCCTGCCGTGGCCCGAAGAGGCCAGCCGGGCGATGATGGGCATGTCCACCCAGGAGTGGTCGGCCTACCTCGCCGACGTCGTCGGCCTGGCAGGCACCGCGGAGGCCGCGGCGAAGAAGACGATCGACGGCATGGTGGCCGCGTACGCCCGCGGCCTCGACGTGCTGCCCGGCGCCGTTGCCGCCGTCCGGCGGATGCACGCGCTGTGGCCGCTCGGGCTGGCCAGCTCCTCCCCCCGCGTGCTGATCGACGCTGCCGTTGAGGCCATGGGGATCGGCGACCTCTTCGTCACAACCCTGAGCACCGAGGAGCTGAACGGGGCAGGCAAGCCCGCCCCCGACGTCTACCTCGAGGTCTGCCGCAGGATCGGCGTGGCCCCCGCGAGCGCCGTTGCCGTGGAGGACGCCCACAACGGCATCCTGTCCGCCCACGCCGCAGGACTGAAGGTGGTGGCGATCCCGCCGCACTTCAACCCGCCACCGGCAGCGACGCTGGCCCTCGCCGACGTGATCCTCGACTCCCTCGACGACCTGACCACCGACCTCGTCGCCGGACTGGTGGGTGTGGCATGAAGTCGGTCGACCTCGTGCTGCGCAAGGTCCTGCTCGGCCTCGCCCGCAGCTCCCGGTTCAAGGCGCTCGCCGTCCGGTTGCCGATGACGGCCGCGGTCGTCGCGCGGTTCGTCCCCGGGGAGACGGTCTTCCACTGCGTGACGGCCGTCCGCACGCTCGCAGCGGACAACCTGCTCTCGAGCATCGACTACCTGGGCGAGGACACCACAACGCCCGAGCAGGCCGCTGCCATCTCCGACGGCTACCTGAACCTGATCTCCGAGCTCGCAGCCGTCGGTCTCACCGGCTATGCGGAGGTGTCGGTGAAGCTGACAGCCCTCGGCCTCGGACTGCCCGGGGGACGCGACCTCGCCTTCGGGCATGCCCGCGAGATCTGCGCAGCAGCAGCGGCCGTCGGCACGACCGTGACCGTCGACGCGGAGGACCACACCACCACCGACACCACGCTGGGGATCCTTGCCGACCTGCGCAAGGAGTTCCCGGCCACCGGCGGAGTACTGCAGGCCTACCTGCACCGGACGCTGGAGGACTGCGCAGTGCTGGCCGGTCCGGGCTCGCGGATCCGGCTGTGCAAGGGCGCCTACGCCGAGCCGGTCGACGTCGCACTGCAGGGACGTGAGGAGGTCTCGACGGCCTATGTCGCCTGTGCCCGGACGCTACTGGCCGGCGACGGCTACCCGATGCTGGCCACCCACGACCCCGAGATGATCGCAGCCGTCGCAGAGCTCGCCCGCCAGCTGGGTCGCGAGCCGGGGAGCTTCGAATACCAGATGCTGTACGGCATCCGCAGTGACGAGCAGCGCCGCCTCGCGGCCAGCGGCGCGAAGGTGCGGGTGTACGTGCCGTTCGGCACCGACTGGTGGGGCTACTTCATCCGCCGCCTCGCCGAGCGCCCGGCGAACCTCGTCTTCTTTGCGCGCGCCCTGTTCGGTCGCTGAGGAGCGTTGCGGGTCAGCGCACCTGGGCGGACGCCGTGAACTGCGCGGCGACCGTGCCGGCGGAGAGGGTTGTCCCGTAGTAGGCGAACTCGTCCAGCGAGCCGGCGACATAGGCGCTGGACGGCTGCGACGGCCAGCCGTCGAGGTTGCCGCCACCGATGCGCCAGTAGCCGTCCCCCGCCTGGGCGCCGGTGAGGGTGGTGCTCGCCACCAGCGCACCGTCGACGTAGAGACGGGTGCCACTGGGACCCTGGGTCGCTGTCGCCTGGTGCCAGCGGCCGTCGTTGTACGACTTCGGGCTGGACACCGTGCGGATGGTGGTCCGGTAGGTGCCGAAGACCAGCTTGCCGGCGTTCGTGAGGTACAGCGAGCGGTCGGCGCGGCTGCCCTTCCCGGTCTGGACGTTCTCGAACCCGGCGAGCTTCCCGCCGGCTGTTGTGGTGGTCCGGAACCACACCTGGACGCTGAACGCTGCGGACGGCGTCGACTTCGTTGACTGGTGGACCCCGGACGTGGGGTCACCGTCGGTCTGGATCGCGTTGTTGCCGCGGATGGCCCCTGCCGCGTACCTGGTGACACCGACCATCCTGCCCGCGGCGTTGCGTCCGCTGGCATCGGCCGCGACGGACCCGGTATCGGCGAGGCGCCAGTGGATCACCGGCTTGGCCTTCTTCACGGCTGCGGCGTAGGCCGTGTTCTGCGTGACCTTCCCTCCGGTGGCGGCCGGTGGGACCTGGTAGTCGAGCGGGAGCGCGACCAGCTTGTCGAGCGGGAAGGGAACCTCTCCCCTGCCCTTGATGCCGGTCATCTCGAGGAATGGCCAGCGGTCACGGAAGATGCTGGAGTACTTGTTGTCCGCGAGCGCTATCGGGTTCTCCGCAGCGAACGCGACCGAACCGGACGTGTCCGAGATGACGACCCCGTACTCCTGCGCTGCCCGTGCGACGGTGCGCGCTGCCGGCGAGAGCTTGAGCTTCGAGAGGTCGAGGCTGGCCGGCAGCCGCAGCATCTGGCCGATGGCGAGCTGGGTGCCGGGAGAGTTGCCGTCGGTGCGGTTGGCCGGCCAGGAGATCGTGTTGCGCCGGGTGAGCGGGAGCGCGAGGTTGATCACGTGGTTGATCCGCCCGTCGATGAGCTCCTGCTGGCGGATCGTGAGACCCCAGAGGGCGAGTCCGCTGGCGGAGACCCCGTAGTAGTTGCCGAAGGTGCCCCGGGACTGGTCCGTGCGGGCGATCTTGCCGCCCCAGCAGGCCTGCCACTGGCCGTCGACCTTCCGTGCCTTCCACAGCTCGACCAGCTCATGGGTGTCGACGTTGTAGATCGACACCGAACCGTCGGTGGAGGGGTCGGGCTGCAGGTCGGCGGGCACGTGGATGTTGCGCAGCTGCCGGTTGAGGCCTGCGTCCCAGCCGTCCCACTTGTGCTGGCAGTTCCAGCCCTTGATGTCGTGGACGGGATCGCTGTTCCTTGCCACGTACAGCGCTGGTGAAAAACGGTTGGTGTTGATGTTGACGTTGGCGTTGGTC
The DNA here is from genome assembly GCA_030158185.1 of Propionicimonas sp. Lineage (GTDB taxonomy): Bacteria > Actinomycetota > Actinomycetes > Propionibacteriales > Propionibacteriaceae > Propionicimonas. Next base: position 4,354 of record JAOATP010000049.1, read on the forward strand.
GGCGTGCCGTAGTACTTGTGGGCCTGGGCGTTGAGGCTCGCGATCAGGCGGGTCGAGTCGGAGGCGGCGGGGGTGGTGGCCGGCAGCTTCTGGTAGAGCGCCGACGATGCAGCGAAAACCCGTGCCGGGTAGGGGCGGGAGTCCGAGCCGGAACGGCTCTCCGCAGCCGCTGGGGACAGCGGCGTGAGCAGGAGCGCCAGCACGCCGGCAGCAGTCAGGCAGGTACGTATCAGGGGGGTCATCGATGTCCAATGCGGTATTGCGGGGGGCGTGTGCGGGTCCCCGGACGATCGCATGATCGACGAAGGGGTGACAGCACCGGGTATCAATGAATTCTGCACCGGGTGATCTGCCTGGGGTAAGTCCCCATAGGGGCACGTTGGATCGGGCACCAACGGGGTACCGGGTATGGCGATCGGGAGCGACTCGACCGGCTGCGGCCGATGCCGCCGGTCCAAGGGCGAGAAAGGGGCAAGAAAGGGGACTGTCCCCTTATTTGCCCCTCGCTCCGGGCAGCTGCGAGGTCAGCGGGACGCGAGCGCGCGGTCGAGCCCTGCCCTGAGGTCAGCGATGAGATCGTGCGGGTCCTCGACGCCGAGGCTGAGGCGCAGCATGCCCTCGGTGATGCCGGCCGCTGCACGGATCCCTTCCGGCATCGCAGCGTGGGTCATCGTCGCCGGGTGTGAGACCAGCGACTCGACCCCGCCAAGGCTCTCTGCGAGGCAGAAGCAGTCCAGGCCTTCGACGAGCGCCTTCACGGCTGCCTCGGTGCCGACGTCGAAGGTGACGATGGCGCCGAAGCCGTCCTGCTGGCGGCCGGCGAGTTCGTGCTGGGGATGCGACTCCAGTCCCGGGTAGTGCACGGCGGTCACCGCTGGGTGCCCGAGCAGCAGTCCGACGACAGCCTCCGCGTTGCGCTGGGACTGCGCCATCCGCAGGTGCAGGGTGCGCAGCCCGCGCAGGGTCAGGTAGGAGTCGAGCGCGCCACCGGTGACGCCGAGGGTGTTCGCCCACCAGGCGAGGTGGGTAAGGCGTTCGGCGTCGGCCGCAACGATCGCGCCGGCGACAACGTCGCTGTGGCCGTTGAGGTACTTGGTCGCGGAGTGCACCACGACGTCCGCACCGAGGCTCAGTGGACGCTGCACGACCGGCGTCGCGAACGTGTTGTCCGCCACGACAAGCGCACCGGCGACGTGGGCCGCTGCAGCGACCGCAGCGATGTCGGTGATCCGCAGCAGCGGGTTGGAGGGTGTCTCGAGCCAGACCATGTCGACACCTTCAGCGATCTCTGCGAGGGCACCCTCGGCATCGCTGAAGTCGGCGAGCCGCAGCTTCAGCCGTCCGGTGCGCTCGAGGGCGTCGAACAGCCGCCAGGAGCCGCCGTAGCAGTCGAAGGGCGCCAGCAGCGTCCCGCCGGGTGGCAGCAGCGCCAGCACCGGAACGGTCACGGCGGCCATCCCGGAGGCTGTGATCACTCCCCCGGCACCGCCCTCGAGGTCCGCGACGGCATCTGCCAGCGCTGTGCGGGTCGGGTTCCCTGCACGGCTGTAGTCGTACTGCCCGGGACTGTTGAACGCCTCGAAGGCGTAGGTCGTGGACAGGTAGATCGGCGGAACCACCGCACCGTGGGCCACGTCG